>NZ_JAVTSS010000002.1:1274323-1592904 GCF_032678705.1 Pedobacter frigiditerrae | reverse complement strand
TATACGAATATAATATTTTCATTAATAACCGAGATTTTGAGGTGCGATATTTGGGTTTAAATTGATTTCCCCTTGTGGGATTGGTAAAAGTTTGTCAGTAGATTGCCAAGAAGCTTTACTAACTGATAAAGCTGCATCTATAGCATTGAAGCGTTTGAGATCTATAAAACGATGTCCAAATTCGGTAAACAATTCTACTCGTCTTTCTCTCAATATCGCCTCTAGAATGTCGACCTTCGTAACGGCAGAAGTATTCGCAAGTCCAGCAGTATTTCTAATCTTATTCAAGTCATCAGCTGCACCACCCAACTCTCCTTGTTGTGCTCTGGCTTCAGCACGGATAAGATACATCTCAGCTAAGCGCAATACGATAGTAAATTCAGTTTGTGGTGTATTACTACCTGTTTTTTTGTACTTAAACGAATGATACCAGGTGCTAGCCCCACTACTTCTTGAACGAAGCCACTTAACCTTTCTTTGATCCCCATTTTCGAAAGCATTTACAAGACTGGTTGTAAGTGCAACTACCGAGGGTGGACCTGAATTAAAAATAAACGTTGTTCCGTCATCAGTGTTCCTTGTTGCTGATCTAGGGGCATATTGCCAAATTGTCGTTGTGCTTTCTTTCAGGAATACGTTGTTAAGTTCGGTAACCCAAACGAATGTTGCCGTATTGTTCAATACCTCAGAAGCGTTACTAACCGCTTTCGCCCAATCACCTTTATAAAGATACACCCTTGCTAACAATGCTTTAGCGGCATAAAAGTTTGGGTGTACTCTTGTGGGATTTAGGTATTCTTTTGGCAATAGTATACTTGCTGCCTCAAGGTCTTCAATAATCTTTGTATACACTTCCATGGTCGGAATCCTCCGAACATTACTATTGAAACTATAATCTGTTCCTGTCAAATAGGGTATCTCACCCCAAAGTTGAGATAAATATAAATGTAAAAATGCTCGAAGAAACTTCGCTTCACCAGTAAGCTGATCTTTGTCTATTTGTAATAATTTTCTTGAGGCCGAAACTCCTTCGATTACAGCATTAGCTGCATAAATCTGACTGTAACAACTATTCCACCATGTTGCAATCGTTCCGTGGGTTGGTATAATAGTATTGTTATAAAAATTTGCAGATGCCTGTGCACTGTTTCCATACCATGTCAGTTCATCGGCATAAAGACCTATCTCCCTGGTCATGCCATTAGTTTTACCCGTTAGCATTCCATTATCGCGTATCTCGGCGAAAATATTGGCAAGTGCAGCATATGCAGTATTTTTTTCTTCATATACTGATTTTGCGTTGAGTTCCGCAAAGGGCATATCAACCTCAGTAAATTTTTCACAACCGTGAAATACAATTGTCAAAAAAAAGAAAGTCAAGATGGTGAAAAATCTATATATCCTATTGTAATTGTCATGATAGTGATTAAAAAGCTTATTATTTTTCATTTCTTTTGCATTTAAGTTAAAAATCGAACTGTAACCCTGCAGTGATCATCCGAAGGGGAGGTAAGTAGCCTATTCCAGCAAACTCAGGATCCGAGCCTTTGAATGGGGTTATGGTTAAAAGATTTTGGCCTTGAAGGGTAGCTTTGCACCCTATTTTTTTAAGCCATCTTTCTGGAAATTCGTAACTGAGAGCTACGTTCTTTAATTTGATATAGGATGCATCCGTAATCCCAGCGTCACTAGCAGCATATCTGTATAATGCGTTCTCAGCGTCCCCATTTGCTCCTGAGGTATAAATTTGAGAAACACCTGACTTTTCTGGAGATTGCCAATGGTCTAATACCGCCACAGACTGGTTAATCATCGTACCCGCTATGGCAAGTGTTCTAGGAATGTCGTAATTTTGCTGCTTTACAAATTGGAATAGAAAATCCAACTGCCATCTTTTATAACGTAAATGGTTATGCAATCCCCCAAAAAATCTAGGACTTAAATCTTTTACGGTCTGCATGTCTTCAGCTTCCGTAAACTGACCATCGCTATTTACATCAATAAAAGTATAGATACCTGTTGTCGGATTGATGCCATCATATAGGTATGTCTTCACAATGTTGAGTGGTTGACCGATGACATACTTATCTCGGTAAGTTGAGCTTTCCAGATTAGGAAATGATAATAGTTTGTTTTTTGAAGCAGAGAAATTAATGGTCGTGTTCCACTCAAAGTCTTTACGTTCAATATTCTTGGTCATTAAGGTAAGCTCAACCCCGGTATTTTGAACTGTAGCATCTAGATTTGCTCGTATCTCTGTAAATCCAGTCGTTCCCGGAAGTGGTACACCTACCAATTGATTGGATGACCTATTTCGATACCAAGCAGTAGTTAGGAATATTTTATCTTTCAAAAAGCCTGTTTCAAGGGCAACTTCCAGTTTCTTGTTGGTTTCCCATCTAAACTGGTCGTTATAGAGCCGTGTCGGTTTCAAGCCTATAACATCAGCATATGTGGCACTTGAGGCTGTATAAGTGTTTAGAAATTGATAGTTCCCAATCTGATCATTGCCAGTAGTCCCGTAACTTGCCCTAAGCTTTCCAAAACTGAAAACTGAATTATCCTTTAGCAATTTTTCCTCCGAAAATAGCCAGGCTGCCCCCACAGCTCCAAACCATGCAAAATTCTTGCCGGACCCAAAACGACTTGAGCCATCTCTTCTTCCTGTCAAATTCAATAAATAGCGTTCTTTCCAGTTGAAATTTGCACGAGCAAACACCGATTGATATTTATAAACTGAATCATCAAAGCCTAGTATAGAAAGGTCTGTTGCGGCGGACGGATTGTAAATCATACTATTGCTCGAGTAGCCGCTACCTTCGGTAGACATTGATTTGTTGTTTTGTCTTTGGTAGGTAGCTCCAATAAGCAAATCTGTCTTTAAAGATCCGAACATAGATCTCCAATTCAGTTGTGGTTCAATAATCCAGGACTGCCTTGCCATATCAGTATAATAGATACGAGAATTTTTACTATCCAGCCCTTCGGATGGATTGAATATAGTAGATGGAAAAGTACTGCTTTCACCATGTTTAAGGTCGGTATAACCAAAACTGCTTTTTATGTCAAGACCTTTAGCTAAGCTATAGGAAAAAATACTATTAGCTACTAGATCATACGTTCTAGACTTAGACAAACCATTAAGATGCCTTAATGGATTTTGAAAAGTATTGTTCTCCCAATTCAGTTCTCCGTTAGCATTATAAAGAGACGGTGCATTAGGAGCCAAAGCCCAGGCTTCAACCGTAAGATCAGTTGAAGCCTGGTTATTATCCTGAATATTATAAACACTGGTAAAACTCACCTTAAAACGCTGATCTTGGGATGTGTGATTAAGATTTACTCTTACATTAGCTTTGTTATAACCGAAGTCTCCTGGCATCACGGTAGTTTCCCGATTATAATTACTAATAATCATAAATTGCGTCTGTTCTGAACCTCCCGAAACAGAGGCATTGATATTTGTAATCTTTGCAGTACCCCCTAATAATTCTTTCTGCCAGTTAGTGTACTGGCCTTTATCCCATGTTCCATTAATATCATAGGCATTTGCGGGGTACTGTGCAATGCCATCATTGGCGAATCCCTCTGCACGCATTGATAAGTACTGTTGGGTATTCATCATCTTCATAAAGTGGGCGACGCTACCTAATCCTTGTGATAGTGAAGTGTTAAAACGGGTCTTGCCCTTCTTGCCCTTTTTGGTAGAGATCAGTACCACTCCATTTGCACCACGGGAACCATAGATTGCTGTAGCATCGGCATCTTTAAGCACTTCCAAGCTTTCAATATCTCCTGGGTTTATATTATTGAGCGGATTTGTATTCATCGACATGATCGACATTGATAACCCGTTTCCTATTTCTTCGCTGGAATAAGGTACTCCGTCAATAATATACAAAGGTGAATTCCCATCTCTTCGTACACTATTTTGTCCTCGTATCTGGATATTGAAACCACCGCCGGCTGTACCAGTTTGCTGTATTATATTTACCCCCGCCATTCTTCCCTGCATTGTTGCTAGAAAGTTTGTGACGGGTTGCTTTTCAATGTCTTTAGAAGTTATTCTTGAAATACTCCCAGTCAATTCACGCTCTTTAACTGTATAATATCCAGCATTAACCGTTACTTCATCCAATTTTCCAACAGCTAACGCCATTATTAAACTTCCTAAATCTTTGGAAGCCTTTACTTCTTTAATCTGGTATCCTAAATAAGAGATTTGTAATACAGCATCATCTGAAATATTTTTTAGGGAGAAAAAGCCATTGGCGTCAGAAATAGCGGTTATAGAAGTTCCCTTGACTTTAATTGTAGCTCCAGCAATGGGCTGAGCGTTTTCGTCAACCAGTTTTCCTGTGACATCTAATGGAGGACTATTTATTTTTGCTTGTTCAGATTTCTTATTGACCACAATAATCATCTTATCCTCCATCGAGTAAGTGAACGGCTGATTTTCAAAACATTTATTTAACACATTAATCAAATCATCACCATTAACCAAAATAGTCACTGGTTTTGCGATCTTGATCTGGTCTTTGTTAATCACGAAATCATATCCGCTCTGTTTCCTTAGCTCTTTAAAGATTTCGGTAAGTGGTGCATTCTTTTTTGACAAAGAGATTTTTTGAGCATTTGCGGCAAGAGAAACTTGCATAAATGCAATCAATAACATTAAGCATGTCAGATTTATCCTCATAAGCCATTTTCTGATATTGGGATTCCATGCAATCTGCCACAAACTGGTTGCGGACTTTCGGATATAGCTGGTTACACCATACCCATTTGTATAGTAAAATTTATACATTTGTTTGTTTAGTTTAGTTGTTGAAATTGTGTTAGTAGCATTATTTATCCGATTAGCTAGACTTTTTGATCGGGGGCGCTTCCAACGCCTCCGTTCTTGTTCTGGCTAACCTCAAAGGTTTCTAAGGCATAACCAAAACCCTCCTTCCCTCAACTTTAAAATGGATTCCCTGATTGATCTGTAGCGCTTTCAAAACATGCGACAATTTCTTGGTTCGGGAAATTGTACTTACTACACCAGAAGAATTTATATTTCCTTGATACTCGATCTCTACATCATACCATCTGGCAACCTGACGCATTACGGCTTTAAGATCCTCGCCAACAAAAACGAAATCACCATTTTTCCAGCTCATAGCCTGATCGACATCTGCATCACCAACTTTGATGTCACCACCCTTTAATGTTGCCTGTTGGCCTGGCTTTAATATTTTTGAATTTTTACTTTTTAGATTGGAGACATTTACCGAACCTTCGAGCAGGGTTGTCCTAACTTCCGGTTCATCCGCATAACTGTTGATGTTGAAATGTGTACCCAATACCTTCACTTCCTGCTGCGCAGTCTTAACGATAAAAGGATGCTGTTTATCCTTTGCAACCTGAAAATAGGCTTCTCCCAAAAGCTCTACTCTTCTTTCTGTAAGCAATGCAAAAGAAGATGGATATTTTAGTGACGATGCGGCATTCATCCAAACATGCGTTCCATCTGGAAGTGCGATTTCATATCGACCGCCATTTGGCGTTTCGATTGTGTTGTATTCTAACTTGGATGAAGCAACTGAATTATTTTCAGCAATTACGTACACCAATTGTCCATCTGCAGTTTTGGTAATCTTTACATTAGCTTGTTCTGCAATAGTACCGTTGCTCGCACCTGTAAGTGCGATGCGTTTTCCATTGCCAAGGGTCAAATAAGCCTTATTGCCAGCAGGATCAATATCTGCTAACTCAACATTTGCTTGTTCAACCTTATCAGGAGATTTAGAATTATAAAAATATAGGCTTAACCCAAGAACGGCAAAAAAAGAAGCAGCGACTGCAACCCTCGGCCAAAGCTTAGATCCTTTCTTTTCTTCTGCACCAATAATGTGCATAAAGTTCTGATCAAGTTTTGCTAGATTTTCTTCTAGGCCCTGATAGTTCTTATTAGACCTGACTTCGCTGATGTACCAACTTTCCAGCATAGCCTGTTCCTCTAAGGATAGCGTTCCGTTGTTATAACGTTCGATCAGTGATTTTACATCTAGGTTTTCCATACGCAGTAAAGGAAATTAATCCCCCTTTAAAACGTCAGACAGATGAAGGTGCAAAATGGAGTAGAAAAATTTTAAAAAAAATAAAATAGCAGGATAGAAAGGTTAATCTTTAACCTTAAGATGCGCACAGCATTACCAACTTGCTTCTTAACCGTGGTATCGGAAATACCCAAGACCTCGCCGATTTCCTTGTGTGAAAGGTCTGTATTGCGGCTGAGCAGAAATACCTCACGCATTTTTTTTGGAAGTGCGTCAATCTCTTTTTCGATAATTTGGTTCAGTTCTTTTTCCCTGATCAAGTTGTCGGTAAAAAACTCACCCTTTTCAAAAAAGCTTTGGATGGATTTGGCGTAGCGGTCTGTAACATTTTGGTGGGCGATTAAATTAAATACCCTGTTTCTTACTGCTCCATAAAGATAATTGTCGATTGAGGTGGTGGGACTAAAGCTCAATCGTTTTTCCCAAAGATTGGTAAAGACTTCTTGAACGATATCCGTGGCATGGTCTCCATCCTTGATTGTCCTTAATGCATGAAGGTAAAGTGATGCTTTGAATTTGTTGTAGATGAAAGCAAACGTACCTTGATCTCCATCCCTTAAAAGGGATGCCAATTCCTGGTCGGTATGTTTGTTATAGTCTGGCATTTCACTAACTGTCCCCTCTAATTTACTAAAAATCAGGGTCAATATTAAAAAATATTTATCTATTAATTCCCCACTGCTGAAATTTTTCAGTAAAAAGAAAGCGGAAATAGTTTTTATGGACTATTCCCGCTTATCTAAATTAACGCTCTCGTATATAAATACGCTATATAATTACATTTATTGCTCAAGCTCAAATTTTATTGTCAAGAATCCGCCACTTTTGGTTCTACTTTAAAAAAGTTAAATAGTTCGACAAATAAAAGTTCAGTTCAAATAAATATTAAGCTTTTTTATAAAAGCTATTTTCTCGCAATTCTATATAAAAAAAGCATCCAAAGAACGAAAGCCACAATAAAAGCGGGAAGTGGATTTTTCATAGTTGTACCAGCTAGAAATGCTCCCGTTCCAATAATGCAAGTCAGAAAAAATAGAATAAGATTTTTCATGATGTTTAAAATTAAGATTTTCAATTATTAACTAAATCTATACGGCTAAGAAATAATGCCAGGCAAGTGCTATTTAAACTGTTTCCCCTTCATTAGTTTAAAAGACCGATAACCTTTTTCTGCAGTTCATCAACGATACTCCAATCTTTATCTACATAGATGTCCGTTGTTTTTCGTCCATGATCCACGTGGTTCAATGCAAGCGCCACATCATCTTTACTCATTCGACATTTATTTCTAGCCAGATTACCGACGGTATGTCTCGCCCAATAATAAGTGATGCCATCAACTGAAACCAGTTTGCAGACCTCTTTCATTCCGCTACTTAATGCTTTATTTAACCCACCGATAGTGCTATATCTTTGAGAAAGATTATTCATATATTTCTTTAGCAATGGCTTGGCCTCTTTAACGATTTTTATGCTTATAAAGGCATTATCTTTTCGTTTGTCCTTCGTTTTTGATCGGTTGTATTCCAGCCTACCCTGAACAATATTTGTTTCATTTATTTGAAATAGGTCTACAGCATTTACCCCACACATATAAAATGACAGCATAAAAAGATCTCTAGCAAGCTCTGCTCTACTATTACATTTAGGAGTACAATCCCTAATATCCTTAATCGTTTTCACTTGGGTGTTTCTCTTTTTTGTTTGTGGTGCATCAACAATCTTGAACTCTTCAAAGGGATAATGTTCAATCCTTATTATTCCCAAACTTTTTCTATTGTATCTTTTGCGTGCATGATTAAAAAGCCCACGCAAATCACGCATATAATTGTGGACGCTGGAATCTGTCAATGCTTTTTGCACAGTAGTGATTGGATCATTAAATTGATTTAATCTTTTAATAATCCGCTCAGTTCGGAGAAACCTTTCCCAGTCGTAAAGCATGTCTAAATTAATCTCGTCAACAAGCACTTTTTCCCTTTTGAAAAAATCAACTATGCTATTCTTAACTGTATTGAAATTGGCTGCACTCTTATCTTTTTTTCCGTCTTTAAGCTCTTTAACATATTCATTACAGAATTTAATGAAGTCGATATCTTCATCATGGTTGGTTAAATAATTTTTGAGCTCGTCGGGGTTAAATAATTTTAATCTAGTGCCTAAATTGCTAATTGCGATTCGATAATCCTCAAGTTCATTATTCAACAATTTCTTGATAAAGGGATCTTTGATTAGATACTCTGTTTTGTTTTTTGGATGTTTTTTTACTTGTTTTTCAGACACAAAGTGCTCTGTGTCTAAAAATCTAACCTGGGTTTTGTGAAACACTCTGATCTTCACATTCCAAGTGCCATCATTTTTGTAATGGTGTGCAAACACTTTTGCTTCTACAGTTGCCATTTTTCTTGTAGGTTTAATGGGTTTAAGGATGCCGGAAGCCCTACATAACTGGATTTTTCTGTAACGATTTTTGTAACGATTTTTCGAGAAGTTTAACATTTTTTGGTGTAAAACTTGACGAATAACAGCAATTGAGAAACTGTTCGAGTGGGTAGGAGAATTCCTATATGCAAACAAAAACCCCATCCTATTGCTAGAAATGGGGTTTTTTGCGATTTTCGGACTTGAAAATCTGAGCTCCCTCTGCTGGGCTCGAACCAGCGACCCTCTGATTAACAGTCAGATGCTCTAACCAGCTGAGCTAAGAAGGAGTACTGGTTTATTCCTAAAACGGCTTTGGATTAATGTGCAGCACATAAAGCCTTGTTCGTTTTGGGAATGCAATATTAGGGCTTTTAAATTATTTATGCAATATTTGCAGTGAAAAAAATTAAAAAAAATTTAACAAAAATCATATGAGCCTGATAATCATAGGTACTGTGGCTTTCGACGCCATTGAAACTCCCTTCGGAAAAACAGATAAAATAGTAGGTGGAGCTGCAACTTACGCAAGTTTAGCTGCTTCTTACTTCTATAACAAAACAAAAATTGTGGCTGTTGTGGGTGATGATTTCAAAAAAGAAGACATCGCTTTATTAGAAAATCATGGGGTAGATACTGAAGGTTTACAAATTAAGGCAGGCGAAAAATCGTTCTTTTGGAGCGGAAAATATCATAACGATATGAATAGTCGCGATACTTTGGTTACCGAATTAAATGTATTGGAGCATTTCGACCCAATTATTCCAGAAAGCTACCAAGACTGCGAATATTTAATGTTAGGCAACTTAACCCCTCAAATACAACGTACCGTTATCGAAAGGTTAAATAAACGTCCAAAGTTAATTGTTTTAGACACGATGAACTTCTGGATGGACATCATGATGGACGATTTATTGGAGACCATTAAATTAGTAGATGTATTAACCATTAACGACTCTGAAGCTCGCCAGTTATCTGGAGAATACTCATTGGTTAAAGCAGCTAATAAAATCCTAACAATGGGACCAAAGTATCTTATCATCAAAAAAGGTGAGCATGGCGCTTTGTTATTCCACGAGGATAAAATTTTCTCAGCTCCTGCTCTTCCATTAGCTGATGTTTTTGACCCAACTGGCGCAGGTGATACTTTTGCTGGAGGTTTTATTGGTTATTTGGCACAAGTTGGCACTGTGAACTTTAACAATATGAAAAATGCATTAATTTATGGTTCTGCTTTAGCATCATTCTGTGTAGAGAAATTCGGAACAGAAAGATTATTAGAACTAGATAAAGAAGCAATCGCTGCTCGTTTACAGGAGTTTGTAAGCTTGAGTAGTTTTGAGATCACACAAGACTAAAACTAAAAACATATAAGTATAAAAGCAGGCTACGCCTGCTTTTATTGTTTTAACGCATTCTCTAGTATAGAATTATACAAAAATACTCAAGTCATAAAAGAAAATATAGCTTAATCCAATAATAATACACTCTGGGTTTATGGTTAGTATGCAACTAAAATGTTAGCTACAAACTTTGTTAAATGAAACGCATTTAGCTACATTTAGTAAACCTTAAAACAAACTCAATTGAAACGTAGAGACTTTATTTATTTAACTGGCGCAGGGGCAGCGGCTGCCATGCTTCCGGCTATTCCCATTTTTGGACATGACATATCTCAAGAACGGGCACTCGAATATGTAGACCCCGCAGCCAAAAAAATCCTGTCAGACATTGCTCTAAATGCTGCTCGCTCTAAAGGAGCTACTTATACTGATGTTCGTGTTGGTAGATACCTAAACCAATATGTGGTTACACGTGAAGATAAGGTAGAAAATATAGTAAATACTGAATCTTATGGTATTGGCATCAGGGTAATTGCAAATGGAAGCTGGGGCTTTGCTGCAACCGACAAAATGGATAAAGACAGCATTGCAAAAGCGGCTGAACTAGCCGTATCCATCGCCAAGGAAAATGCTCGTTTACAAAGCGAACCCGTGCAATTGGCTCCCCAAAAAGGATTCGGCGATGTAACCTGGAAAGCTCCTATCGAGAAAAATGCATTTGAAGTGCCAATTAAAGAAAAGGTAGACTTACTTTTATCAGTAAATGATGCTGCCATAAAGGGTGGTGCCGATTATATCAATTCCATTTTGTTCATGGTTAATGAGCAAAAATACTTCGCATCATCTGAAGGATCATATATCGACCAAGATATTCATCGCATTTGGCCAACTTTCTTTATTACAAAAATTGATAAAACAACAGGGAAGTTTGAAACAAGGAATGCCTTAAGCGCCCCTTCTGGCAAAGGTTATGAGTATTTGGAAGCAAGACCTCAAGATAAAATAAAAACCGCATCAGGCACGCTTTACAAAGGCCGATACGATATGCTCGAAGATGCCAAGCAGGCAGCCATCCAAGTAGGCGAAAAAATGAAGGCAAAATCTGTTGAAGCCGGCAAATATGACTTAGTACTAGACCCCTCACATTTGGGCTTAACTATCCATGAATCATGCGGTCACCCGACCGAGCTGGATAGGGTTTTAGGCTACGAAGCTAATTTTGCAGGCACTAGTTTCCTCACCTTAGACAAATGGCAATCTAAAAAATTCCAATATGGCAGCAAGGAGGTTAACATTACTGCCGACAAAACTGAAGTAGGGTCTTTAGGCGCCGTAGGTTATGATGATGAAGGCGTGAAATGTGGCAAGTGGGATGTTATAAAAGAAGGTGTTTTAGTTAATTATCAAGCCATAAGAGATCAGGCTCATATTGTTGGATTAGATCATTCACAAGGATGTTGTTATGCCGATAACTGGAGTAGTGTACAATTTCAGCGGATGGCAAATATCTCTTTACAACCTGGTAAAAAACCTTTGAGCATTGCAGACCAAATTAAAAACGTAGCAAAAGGCATTTATATAGTTGGCGAGGGTTCATTCTCTATTGACCAGCAACGTTACAATTTCCAATTTGGCGGTCAGCTTTTTTATGAGATCAAGGAAGGTAAAATTATAGGTATGCTTAAAGATGTAGCCTACCAGGCCAACACTCAAGAGTTTTGGAATTCTTGCGTAGCCATTTGCGATGAAAGCGATTATCGTTTAGGTGGAACGTTCTTTGATGGCAAAGGTCAACCAAGCCAATCAAGTGCAGTATCTCATGGGTCTGCTACTACTCGTTTTAATAATGTTAATGTAATCAACACTGCTAGAAAAATCTGATAGAAATTATGCCAATATTAACTAAAGAACAAGCTAGAGCTCTTTTAACTAAAGTGCTTAGCTACTCAAAAGCAGAACAATGTGAATTAAACCTATCAGGTTCTGACAGCGGCAACGTGAGATATGCCAGAAACTCTGTTTCTACAAGTGGTGGAATTAGCACCAATAGCTTGGTTGTTTCTTCTGCATTTGGAAAAAGATTAGGCGTTGCCACGATTAACGAATTCGACGATGCTTCATTAGAAAAAGTAGTTCGCAGAGCTGAAGAATTGGCGCACCTAGCGCCAGAAAATCCAGAGTTTATGCCATTTTTAAGCCAACAGCAATATGGTCCTGACTCGCCCACCTTTTCTGAAGCAACTGCTTCAATGGGTGCCAAAGAAAGGGCAGATGCTGTACAAGCAAGCTTAACTCAAGCAAAAGATAATAAGCTAGCTGCAGCCGGTTTTCTTTCCAACAGCGCCGGATTTTCAGCAATGATGAATAGCAAAGGTTTATTTGCTTATAATAAATCAACCGATGTTGCTTTTAACATCACCGTAAGAACAGATGATGGAAAGGGCTCCGGATATGCAACTAAAGGATATAATGATTTTAAAAAGTTAAATACCAAAACAGATACAGCAATAGCTTGTAAAAAAGCATTATCTTCTGTTGCAGCTAAAGCCATTGAACCAGGAAAGTATACAGTTATTTTAGAGCCTACAGCAGTTGCAGTAATGTTAGAAAATCTATTTTTTAGTTTAGATGCAAGGCAAGCAGATGAAGGAAGAAGCTTCATGAGCAAACCAGGCGGCAAAACAAAAGTAGGAGAACAACTGCTTGATGAGCGTGTAAATATTTACTCTGACCCTTGGAATACTGAACTACCAACTTCCACTTGGGCTGGAGATGGGCGTGCCCAAAACAAGGTAAACTGGATTGAAAAAGGGGTCGTTAAAAACTTATACACTTCTCGCTATTGGGCAGAGAAAACAGGAATTAAATCTATTCCAAGTCCAGATGGTGCTATCATGATGGGCGGAGCCAAATCATTGGAAGAGCTAATTAAGGGAACTGAAAAAGGAATATTAGTAACGCGATTATGGTATATCCGTCCGGTTGACCCTCAAACTTTATTATTAACAGGCCTAACTAGGGATGGTACTTTTTATATCGAAAAAGGAGAGATTAAATTCCCGATAAAAAACTTCCGCTTTAATGAAAGCCCAGTGATCATGCTAAACAATTTAGAAGAAATGGGTAAGTCGGAAAGAACGGTTAGCGCAGAATCAAATGCAAGTTATTTATTGCCACCGTTAAAAATTAAGGACTTTACGTTTACTTCGCTATCTGATGCCGTATAATTGAATAAGCCTTGTCAACTTAATGGTTACCTATAAGTTGGCAAGGCTTTTTAGTATCATAGCGATCTAGCGAAGCTCTTTTCGTATAATTTGAAACTTACTTAAGAACACCAATTACCTCAAACTTTTCAAAAACCGTTTCAGTATGTGGTGCATCAGGTAATTCATCAGTTAAATCTTGGCCTGCCCAATGCTCATAATGTTTACCATTTTTCCATAATCGGCTGCTGCCAACATCATAAATATTTCCTTTATAAGCAACCCAAATTTCAGGCTTATCTTGTCCGTTACGAAGGGCGAGTTGTTGTTTGCTATAAGTTGGCAAATCCATTAGACAGCCTTTCTAGATTTAAAAAATTCCAATAAGTAAACACCTAATAAAAGCATCCCCATTGTAAAAAAGTAATTTTCTAACGGGATTTTGAACAAATCGAATCCTAAATTTTCGGCTGCATTATAAGTTGTTATGGGCAAATTACAAATAACTCCATAGCAGCTATAGAATAGAATTAACGAGGCCACGAATGCCCTATAAAATTTATACATGAACCTTAAGGTATTGATGTATTCTACACCAATTAAAAGCATCATCAAAAATGCAAATGTGATAGCTGGATACCATTTAGTGTAGGCAAAAAACAACATAGCTATACAAACTCCCATTAAAGCATGGCTTAAGGCTAAACTATATTTTTGTAGGTCGTTTTTAGGAAACTTAGCATTTAAGTAATTGTAAATTCCTAATCCAGTAAAGCTGAAAGTAAAAATGAAAAGATATTCTTCCAAAGGAAGTTCTCTGTAATATACACCAACCAAGTAAGCTGGATTAAATTCCCAAACTTTTAATCCAGTGAAAAAAACAGCAATCTCAGAGAAGATAACAGTTACTATTAGTGAAGGAACGATTAGAGAACGAATATTTTTAATTGGAAATACTTTTTTATCTAATGCGAGTGCAAATGGAATCAGGAATAAAAATAAATTGAGGTATAAAAAAGTGTTGGCCATTCGAAATCTTTTAATTCAGATTTTCAAAAGTAATGATTTGCCTTCGTTTAAAAAGCCACAAAATAAAAAGGTTCCCTAATCTGCGACTAGAGAACCTTTTCGGTATATGTTTTTCAGGTTTTATTATGCTTCTGTAGATGCAAGGTCCTTTGCATAAGTTTTTAAATATTTTTTAAGTATGCCACGAGCTACGTGGATACGAGTTTTTACTGTTCCAATTGGAATATCTAATTCTTCGGCAATTTCATGATATTTAAATCCCTCAAAATATTTGATAAACGGTACGTAATATTCTGGCTGTAAAGTAGCTAGGGCTTTATGGATATCTCCCAAAACAAATTTACTTTCAACATCATTACGAGTTGCACTGTAATGCAAGTTAGCTGAAGAAATATCTTCGCTTTGCGTAATTAATGTATTAGTTTTTACCATACGTCTGTAGTTATTGATAAACGTATTACGCATGATAGTAAATAACCAGCCTTTTAGGTTTGTACCTTCCTTAAACTTGCTGTAGTATGTTACAGCTTTTAGCATGGTATCCTGTACCAAATCATTGGCGTCTTCTACGTCTTTAGTAAAATTTAAAGCGAATGACTGTAATGAACCAGAATAGTCGTGCAATTGGTGGTTAAATTGTAGCTGTGTCATAGTTTTTAGTTTTAAGTTTTAAAAAAGAAACAGAAACTTTTATTTGGCTCGAAGTAACTGTTATATCTGATTAGACTTATACAACTATAATACCAAAAAATTAAAATCTGAATTAACTTTAACGAAAACCCTACTAAAATGGTCGAAAATCAACTTGTCACAATATGTTTACCTCACGTTCTAGCTGAACGTTGAATTTGGTATAGACAGTTTTTATTATTTGTTCTGAAAAATTATACACTTCTTGTCCACTTGCATGACCATGGTTTACCAAAACCAATGCCTGATTTTTCCATGTTCCAGTTTCGCCTACAACTTTCCCTTTAAAACCACATTGCTCAATTAACCAACCAGCAGCTAATTTTACTTTGCCGTTTGCTACTGGATAATTAACCACTTCAGGAAATTTTTTGATTAACTCATCGAAAGCTGCTTTTTCGATAACAGGATTTTTAAAAAAGCTACCTGCGTTGCCAATAGTTTTTGGATCTGGCAATTTACTAACCCGAATATGAGAAACCACTTTAGAAACATCTGCGATAGTTGGCTCAATGATATTTCTATTTTCCAACTCTGTTGTAATGGCTCCGTAATGTGTTTGTAGATTGGCCTTATTACTTAAATGGAAAACTACAGAAGTGATGATATATTTTCCTTTAAGTTCATTTTTAAAGACACTATCTCTATAATCAAACTTACAATCGGCATAAGTAAATGTTCTTATTTCGCCAGAAGCGATTTCAAATGCTTGGCAAGAATGAAATACATCTTTAAGCTCTACACCATAAGCGCCAATATTTTGTATGGGCGATGCGCCAACAGTTCCAGGAATTAAACTTAGATTTTCAATACCTGCAAAACCATTATCCACGCAGTAATTTACTAAGTCATTCCATACGATGCCGCCACCTGCAGTAACCATCACATCATCACCTTGTGTAGTAAAACTGATGCCAGGAATACTTACTTTGACAACCAATCCATCAAAATCTTTAGTGAACAGCATATTACTGCCCCCTCCCAGAATGAGTAATTGTTTTTCTTTCGCTATTGAATGACTGAAAACTTCCTTTAAATCTGCTATGCTTTTTATTTCTGCAAAGTATTTCGCATTTACATCAATACCAAATGTGTTATAATTTTTTAAGGAAATGTTTTCTTGTAAGATTGGCATGGGGCAAAGATATTAATTAGCTAATTGATTAATTAGCTAATTAGCTAATTTCTTCTTCGTGAATAACCCTTTCAATTCTCTTATCAGGAATTAACCAAAGTAATGCTACTAACACAAATAAAGCTCCAGAAATCCAAGTGTGAATAAAGGCGCAAGGAATGGCGATGATGTAACATGCCAAGGAGATTTTCCCTTTAAAATCGCTTCCTAAGGCTCTTGACAGCAAAGAATTTTCCCCATGATGCTTAACCAAAATCATAGATAAAATGGTATAAGCTATTGCATTCATTAATAACACAAAGCCATAAAGTGCTGTTGGTGCTGGAGTGAAATGGTTTTCTCCCATCCATGCTGTGGCAAAAGGAATCATGGATAACCAAAACAACAAATGCAAATTGGCCCAAAGCACAGCACCGTTAACTTTATTTACCACCATAAACATGTGATGATGATTGTTCCAATAAATACCTACGTAAATAAAGCTCAAAACATAACTAAGAAAGACAAATAGCAACGGCATTAAATCTTTTATAGAATCTCCATGTGGAACTTTTAACTCCAATACCATAATGGTTATAATTATGGCAAGCACACCATCGCTAAATGCTTCAATTCTTCCTTTTTTCATAATATACTATGGGTTACTGGGTTCTCCGTTATGGGTTAATATGTTATAACTTTTATCAATTTCGAAGATAAAGAAATCCCATTTATAATATAATTTATTGTTTTGGAAAATTACTCGCAACTCATAACCCACAACTCTTAACTCCCTTATTTCACCTACTCAAATCCTTAATTCACCGAAAAAGCATATATCAAATCAGTTGGTTTATCTTTTTTTGTAGCATGGAAACAACACAGAATGAGCTAACGCTCGCAGAAGAGATTAAAATTTTAATCAGGAAACTTTGGAATTAAAAAAAGTTTCCATAGTTTTGCTCCATCATTTAAGATTATGTTGGAATATAATAAAGTAGAAACCACAATAGCTGAGGAGATAGAAATTTTAATCAGAAAAATTTGGGGCTAGTTTTTACTAAAAATAATTAAGGAGCAAAATTGGAAGTTAAAGAATATATAGTTGAGGAGGCGGATAAGCTTTTTTGCCAATACGGTTTTAAAAGCGTAACCATGGATGACATTGCCAAACACTTGGGTATGTCGAAGAAAACCATTTATCAGCATTTTAGCGATAAAGATGAATTGGTTAATATTCTGATAAAGGATAAGCTATCTAATCAAGATTGCACAATGGACTTTTGTGCAAAGAGTGCAGAAAATGCGGTGCATGAAATATTTTTTGCCATAACTAATATTAATGAGTTATTGACTACAATGAACCCTAAGCTATTTTATGATTTACAAAAGTATCATCCAAAAGCTTGGTTGCACTTTAGAGAGTTTAAGGAAAACAAACTGGGTAAATGTATTTATGTAAATCTTGAGCGTGGTGTAAACGAAGGACTTTATCGCCCTGAGATTAACAAAGAAATTTTAACACAAATGCGTTTAGACCAAGTTGATTTAATTTTTAATCAACACGACCAATATAAAATGGCAAAATATAACCTTGCTCAGGTGATGGCAGAAATAACAGAGCATTTCCTTTATGGCATTTGTAACCATGCAGGATTAGAAAAAATTAATTATTACAAACAACAATCGTCGCAAGCATTATAAACCTTTATGAAACATCAACTTTACATCTTCATCTTATTTTTGGGCTTAGCCATTCCAGCGACAGCGCAAATAAAAGACACCACAGCAAGTTTTAGCTTACAAGAAGCTATTGCGTATGCACAAACCCATCAAGTTAGTATAACAAATGCTAAAATAGATGAGCAAATAGCTATAAACACTGTTAAACAAACAATTGGAATTGGCTTACCACAAGTAAGTGCCAACGCAAGTTTTCAAGACTATTTGAAAGTACCTACAAGTTTATTACCTGGAGAAGTTTTTGGCCAACCTGGCACACAAATTCCAGTTAAGTTTGGTGTGAAATTTAACTCATCTGTAGGTTTAGAAATTAACCAGCTTTTATTTGATGGCTCTTACCTTGTTGGCCTCAAAGCGTCTAGAACTTACAAAGAATTATCTACTAAAAGCACAACCAGAAGCAGGATAGAAACAGCAGTGGCCGTAACCAAGGCCTATTATTCAGTATTAGTTAGCAACGAGCAATTAGCTTTGCTCGATGCGAATTTAGAGCGTTTAAAAAAATCACTAAACGATACTGAGCAAATGTTTAAAAATGGTTTTGTTGAGAAAATTGATGTTGACAGGCTAAGCGTATTAAACAACAACTTATTGACAGAACGTGAAAACGTAATTAGATTATTGGCCCTTAATGTTAACCTATTAAAGTTTCAAATGGGAATGACAATTGGCAGTAAACTAGCGTTAACCGATAAAATTAGTAATGTTAATATTGATAAAAGTCCAGTATTAGGCGATAGTCAAGCCTTCAATAAAAGGATTGAATATTCTTTATTGCAAACTCAAAAGAAACTGAATGAGCTAGACGTTAAACGTTACAAAAGCTTGTTTTTACCTAGTTTAGGTGCTTTTGGAAGCACTTCTTCAAACTTCCAAAACGATAAGTTCTCTAACTTATATGACACTCGTTTCCCAACTACGGTGATTGGTTTAAGACTTTCGGTTCCTTTAATTTCTGGCGGACAAAAACTTTATCAGCTTCGCAATGCGAAATTAGCATCGCTTAAAACTGATAATGAACTAATCAACTTACAGAATGCCATTAATTTAGAAGTTAATCAAGCGCAAACTGTTTATTTTAACGGTCAACAATCTTTAGAAAACCAAAAAAGGAATATGGATTTGGCTAAAGAAGTATTGCGTGTAACTAAAATCAAATACGACCAAGGTGTTGGTTCTAGTTTAGAAGTAACAACTGCCGAAACTGCATTAAAAGAATCTCAAAATAATTACATCAACGCTTTATATGATATGCTGATTAACAAAGTAAATCTTGATAAAGCTTTAGGAAACATAAACTACTAACCTTACAAAACAAATTTATAATGAAAAGAATATTATTTATAGCAGCCATCGCATTTTTAGCGGCTTGTTCTTCTGAGAAAAAGGACCCAAAAGCTGAATTAGCAGAATTAAAAAAACAGCGTTCAGAATTGGATGCTTCAATTGCAAAATTAGAAGCAACAGTAGGTAAAGACTCATTAGCTACAAAAGATGTAACGGTTTATGATGTTAAAACTGCACCTTTTAACAATTACATAGAGATACAAGGTAGGGTTGATGCAGAACAAAACGTTTTGGTTAATCCAGAAATGCAAGGCATTGTTACTGCAGTTTATGTAAAAATTGGTCAAAATGTTGGCAAAGGGCAAGTTTTAGCTCAAATTGACGATAATGTTTTACGCCAAAGCATGGCTCAATTACAAACTCAAATAGATTTAGCTAATAACTTATTCAATCGCCAAAAAAATCTTTGGGATCAAAAAATTGGAACTGAAGTTCAGTATCTGAATGCAAAGACGCAGAAAGAAGGATTAGAACGTCAAATGAATGTTTTAAGGTCTCAACAAGCTATGTACAAGATTAAATCTCCTATCTCTGGAACCGTTGAACAAATGGACTTAAAGGTAGGTGGAGCTGCAAGCCCAGGTATGTCGGCAATTAGAGTTATTAACGCCAATTCTTTGAAAGTTAAAGCACAAGTTGCTGAAGCTTATTTAGGCAAAATAGACCAAGGAGATGATGTAAAAGTTATTTTCCCAGACATTCCTGATAGTTTAAACACGAAAGTTTCTTTTGCCGCTAGAATAGTTGACCCTGCTTCACGCAGTTTTAACATCGAGGTAGTTTTACCTTCGAACAAAAAATATCGTGCAAATATGATATCGGTATTAAAAGTTGTAGATTATAAAAACCCTAAGGCGATAACAATCCCTGTTAATGCAATTCAAAATGCAGAAAATGGCAAATATGTAATTGCTGTAATTAATGGAAAGGCACAGCGAGTTACAGTTACCGTTGGAAGAACAATTGAAGGTAAAAGCGAAATCTTGTCGGGTTTAAAAGAAGGCGATAAAGTTGTTGTTACCGGAGTGGATGACCTGAACGAAGGAGACCCAGTTAAATATTAATTAGCTAATCGGCTAATTTGCTAATGAGCTAATTAGTCTCTCAAATTATATAAAAAATGAAAGACGTTAACAAAGAGTTTAAACCATCGAGTTGGGCTATAGATAACAAAACCGCTATTTATATCATTACCATAATGATTACCATAGCTGGTATATTTGCCTATAACTCTACTCCAAAAGAGAATTTTCCAGAGGTAATCATTCCGAAAATTTTCGTACAAACTGTATACCCAGGTACTTCTCCACAAAACATGGAGACCTTGGTAACCAAACAACTGGAGAAACAAATCAAAGGAACGCAAGGATTAAAGAAGATCACTTCAAACTCTTATCAGGATTTTTCGATCATTACTGCTGAATTTGGTACTGACGTAGATATTAAAGATGCTAAACAGCGTGTAAAAGATGCTGTAGACAAAGCTAAAACTGATTTACCAAGTGATTTACCTGATGATCCAACGGTACAGGATATCAACCTTGCTGATTTACCGATTATGTATTTAAACATCTCGGGTAATTTTGATTTGAAAAAATTAAAAGAGTATGCAGATGATATACAAGACAAAGTTGAAGCATTACCAGAAATTTCTGGAGTTGACATTGTAGGAGCGCTAGACCCTGAAATTCAAATTACTGTAGACATTAATAAAATGAATGCAGCACAAATTTCTTTCTACGACATTTATAATACTATACAAAAAGAAAACGTAACTGCCTCAGGTGGTACAGTAAAAATGGATGGTTTACGCCGTACATTAAACATTAAAAAAGAGTTTAAAAATGCTGAGCAAATCTCCAATTTGGTTATAAAAACACCAACTGGTGCTGCTGTATATTTAAGAGATATTGCTGAAGTAAAAGATGCATTTAAAGAGCAAACCAGTTATGCCCGTTTAGCTGGCAAAAACGTAATTACGTTGAACGTTAAAAAACGTGCTGGCCAAAACTTAATTGAAGCTTCAGATAAAATTAATGCAATCATTAAAGACATGAAGGAAAACTCCTTGCCTAAAAGCTTGGAAATAAAAGTTACTGGTGATCAATCTGATCAAACACGTGTAACCTTACATGATTTGATCAATACCATTATCATTGGTTTTATCTTGGTTACCATCATTTTAATGTTCTTTATGGGCGTTAAAAATGCAATTTTCGTTGCCTTGTCTGTGCCACTCTCTATGTTCATCGCATTCTTATTTATGCCTGTACTAGGAAGCATAATGGGCTTCAGTTTTACCATGAATATGATTGTACTCTTCTCCTTCTTACTAGGACTGGGAATTGTAGTAGATGATGCCATTGTGGTAATTGAAAATACACACCGTATTTTTGATAATGGAAAAGTGCCAATTGTTAAAGCTGCTAAAATGGCTGCCGGGGAAGTATTTGTACCAGTATTTTCTGGAACATTAACCACATTAGCACCATTCTTCCCTTTATTATTCTGGCCTGGAATTATCGGTAAGTTCATGTATTTCTTACCCTTAACTCTAATTGTAACTTTGTTTGCTTCACTAATTGTTGCTTATATCATTAACCCAGTTTTTGCGGTTGATTTCATGGAGCACGATGACCATTCGGCTAATAAAAAACCAACTTTTGACAAGAAAACGAGTAAAACAGTTATCATTTTAGGCGTAATTACTGTTGTGGCCTATGCAATTGGTTTAATGGCTGGAAGTTTTGGTTTAGGGAACTTTATGGTGTTCATCATCATCATTTATTTACTAAATCATTTCTTCTTAGAAAATGCGGTTAAAACATTCCAAAACAGAATCTGGCCAGCATTTCAAGACAAATATGTAAAAGTATTACATTGGGCAGTAGAGCACCCTAAAAAATTAATTTGGGGAACATTCGGTTTGTTCTTTGGTACAATTATCTTATTCGTGGTACTTGTAATAAGTGGCAGACAAAAAGTAATATTTTTCCCATCAGCTGACCCTAACTTTGTTTATGTGTATGTTGGCTTACCAGTTGGTACTGATCAAGCTTATACCAACGAAGTAGTTAGAAAGGTTGAGCAAAAAGTAACCAGTGTGCTTTCTAAAGATGGAAAAGTTGACCCTGTAGTAACTTCTATCATTTCTAATGTTACTAAAGGTGTTACCGACCCTCAAGATGAAGATCAGGGTGAATATCCTAACAAAGGAAAAGTTACTGTTGCCTTTGTTGAGTTTGGTAAAAGAAATGGTGTAAATACATCTGATTATTTGGGTAAAATTAGAGATGCCGTAAAAGGAATTCCTGGAGCTGAAATTTCTGTAGCACAAGAACAAGGTGGTCCGCCAACAGCGAAACCGATTAGTATTGAGATAACTGGTGATAATTTAGATTCAATTGTAAGCACTTCAGAAAGATTAAAAAAATACTTAGTTGGTAAACAAATCGCTGGTGTTGAAGAGTTAAAATCAGATTTCCAGAACAATAAACCAGAAATCGTTTTTGATATTGATAGAGAAAGAGCAAACAGAGAAGGTATTTTAACTCAAGACATTGCTACAAATCTTCGTTTTGCATTATTTGGTGTAGAGGCTTCTAAGTTTAGAGATGATAATGAAGATTACGAAATCAATATTCGTTCAAAAGATGAGCAGAAAAATAACATTGAAGTATTGAGAAATACTAAAATGACCTATAGAGATATGGCTATGGGTGGTCAAATTAGACAGGTTCCAATTTCATCTTTTGCAACTATAGATTATGTAAACACTTATGGTGGTATTAAACGTAAACAACAAAAGAGAATCATTATTCTTTCGTCGAATGTTTTGGGAGAATATAATGCAAATCAAGTTGTGGGGAATGTTGCCCAAGAAGTTGCCCAGTTTAAAAAACCAAATGGTGTAGAAATTAAAATGGCAGGTGACCAAGAAGAACAAGCAGAAACAATGGGATTCTTAGGAACAGCGTTTTTAACTGCAATTGGTTTAATCCTAATCATTTTAGTTACGCAATTTAACTCTATCAGCAAGCCAATTATCATTTTGGTTGAGGTGTTATTTAGTTTAATTGGAGTACTGGGTGGATGTATTTTATTTAACATGCCATTCTCTGTAATGATGTCTATGCTTGGTATTGTTGCCTTAGTAGGTATTGTTGTTCGTAACGGTATCTTGTTGGTAGAGTTTACTGAACTTCTAATTAGCCAAGGTGCAACAGTTAAGGATGCAGTTATTGAAGCTGGCCGTACTCGTATGACTCCAGTGTTATTAACGGCAACAGCAACAATGCTGGGCTTAATTCCATTAGCAGTAGGTTTAAATATCGACTTCGTGAAGTTGTTTACAGAGTTAAATCCGCATTTATACTTTGGTGGTGATAACGTTGCTTTCTGGGGACCACTATCATGGACTATGATTTTCGGTTTAAGTTTCGCAACTTTCTTAACCTTAATTCTTGTTCCTTGTATGTATATCGTAATGGATAAAAACTCAAGAGCTATTAAAGGTTGGTTCAAGAAAAAACCAGCGCCTGTTGATACTTTTGCAAAAACAGCAGAAGAACCAACTCACTAATTATGTAAAACACAAATAACCTGGCCCTTTAGTCGAAAGATTAAAGGGCTTTTTTGTACCTAATAATAACAGGATATCGATAATTAGAAAAGCAATTGCAGTAATCAAATTAAAGTTAGTCAGGCTATTCGCTGCAATCTTTTATGTCCTTCACTTCGTCTTCGCTCAGTGCAAGCTCGCTCAGGATGACATAAAAGTATTTCCGCTGCTATCCCGTTTATTGAACTTCTGTTTTTGCTACTATTTAGGGTTGCAAGCTGCCAAGAACCCCTCACTTTGTTAAATAAACCTGATAGCAGCGAAAATTTTGGTTGTTGTCAGTCTGAGCGTAGTCGAAGACCAACAAGCAAAATTTGTAGCGTATAGCAGGGCTGCTCCCGATAGCTATCGGGAAGCCAAAAACCACTGCCATTGTTTTTCAAACCCTAATCTCAATTCGCTCTACTCAATTCTTATTTAATCGCACTAATTTTGGCCACAATAGCTGTAATTAAAATCCCAAAACAGCCGATAACCGCATAAGAATAACGCAAACTAGATAATGCAGAAATGTAACCAATTAGAGGCGGACCCATTAAAAAACCAAAATAACTGACACCAGAAACCATTGCAATTGCAATGCCTGGAGAAACTTTGGTATTTGTACCTGCAATGCTATAAACCATAGGCACAATACCAGAAACACCAATACCAACCAGCATAAACCCAAATACCGATGGGATTAAAAATGGGAAAATAACAGAAGTAAACATGCCAATAGAGATAATTACACCACTTACTTGTAATAATCTTTTTCTGCCATATTTTGTGATTACTTTATCGCCTAAAAACCTTCCGGTAGCCATCATGATCATAAAGGAAGTATAACCTAAAATGACTAAGGCTTGTGGCGCTTTTACTATATCCTTAAAATAAACCCCACTCCAATCGAACATTGCTCCTTCTGTGGCCATGCTACAAAAACCTATAATACCTAATTGCACCAATACGCCTTGGGGTTTTGTAAACAGTTTTGGTTTCTCTGTGGTTGTTGGTTTTTGTCCGCCTAACAAATAACGATAATTAATGGTAATATGCATCCAAGCCAATAAGGCAATAATGCAAAAGTGAATGTAGGGAGAAAGCTCAAGGTTAATCATTAATAAGCCAATTAAAGCTCCTGAAAAACCACCAACACTCCAAGCGCCATGAAAGGAAGTCATGATGGGTTTACCATAATACTTTTCGCCAGAAACGCCTTGTGTATTTAAAGCGATGTTGCATAAATTTCCCGTTACGCCAAATAGAAAAAGACATAAAGCCAATTGCCAACCCGCAGTTGCCAAGCCTATGAAAGTTAGTGCTAAGGCATAAAGAGGTGTTGCAATAGTTAACATTCTTCTGCTACCAAAAATGGTGGTTAACCTACCAGAGATGGGCATGGTTAACAATTGTCCAACGGGTAATGCTAACAAAATGCTCCCTAATGCTGCATCTGAAAGTTGCATTGATGCTTTTAAATCAGGAATACGACTTGCCCAAGAGGCAAAAACAATTCCTTGTCCGAAATAGAATAAAGAAACCGCTAGTCTTACTCTTTTCTTGCTGTAAGGATGGTCTTGAAAAGAATCTTGTAAAACTGGAGTTTCTATGATTTCGGACATAATGTGGTTGGCCAAAGATGATTATTGCGAATTGCAAAGTTCCTTAAATCTATTGGCAAAAGAAAGTGGTTTTTATCATTTGGAAATAATAAGTGTAAGTCATCCTGAGCGTAGTCGAAGGACTCTACAGTCTTCGATAAACTTAGACTTACAGCTCAAATAAAATAAATGCCAGTAATTGCTTACTGGCATTTTAATGAAATATATCTTTTCAAGTCTTTACTGACTTTCAGACTCTCTTACAATTTATTTGGTTGAAAAAACCTAACTGTTCCGTCATCTTCATTTGACACGATTAACATACTTTTCCCATTCGGACTATCTTTTGGTTTTACAAACATTAAACCTTCAGGGGCATCGCCAGTGGCAAATAATTGTACGAATACTGGTTTGGAAGGAATGCTGATATCATAAGTAGCAATCATATCTACTCTTTCCATTCCAATAAAAGCTAAGGTTCTTCCGTTTACTTTAGCTACGGTAACACCTTCTACTTCTACTCCTTTATTGTCTGAGCGGTCATCATCATATTTACCAGCATCAATTACTCTTTGCTCTAAATCTTTACCAATATTGGTAATTAAAATACCTGATGTGGCATTGATGATACTCAAGCTCCTTCCACCTGTTGCATATAATTCATCATAATCTCCATCGCCATCAATATCTCCATAAGACCTTGTAACGGTTAACCTGCCAAGGTTAGCATCTTGTTTTAAAGTTGCTGCTGTAGGGAATTTTGTTGGGTCAAGCATTAAATCTTTTACTCTTACTTCTTCATTAAATCCTGCCCAACCACGTGTATCTCCTTCATTAGCTAAAGCTAAATAGTTGTTATCGTTAACAGAAAAATAAGAAATAGCATCTGGTAAATAAAATGCCTTAATTGGCCAAGTACCTAATTGTTTTTTACTGTCTTTATCACTCACATCAAAAGCATTGTCTGCAAGGCTGATGTCTCTTGTTCCTAATGGCAATATTTTAGTGATTTTACCAGCAACTAAATCTACTTCTGCTACTGCATTATTTTCTTGTAGAGTTACAAATGCTTTTTTTGAATCTCCTGCTACAGCTACATATTCTGGTTCAATGTCTTGAGCAAAGCTTGCATTGAGTCCGTAAATTCTTAAACCAGCAGCAACTAAGGTAGCTTTTGAACTTTCAAAACCAGCGAAATCTAAGGTCTTAACGGTATAGCTATTTTTTACATCAATAATTGAGATAGAACCAATTGGGTCAATTGTATATGCATCGTTAGGTTCGCCTTCATTTGCAGAAATGATGTAGTTACCATCTGGACTAAAAGTTACCATATCTGGCATAGCACCCACACTAATTTTTTTAACTTCAGACAAGTCTGATGTTTTTAAAACAACAATATCTCCATTAGATTGAGGAGTAACGCCATTTAACGCAATTGCCAATAAACCATTGCTTACTGCTACGCTATTAATACCTGCATTGCTTGCAAAGGTTAATGTTTTTGATTTAGTAACAGTTGGATAAGCGCTTAAATCTACCACTTCTACTTTAGTGCCACCATCATTACTTACTACAAATAATTTTTTGGTTGATGGGTCGTAAGCTGAAATTTCTGAAGCAGTTGCACCACCTAAATCAATCATTGCCGTTTCAGAAAAACTGTCAATTTTTTCAGGGACTATTTCTTCTGTATCTACATTAATTGGAATTAATGGGTCGTTCTTTTTACAAGATGTGATTGCTATTGCAAAAAATGCAAGTGCAGTAAATAGTTTCGTTTTTAGGGTCATTTTTTATCTGTTTATCTAACCGCAAAAATATTCCCTACCACTCAAACCTATATTTGCTATAAGTTATGTTTGTATTAAGTTTTGAGTTTGAAATCAAACCTAGACCAGCGGCTTGTTTAATTGAAATTACCACCCCGCCCTTTGGGCACCCCTCCAAGGGAGGGGAATTGTTTAACAACAAAAAAGCCAGTAATTGCTTACTGGCTTTTCAATCTCATATCTCAAATCTAGCTTCTCACATCTTAAATATGTATCGCTCTATTTTCAGTTGCTGCCATTGCAGCTTCCTTTAAAGCTTCAGTATAAGTTGGGTGGGCGTGACAAATTCTTGCAATATCTTCTGCAGATGCTCGGAATTCCATGGCAACAACAGCTTCAGCAATCATATCTGCAGCACGAGGACCAATCATGTGTACACCTAAAACTTCATCCGTTTTTTCATCTGCTAAAACTTTAACAAAACCATCAGTATCCATACTTGCTTTTGCTCTTCCACTTGCTTTGAAAGGGAATGAACCAGTTTTATATTTCACACCAGCAGTTTTCAATTGTTCTTCTGTTTGTCCAACTGAAGCAACCTCTGGCCAAGTGTAAACCACACCTGGGATTAAGTTATAATTGATGTGCGGTTTTTGACCAGCGATAGTTTCTGCTACATAAATACCTTCATCTTCTGCTTTGTGAGCTAACATGGCACCAGTAATTACATCGCCTATGGCATAAACACCTGGAACAGACGTTTCTAGATGTGTATTTACAGGAATTTTCTTACCTCTCTCTTCAACCGTAATGCCAATTTTATCTAGACCTAAACCTTCGCTGTACGCGGTTCTTCCAACCGCAACAATACAGTAATCTGCTTCGAATGATACTGCTTCGCCTTTGGCGTTATCTGCAGTAACGGTTACTGTTTTACCTTTAGTTGTTGCACCAGTAACTTTGTGTCCCATAAAGAATTCCATACCTAAAGATTTCTTTAAAACACGCTGTAATTCTTTACCTAAACCAGCATCCATGGTAGCAATGATAGATGGCATGAACTCAATAACAGAAACTTTTGTTCCTAAACGAGCATATACAGAACCTAACTCTAAACCAATTACGCCACCACCAATAACGACCATCGTTTTTGGAACTTCTTTAATGTTTAAAGCTTCAGTAGAAGTAATGATTCGTTTTTTATCGATTGGTAAAAAAGGTAAAGCCGTAGGTTTTGAACCAGTTGCGATGATTACATTTTTAGCTGTGATTGTTTCAGTTGAACCATCACCTTTGGTAATTAAGATGGTATTTTTATCTACAAATGAACCAACACCTTCAAATGCATCAATTTTATTTTTCTTGAAAAGATAAGTGATACCTGCAGTATTTTGAGAAACAACGTCGTCTTTGCGAGCAATCATTTGTTTCATGTCAACCTTTAAATCTTTTAAGTTGATACCGTGAGTTGTAAAAGAATGTGCTGCGTTGTGGAAATGCTCAGAAGAATCTAGCAAAGCTTTTGATGGAATACAACCTACATTTAGGCAAGTACCGCCATAAGTTTTATATTTTTCTACTACTGCTGTTTTCAAACCTAACTGTGCACAGCGAATGGCACCTACATAACCGCCCGGACCGGAACCAATTACAACTACATCGTATTGCATATCTTTTTAATTTTTATGTGGCTAAGTTACGGATTACCTTGGAAAGTTGAAATGTTAGAATGTTGGAATGTTGTAAAGTTAGAGAGAGGGATTGTTAGATTGATTCATTGGTGCATTGGTTCATTGGTGCATTGGTTCATTGGTTCATTGGTTCATTGGTTCATTGGTTCATTGGTTCATTGGTTCATTATGGGATTATTAAATTGTAAGATTGTTTAATTGCTATTTCCATCTTACATTTTCCATATTACATCTTACATCCTACTACATCACAATCTTGATACTTCCTATTAAATACTTATAACTAGTTAATATATTTATGCTTTATTAAAATCCCATAAAATGATGAAGCGTTTTATACTCTCTACCCTCCTGTTATTTTCAGTTTTCGCAGCAACTAATCTGTATGCTCAAGAAACAGATTCTGCATATGTAAGAAGTCATTACACTAAAATAGAACGACAAATTGTGATGCGTGATGGTGTTAAACTATTCACGTCTATCTACATTCCGAAAGACCAAAATAAAAAATATCCATTTTTAATCTCTCGTACACCTTATACTGTTGCGCCATACGGTGAGGATAAATATAAACTGAGCTTGGGAACTTTTCCTGCTTTAATGAGAGAAGGTTTTATTTTTGTTTACCAAGATGTGCGTGGCAAATGGATGAGTGAAGGAACATTTGAGGATGTTAGACCGCAAACTACACAAAAAGGTAATAAAGCAATTGATGAAAGTACAGATACCTACGACACAATAGATTGGTTGGTTAAAAACATTCAGAACAATAATGGCAAAGCTGGTATCTCAGGGATTTCTTATCCTGGTTTTTACTCTACAACTTCATTACCAAATGCACACCCATCTTTAAAAGCTGTTTCTCCTCAAGCACCAGTAACAGACTGGTACATGGGCGATGACTTTCATCACAGAGGTGTGTTATTTTTGAATGATGCCTTTAAATTCATGAGCAGTTTTGGTGTTCCTCGTCCTAAGCCTATTACGCCAGATAAAGGGCCAAAAGGCATTAAAATTCCAATTAAAGATGATTACCGTTTTTATCTAGAAGCTGGTTCGATTAAAAACTTAAAAGACAAATATTTTGCAGATAGTATTAAGTTCTGGAATGATTTATTTAAACATCCAAACTTGGACGACTTTTGGAAAGACAGAGTAATTTTGCCTCATTTAACTAACGTCAAGCCTGCTGTAATGGTTGTCGGAGGCTTTTTTGATGCGGAAGATGCTTATGGAACATTTGCTACCTATAAAGCTATTGAGAAACAAAATCCTGGGGCTAATAACATTTTAGTTGCCGGACCTTGGTATCATGGTGGCTGGGTTCGTAGTGATGGTTCATACTTTGGCGATATCCAATTTGGTCAGCCTACAAGCACTTATTACCAACAGAATATTGAGTTGCCATTTTTCAAATTCTATTTAAAGGGCGAAGGCAATTTTAATGCTGCAGAAGCCAATATTTTTGTAACGGGTAGTAACGAATGGAAGAAATTTAAAACTTGGCCACCTGCAGAAACAGAAAGCAGAAATTTATACTTACAGCCTAACGGGAAGTTGTCTTTCGCAAAGGTTGGCAGAACCGATAGTTGGGATGAATATGTAAGTGACCCCAATGCCCCTGTTCCATATCAGGCTGGCATACAAGACAAAAGAACAAGAGAATATATGATAGACGACCAGCGTTTTGCTGCTCGCAGACCAGATGTAAAAGTTTATCAAACCGATGTTTTAACCGAAGACATTACTTTAACCGGACCAGTTTTGGCCAACCTTGTGGTTTCTACTACCGGAACAGATGCAGATTATGTAGTAAAACTGATTGATGTTTATCCAGAAGATGCACCAAACCCAGTTCCAAACCCTAAAAACCTAATTATGGGTGGCTACCAGATGTTAGTTCGTGGCGAAATTATGCGTGGAAAGTATCGCAATAGTTTCGAAAAACCTGAAGCATTTGTCCCTGGCGTAATCACAAAAGTTAATTATCCATTGCCAGATGTAGCGCATACTTTTAAAAAAGGACACAAAATTATGATTCAAATTCAAAATTCTTGGTTCCCTTTGGCGGATAGAAACCCACAAAAGTTTATGGATATTTATCAGGCACAGCCATCAGATTTTCAAAAAGCCACTCATAAAATTTACCACGATACAAATAATAGTTCATTCATAACAGTGAGTGTTCTAAAACCATAAACAAACCACAATGAAGAAAATAATTCTCTCGATTTTAGTTCTTTTTTTATTCAGTTATAGTGCAAGCGCACAACTGATGGTTAATAAAAAAGAATATACAAGAGCAGATACCTTAAGAGGTATGCTTACTCCTTTACGTATGTGTTATGATATTAATTACTACCATTTAGATGTGAAAATTAATATGGATGATAAATCTGTGAGCGGTAGCAATGAATTTAAGTTTACAGCAACACAAGATTTCAATAAGTTGCAATTCGATTTATTTGCGAACTTAAAAATTGATAAAATCATTTATAAGGGAACCGAAGTTCCTTACACTCGTGAATTTGGCGCAGTGTATGTAACTTTTCCAAAAACTATAAAAAAGGGAAGTAAGGATAGCTTTACAGTTTGGTATAATGGCAATCCGCCAATTGCTCGTAACCCACCTTGGGATGGTGGCTTTATTTTCAAAAAAGACAAATCAGGCAATCCATTCGTTTCAGTTGCTTGTCAGGGTTTAGGCGCTAGTGTTTGGTGGCCAAATAAAGACCATCAAAGCGATGAGGTAGATAGCATGCTAATTAGCATTACCGTTCCAAAAGATTTGGATGAAGTTTCTAATGGTCGTTTACGCAGTGTTGTAGATAAAGGAGATGGTTACAAACAACACAATTGGTTTATTGGCAATCCGATTAACAATTACACTGTTTCATTCTATATTGGCAAATATGCACACTGGACAGACACTTATAAAGGCGAAAAAGGCCCATTAACCCTAGACTTTTGGTCGCTAAAAGAAGATAGCGCAGTTGCTCGTCCGCATTGGGATGCAGATGTGAAACCAATGTTAAAATCTTTCGAATATTGGTTTGGACCTTATCCTTGGTATAAAGATGGTTATAAATTGGTTCAGGCACCACATTTAGGCATGGAGCATCAAAGTGCAGTTGCTTATGGCAATCAATTTAAAAAAGGTTATTTAGGCGGCGATATGTCTGGAACTGGTTATGGTTTAAAATGGGATTACATTACGGTTCACGAAAGTGGTCACGAATGGTTTGCCAATAATGTAACCACAAAAGATATTGCCGATATGTGGGTACACGAAGGTTTTACTACTTATTCTGAAGCCTTATTTACAGAATCTACCCAAGGCAAACCAGCAGGCGAAGCTTATTTAATTGGTTTACGCAGGGGAATTAGCAATCGTACCCCAATTATTGGCCCTTACAACGTGAACAAGGAAGGCAGTGGAGATATGTATCCAAAAGGCGCAAACATGATTCATACCATCCGCCAACTGGTTAATGATGATGAAAAATTCAGGTCGATACTACGAGGAATAAATAGTACTTTTTACCATAAAACAACCACCTCTGCAGAGGTTGAGGCTTATATAGCTAAACAAAGTGGATTAAAACTAGACAAAGTATTTGATCAGTATTTACGTTATTCAAAAATTCCAGTATTAGAATATAAAATAAACAATGGTGTTTTAACCTACCGTTGGATAACCGATGTAACAGGTTTTGACATGCCAGTTAAAGTTTCGCTTACGACAGAAGAATACATGCTAATTAAGCCTACCAACGAATGGAAATCAAGTAAAATTGATAAATCTGTAACGATGGATAACTTTAAAGCCGAACCTAATTTTTACGTGAGGGTGAAGAAGGGAGAGTAGAAATCTTTGTCATTCAGAGCGCAGCGAAGAATCTCATGCTAAAAATCCACCTCGTGAGATTCCTCGTTCCTCGGAATGACCAAATTATTTTTCCTAACCATGCAACTTTTACCTTACAACGCTCGTCTTATAAGAAAACATTAAAACCATGAAGAACATATTCCTATCATTTAGTCTTATTTTGGTTCTTGCCTCATTGAGCCTTGAACCAGTTTTGGCAGCTTATCCAATAGTTATTGGCAAATCTAAATTCAAAAAAGAAGATAGAGATGTGAAAAATTTTAATGGTGTTGCCGCTGGTGGACCAATTGATGTAGTAATTACTTTAGGAACTACAGAAAGTTTAAGATTTGAAGGCGACGCTGATGCAATTGCCACTTTAATTACTGAAGTAAAAGGCAACGTTTTAGTAATTAGACCTCAAAACAGCTGGACGAGCTGGGCTAGAAAATACGAGAATAAAAAAATTACAGCTTATGTCTCTGCAAAAACTATAAAGAGTTTAACAATGAGTGGCAACGGAGCGATGTCTGTAAAAGGAAGCATAAAAGGTTCAACTTTAGCTTCTACCTTAAGTGGCTCTGGTAGCATTTCTGCAGCAATAGATGTTGATAGTTATACTGGTGTAATTAGTGGCTCTGGAAATTTAAATATCTCAGGCAAAGCCGATAAAGCAACAATAACCATTAGCGGTTCTGGCTCGCTTACTAAAAAAGGATTTTCTGTAGGCTCACTAACTTCGGTAATTAGTGGCTCTGGTTCTGTATATGTTAATGCAGAAGACCATATCGATGCGGTAGTTAGCGGTTCTGGTAGTATAAATTACAGCGGCAACGCTACAGTTGAACAAAGAGTAATTGGCTCTGGCCGAGTAAGAAAAATATAAACGCTTTTGACACACAAGAAAAAGCTTAAGCTCTTCGATATTAAATCGGGGAGCTTTTTTTATACCCTCCAGTTCTCGTCATTTCGAACGAGTTCTTCACGAGGAGAAATCTGTAGCCAGTAGCCGAAAAAATTGTTGAAACCTCTGGTTGCTAATAACACCCACCAAGGAATGGAGATGAAACAACAATAATCTATCAGAATATTCTTGCATTGACTGTTTTGAAGAGCAATTTCGGTATTCCAATTAAAGCAAGCCCTGCTATTGTTGCAATCTTTTTGGCAGGGTTAACGCGGTTTACGAAAGTTTCTGCTTCAAAAAGTATTTACACGCTATCAGGTCTATACACAAATTGTAGTGCAAAAAAAAACAGCAAATGCGTGAAAGGTTAATCTAGGAAGTAATAATCAATAATATAATTAATTTAATAATCGGATATTAAACGTTTATATTCGTTTATAAATGATTAAAAACGAAATGGAGTTGCGCCAAGCGACGAGTTAGTGGCTATTTTAGGACGACACACCAATTAAAGACAGAAACAAGAAAATTGAAACAAAAAATCACATATGGACTTCTGACACTTTTGCTACTCGGTGGACTTTACTTTGGACTTCGTTTTATGTTCGGACTTTTTACGCCATACAACTTTTGGACTGCTCAACAAGATATAAAGAATGAAGAAGTTCGAATAATAGAAATTGGAGAACTGCCGCTAAACTTTGAACAAAAACAGAAACTTGCTAATTCATATGGCTTTAATTTTTCTCTCCACGGTTGTAACGTAACGACAGACATTCTCAACGGAACAGACTACTACAACAGAGTAGTTGTTGACCATTTAGAAAACAAATATGGAAAAGGCTGGTGGACAAAGTTTCAAAACCAACTTGACAGCATTGACAGGAGAACGACACGACAAATTACCACAGAAGACATCAAAGGAGAATGGTATCTCAACAAGTGGACAATGTATCACACTTTGTCATTTGCAGACACAACCGTTTTTGTGGACAATCATATTGACAGCGTTTTTACATTGCTCTATTCTTTGTCAAAGGACACACTTATTTTACACGACAACAAGTCAAACATAACATACAAAGAGAAAATAATAACTTTGACACCAGACACTTTAATAATTAAAAGTTTTGGAGAACACCGAAACATTACAGGTTATTCAAGGACAAAAAGAGAATGGACAAACGAATAAAAACAGCCACTAACAGCACATTTGCAATAGGCGGGGTTTCGTTCTCCGCAGACAGTGTAGTGGTAGCCGAAAGTTTTGTGCTCCGCATAAACATTTGTGGTAAAAATCCCGCCCATCGCAAATCTGCAAAACGTTACCTGCTATGCTATGACCGACTACGAACTGAACAATATTGACCCAGAAGACATTGGAGACTTACTTGCAAAAGTTGAAAAGTCATTTAGTATCAAATTCGTTGGAAACGAGTTGGTAGGACTTTCGACATTTGGCGAATTGTGTGACCATATTACAAACAAAATTGAACTTGACCATTCGGACAATTGCACAAAACAGCAAGCATTTTATAAACTTCGTAATGCCATCAGTTCGACACTAAATATAGACAACGTAAAAATTGACACACTTCTTGCGGACATATTGCCAAGAAAAAATAGACTTTCCGCCGTTCGACAAATTGAAAATAAATTAGGTTTCAAGCTTTCATTTTTACGACCTACTTATTTGGTTTCGGGGACTTTATTAATCGTTTTATTTGCTGCATTTGTCGGACTATTTATAAATTGGAAATTTGGACTTTCAGGACTTTTTTTTTCAATTGCAGGACTTCATCTTGCAAACAAATTTGGAAAGGAAATAGACTTAAAAACAGTTGGAGAATTGACGGAAAAAATGGCGAGAGAAAACTATCTAAAATCCAGACGCAATTCGACAACAGTTAACAAAAACGAACTTGAAAATATTTTACAAGAATGGTTTAGCAAAGACTTAGATTTGGACAAGGCAGCGCTGAGGAGAGATGCGAAGTTCGTGTAGCCCCCAGCACAGCAGCTTAAACGCGTTTGGCAATATGGCGGCTGAAGTGCTAAATTCAAGTTCAGTTCTTCGATTAAACTTTTGTACAAAACTGAACATTTGTGCTTCGATTTCCCGCCCAAACGCAGAGCCCCAAACCGTTAACTTCCAATACAAAACAGAAGTTATACTCCCACAATAAAATCTGCGAATCTGCAGCTACCCTCTAAAACTGAAATCCCAACGCCGTAAAGTTTTCCAAATATCTTATCGTTTGGCTTGCTCCATCTATATCGTCTCTTCCTGTAGTGTGAATAGCTGACAAGTCGGTAAATCCAATCTTTGTTGTATTTTGAATATAGAACTTTTTAGTGAAGTGAAATTTCAATCCTGCTTTTGCAGAAATACCATAACCAGCAATATTCCAGAAATTATTTTCGCCAACTCCGAATAAGCGCACATCAGTTCTTGGTATCATTAAACCAACCCCAACACCTGTTTCCATCGTTAACATATTCTTCTGCGATTTAGCTACCCAAATGTCATCATAACGCTCCAATTCTGTGCTTACGTAATTGAAACCGTCTGTATGTTCAAACTTTAACATATCACCTTTAACTGTTAACGGTGTGTTGTTATAAGTACCTGCATAAGCACCTGTTGGTATAGCTGGATCAGAAATAGTAGCATTGATATAACCATCTACATTTACTGTTTGTGGCACATCCATTACATATTTCATATGGTCCCAACCTAATGAAATACTATAATTATCCTTAATAAAATAGCCGAAACGAAAATTGAACTGCGGTGTGGTTAACTCTAAAGGATTTATATAATCTGTAGAAAGTTTTGACGGTCTATCCTTTGCTGTAATATTTTTTAACGTAAAATTATAGCCAGGTCCTTTGAAATTTAAATCGCTGGTATCGTACCAAGAAAAATTCCATCCCCAATGCACAAACCATTCGCCTTTACGAGAAAAGTTCCTCTTAACATCGTTGTTAAAAAGACTTTTACCAATTTTCACCTGATTAACTGGCGGTGTAATAATTTCTTGTGCACTCACCTTTCTACCAAACAGCAATGCAAATACGAGGATTGAAGAACGTTTCATTTACCCAAAGGTGAGTAAAAACATTTTCAATACAACTTAAAAGAATAAAAATGACTTTAAATCACTAAAACCTTGTATATAAGGCCAGTTGAGCAACTCTATTTGAGGTGTTTCTTGCTATTCCGTTAGTATATTGATTTAAATAGCCTGCCTCTAAATCGATATGTTTAGAAAAGCGATATCCACCGGCAATGTATAATCTATTTTGGTCAAACAAACTATCATTTAGCAATTCCTTATTTTGGATATTTAAGAACACTTCGTTTTGCAAGGCAACAAAAGGACCTTTACTAAACACTTCAACCCTACCTTGCAATGGCTGCATTAATCTAACGAAATAGCGAAATCTTTGTGCAAATATTTCATCACCATTGGTTTGTTCAATAAAGCGTTGTTCTAATCTCGCTCTGTGAGCTACAAAACTCGATTTTAATTTATGCGTAAAAATGTATTGCTGCCAAATTCTATGCTCATTGGTATTAACATCAGGAGCTCCAGTTAATTCTGTTTTAGTGGTAGCCAATAAATAACCGACTGTTACATTATTTCTATTGTTAATGAAATAGGTTATCCCAGGTCTTACCAGAACATTTCTAACATATTCCCAATTATCTGAAGAACGAGCTTGAACATCTAAATGTAATCCCCATTTCTCACTAATTTTTGTACTGTTTAATAAAAATAACCAACCAGAATTTTGAATGTTAGTTTGTGCTGATATTTTTCCAATTGCCATAAAAAGCAATAGACTTAATGCTAATTTTTTCATCAAATATTTTTTAAAGTTCTCAAACTTATTAGCGGTTCGTGGAGACACGAACCTTGGCTTCAAAATGTATATTCCAATTATATATTCCCACTTTGTCATTCTGACGAAGGAAGAATCCCGAAATTCGCATTCCAAGTTTGTATTCTTTCTATGAGATTCCTCCAAAGTCGGAATGACAAAACTGAAATAAAAAAAGCCCTAATGCAAAAACATTAGGGCTAGATATTTAGTCTAAATTATACGCCTAACAATAATCTAGCTGGATCTTCTAATAATTGTTTAACTCTTACCAAGAAACCTACAGACTCACGTCCATCAATAATTCTATGGTCATAAGATAGAGCAATGTACATCATCGGACGAATAACTACTTCTTTATTTTCTGCAATTGGACGCTCAATAATATTGTGCATTCCTAAAATTGCAGATTGAGGTGCATTAATAATTGGAGTAGACATCATTGAACCAAATACACCACCATTAGTGATGGTAAATGTTCCACCTGTCATTTCATCAATTGTCAATTTGCTATCTCTTGCTTTTGTAGCTAACTCAATTACAGTTTTTTCAATCTGTGCTAGGCTCATGCTTTCTGCATTTCTAATAATTGGCACAACCAATCCTTTTGGTGCAGAAACTGCGATAGAAACATCTACAAAATCATTGTAAACAACTTCTTCGCCTTCTATACGAGCATTAACTGCCGGAAAATCTTTTGCTGCTTCACAAACTGCTTTAGTGAAGAAACTCATGAACCCTAAACCAACACCATATTTTTCTTTAAATTGGTCTTTATATTTAGCTCTTAAATCCATGATTGGCTTCATGTTTACCTCATTAAATGTGGTTAACATGGCTGTTTCGTTTTTAACGGTTACCAAACGTTTAGCAACTGTTTTACGCAAAGGCGACATTTTTTCTCTACGCTCACCTCTAGAACCTGCAACTGCTGCCGCAACTGGTTGAGATGGAGCTGCTTTAGGCGCTGCTGGCTTGCTAACTTCAGCCTTTTGAGCATCCTCTTTGGTAATTCTACCATCAACACCTGTTCCTTTTACCGAGCCTGCATCAACACCTTTTTCTGCTAGAATTTTAGCAGCTGATGGAGATGGAGTTCCTGTTGCGTAGCTTTCGCCAGATTTTTCTGCAACTGGTGCACTAACCTTGTCAGCAACTGGGGCTGCTGGAGTTTCAGTTTTTGCTGGTGCTGCAGCTGCTCCACCTTCTTCAATTGAACAAACTACTGCTCCAATTGCTAAAGTATCGCCTTCGGCAGCTACAATTTTTAAAGTTCCTGCTTTTTCTGCTGTTAATTCGAATGTTGCTTTATCAGATTCTAACTCTGCGATGATTTCGTCCATTTCAACAAAATCTCCATCGTTTTTAACCCAACGTGATAAAACTACTTCTGTAATCGATTCGCCAACTGGCGGAACTTTTATTTCTAAACTCATAATGTATTTTTGTTTGGCGTTTGGCGATTAGCGATATGCGTTCATACGCAAAACGCTTTACGCTTATCGCTAGTCTATATTTACTAATTTTTTGGTTGCTTTTGCTGCAGTTTCTTTTACCTTTTCAGTTACAGGAACATCGAAAGCACTTGCAATAATGTATGCTTGTTGATTGGTATGCTGTTTTGCATAACCGGTTGCTGTACTGCTACTTTCTTTTCTAGAAATCACATCCATTTGGCTAAATGAAGTTTTTCTTAATTTACGCAGCAAGTAAGGCCAAGCTCCCATATTTTCTGGTTCTTCTTGTACCCAAACCGCATCTTTAGCATTTTTATAACGTTTGTAAACAGCTTCCATTTGGTCAACAGGAGTTGGATACAACTGTTCTACACGTACTAATGCAACATCGCCTTTGGCATTTGTTTTTTGTGTTTCTAACAATTCGTAATAGATTTTTCCACTACAGAAAACAACACGTTTAACATCTGCTGGTTTTACGTTCGCATCATCAATTACCTCTTTAAATTTACCTTCCGTAAAATCTGCAAGTGGGCTAACGCAAAGCGGATGACGCAACAAACTCTTAGGACTAAACACCACTAAAGGTTTACGGAAATCACGTTTAAATTGACGACGTAAAGCGTGGAAGAAGTTAGCAGGTGTAGTACAGTTTGCAATCTGCATGTTGTAATCTGCACAAAGCTCCATGAAACGCTCAATACGAGCAGATGAATGTTCTGGACCTTGACCTTCGTAACCGTGAGGCAATAACATCACCAATCCGTTCTCTCTTTGCCATTTTGTTTCTGCACTAGCAATATATTGGTCTACTACAATTTGTGCTCCATTAAAGAAATCGCCAAATTGAGCTTCCCAGATTGTTAAAGCATTTGGATTTGCCATTGCATAACCATATTCAAATCCTAAAACACCATATTCAGATAAGTGTGAATTGTAAATGTCAAACGGTGCTTGTTGCTCAGAAACATTTGCTAATGGAGTATATTCTTCTTCAGAATCTTCTAAAGTTAAAACCGCATGGCGATGAGAGAAAGTTCCTCTTTTTACATCTTGTCCGCTTAAACGAACTCTTTTACCTTCGGCCAATAATGTTCCATAAGCTAATTGCTCGCCCATTGCCCAATCGAAAACGTGGGTAGTTGTGGCCATTTTATTACGTTCGTCAAATAATTTCTCAATCTTTTTGAAGAACTTTTTATCAGATGGAAGCGTAGAAATTCTTTTAGCAACTTCTAATAAAGTAGTTTTTTTAACAGAAGTATCTGGAGAAACATCAAAGTCTTTTGCTGTTGCTAAACGCATATCTGCCCAAGCACCACCAAATTTAACATCGCTATAGGTTGATGTAATTTCTTTAGCTTCATTTAAACGCTCTTGTAAAAGGCCTTTAAATTGTTTTTCCATTTCCTTAGCTAAACCAGCTTCTAATTCGCCAGTTTTAGTTAATTTTTCGATATAAATATCACGAGGATTAGCGTGTTTTTCTATCGCTTTGTATAACAATGGTTGAGTGAATTTAGGCTCATCTGCTTCGTTGTGACCAAATCTGCGGTAGCATAAAATATCAATAAACACATCATTTTTATATTTCTGACGATACTCCATTGCCAAATTAATAGCATAAACTAAAGCTTCTACATCATCTCCATTTACATGGAATACTGGTGATAAGGTTACTTTAGCAATATCTGTACAATAAGTACTAGAACGGGCATCTTTATAATTCGTTGTAAAACCAATTTGGTTGTTAATGACCAAGTGGATGGTTCCACCAGTTTTATAACCTTCCAAACTAGCCATTTGTATTACTTCATAAACAATTCCTTGGCCAGCAACTGATGCATCGCCGTGAATTAATATGGGTGCCAAACGACTATTGTCGCCACTGTATTTGAAGTCGATTTTAGAACGAGACATTCCTTCAACAACCCCATTTACTGTTTCTAAGTGAGATGGATTTGGGCATAAGCTCAAGTGAACACTTTTGCCTGCATTGGTAGTTACATCTGTAGAATAACCCAAGTGATATTTTACGTCGCCACCAAATGGAGAATCTGCACTGTAACCTTTACCTTCAAACTCTGCAAAAATATCCTTATAGGTTTTTTGCATGATGTTTGCCAATACGTTTAAACGGCCACGATGTGCCATTCCAATCACAAACTCTTCAATACCCAGTTCAGCTCCTTTTTCAATTACTGAATCTAAAGCTGGGATAACTGCTTCTGCACCTTCTAATGAGAAACGTTTTTGCCCCAAAAATTTAGTGCCCAAAAAGTTCTCGAAACTTACCGCTTCATTTAATTTAGTAAGGATGCGTTTTTTCTCATCAATAGAAAACTTAGGTGTATTGCGTTCGCTTTCCATTTTCTGCTCAATCCATTTTAGGATTTCTGGCGTGCGAACATATTTATATTCAGCACCAATAGAAACGCAATAAGTTTGCTCTAGAAAAGCAACAATATCGCTCAATTTTGCAGGCGCACCAATACCAGTTTCAATAGCAGAATTAAATACAGTATTTAAATCGCTTGCTGCTAAACCGAAATTTTCGATTGCTAAAGTTGGCGTATGTTTACGTCTTTCTCTAACTGGGTTTGTTTTAGTAAACAAGTGACCACGTTGACGGTAACCGTTGATTAGGTTTAAAACATTAATTTCTTTTAAAAAATGCTCAGGTGCTTCAGTACTTACTGATGTAGCATCAGAAGTTCTGCCAAAATCAAAACCTTCAAAGAATTTCTGCCATCCAAATTCAACTGAATTACGGTCTTCTTTATAGCTTTGGTATAAGGATTCTATATATTCGGCGTTGGCGCCATTGAGATAAGATAAGTTATCCATTTGTGTATTATTTTCGATAAGTATTGCAAAATTAGGATTTTACCTTAAAAAATGGCAATAAACTTAACAATTAAATTAAATAAAAAGCTGTTTTTTGGTTAACAGAAAAGTTAAGCCCTAACAGCTTGACTATAAAGACCTTTAGGGTCAACGATTTTAAGTAGTTTTTCAAAATTGAAACTATTAGTTAAACGTTGGTCGTTTCCTACACCAGCTATATTTGCCCAATTCCCCCAGTTGCTTGCAGGATTATAATCAATCAGTTTTTCTTCAAAATAAGCGGCACCCATTACCCAGTTTAATCCTAATTCATAAACCAAATAAGTAGCTACTAATTGCCTAGCTGCATTATTGATGTAACCGGTAGTATTTAGTTCATACATCACTGCATCTACCAATGGCTGACCTGTATTCCCGCTTTTCCAAGATTGTAATAAATCATTATCTACCTGAGGTAAGGTTTTCAAGTTGGCAGCAAATCCCTCTGGTTTAAAAAATGTATTTCTATATTTCTTAAACATAAAGCGATAATAATCACGCCATAAAAGACCTAGAACAATCTGATTAAAATAAGGCTTTAAACCATAATTAGCTTCTGCTTCCTTCATTTTCCAATAAACCTCTCTTGGCGACAAACAGCCTAAAGCCAACCAAGCAGAAAGTTTCGAAACCACTTCGTTTTTCTTTAATGATGTATTAGACAAGGCCATATCCTCACCGGTATGCAAGAAATCATGCAAATGTTTGAAAGCCTCTTGTTCACCACCTTTAAATTCAGAATTCTCGGTCGAAACTTGTAATTCTTCATTTACGATAAGCTCACTTAACTTAGGCAATTCTCCCCAAGCTTCCACCTTAACAAAATTGATTTTTTCTGGCGTTAAAAAACAAGGTTTTACAATGGCATCACGTTCAGTTTTCTTTTTAAACTGAGCAAAAACATCAGGTATATCTCTTATTGGGAAAGGTAAATCTTCCTTATTGTAAAGGGTATGTCCAATAAAATGCTTCAAATTCACTTTTTGTTTCCAAAGCAAATCTTCAACATGGGTAGATACAGCGGTTTCTTCGCTAGCTACTTCTCTATGGTGGTAAACTTCTGTAATTTCATATTCGGCGACTAGCTTTGGCAACAAATCTTCAGGTCGGCCTTTTGCAATTAGAATATCTCCACCAAACTTTTGAAATGATTGACGAATGGCTTCGACACTTTCTAAAAGAAATTGAGCTCTCGTTATACCAGTCTTGATTGTATGATAGCGAGAATGCTCAAAATGACGTGGATCGAATACATAAACAGGCAAAATTTCGTCGGCCTTGGCAATGGCTTCCACTAGCATTTCGTTATCATGCAGGCGTAAATCATTCCTAAACCAAACTAAAATCTTTTTGCTCATATCCGTAGCCATTTATATTGGCTTGCAATTTGCACAAATTCTTACAATTGCAAGTCCAAACATCTTATTTTTTACAAAGCGATAACACACTTCGAGGAAAATGGAAGATGGAAGATGGAAAATGAAGCTTGTTCAAATTTAGGGAATTCGAAAAGCAAATCCATAAGCTTTTTTGAAGATTGGTTCCCGCTGTGCGCTTTACTGCGTGTCCGCTACCATCGGGTTTAAAGAACAGAATTAGGTGGTTCTTGGCATCATACAGCCCTAAATAGTTGCAAAGACAATCGTTTACTAAACGGGATAGCAGCGGAAATACTTTTGTGTGCGTTCATAATTTAGTAAGACACAAAAGATTGTAGCGCATAGCCCGACTAACATTAACTCAATTACTGCATTTGCTTTTCTAATCGCTTTAATTCAATCGATGGTAAGGCAATAAATTACTATCTTTCCTAAACCAAAACCAAACATTTATAGTATATATAGTATGGCAAAGAACATTCTCATAACCGGTGCAACTGGTTTAGTGGGGAAACAACTTATTCCTGCATTGCAAGAAAAAGGTTATAAAGTTTCCATTTTATCTAGAAAACAAACCAAAATAAAAGATGTAGATGTTTTTTTGTGGGACGTTTATAAGCAAACTATAGACCCAAACGCGTTAAAGGATATAGATACAATTATCCATTTAGCTGGAGAAGGCATTGCAGATAAAAAGTGGACCGATGAAAGGAAAAAAGAGATTATTGATAGTAGAGTTTTATCTGCCCAACTTTTATATAAAACTATTCAAGAGACAAAAGCTACTGTAACAACTTTTATTTCTGCTTCTGCTGTTGGTTTTTATGGAGATAGAGATAATGAGATTTTGGCAGAAACAAGCGAGGTGGGTAAGGGATTTTTATCAGAATGTTGTAAGTTATGGGAAAATGCTGCAGATGAAGGTCTTGAACTAGGAATCAGAGTGGTGAAAATTAGAATAGGCTTAATTTTAAGCAAAGACGACGGCGCTTTAAAAGCAATGGAAACTCCTATTAAGCTTTTTGTTGGCGCACCATTGGGTTCAGGTAAACAATGGATGCCATGGATACATTTAGACGATATCGTTAAAATCTTTACTAAAGCTGCAGAAGATGAGAAAATGAATGGGCCGTACAATGCTTGCGCACCCTTTCCAGTTTCGAATAAATTTTTAACAAAAGCAATTGCAGGAAAAATAAATCGACCTGTTTGGCCAATACATATACCTAAGTTTGCCCTCAAAGCAATCATGGGCGAAATGAGCATTTTACCCTTAATGAGTAATAACACCATAGCAAAAAAACTTTTAGAAGCAGGCTATAAATATGCTTATGTAAATTTAGACGATGCTTTAAATTCAATTTATAATGAAAAAAGAGATTAGTATTTGTTGGTTAAGAAGAGATTTACGTTTAAAAGATAATGCCGCTTTATATTACGCCCTGAAAGAGAAATTTCCAGTTTTGGTTTTGTTTATTTTCGATAAAAACATTCTTAAAAAATTAGATAATAAAAGTGATGCTCGTATAACTTTTATCTATCAAACATTAGCTGAAATTAAAGAGGAGCTAGAAAAAAAAGGCTCTTCATTGCTAGTAAAATTTGATACTCCTGAGAAAGCTTGGCCAGCAATTTTAGATGAATACAATGTAAAGGGTGTTTATGCAAATCACGATTATGAACCTTATGCTACAAAAAGAGATGATAGTTTAGGCGAGTTTTTAAGGAGTGAAGACGTAGCTTTTCAAACGTACAAAGACCAAGTCATTTTTGAGAAAAGTGAAATTGTAAAAGATGATGGCAAGCCATATTCTGTCTTTACACCTTATTATCGCCAATGGCTTAAGAAGTTGAATGATTTTTATGTTAAATCTTATCCCACAGGCAAATATCTAAAAAACTTATTTCAAACTTCTTCTCTTCCACTTTTAACATTAGAGGAGCTAGGGTTCAAAAAATCAGATCAGCAATTTCCATCTAATCATTTCGAGAAAAAGCTAAAAGATTACAATAAAGAACGCGACTATCCTGCTAAAGATGCCACAACACACCTTGGTTTACATTTAAGATTTGGAACGGTAAGCATTAGGGAAGTTGTTAGGGAAGCGCAAGTCCAAAAAGCTGACAAATGGCTTTCTGAGTTAGCTTGGAGAGAATTTTATATGATGATTTTGTGGCACTATCCCCATGTTATTAACCATGCTTTTAAACCTGCTTATGATAACATTAAATGGAGAAATAATGAAACCGAATTTAAGGTTTGGTGTGAAGGCAAAACGGGTTATCCAATAGTGGATGCAGGAATGCGCCAATTAAATGAAACTGGTTTTATGCATAATCGTGTTAGAATGGTGGTGGCCAGTTTTTTATGCAAACATCTTTTGATAGACTGGCGATGGGGAGAAACTTATTTTGCAGAGAAACTGTTAGATTATGAGCAAGCCAGCAATGTTGGTGGTTGGCAATGGGCCTGTGGCTCTGGCAATGATGCCGCACCATATTTCAGGGTTTTTAATCCAGAATTACAGCTTAAAAAATTCGACCCAAAAATGGAATATGTTTACAAATGGGCTCCTGAATATAAAAATGCACTATTACCCATCCCAATAGTTGAACATACATTTGCAAGGGATAGAATCTTGGCTGCATTTAAAAAAGCTTTGGCATAAAAAAAGCCATCAATTTTAGATTGATGGCTTTTAGAAATATTTTTATTATTTAATTGGTCACATCAACTAACTCAATATCGAAATCTAAAACTGAACTTCCTGGAATGTTTGTTTGTGCACTAAGTCCATAACCTAAATCTGATGGAACAAAAATTCTAACTTTTGCACCCTTCTGCATTCCTAAAAGTACTTCCCAGCCTTTTATTAAACTCATTAAGGGAGAAACAATTGTGTTATCGCCGCTGGTATCAAACACATTCCCATTTAGTGTTCTACCTGTATATTTTACAGTTATGGTTGAAGATATATCAACCGAAGTTCCAGTTCCTGCCGTTTTTACAATATAATATACTCTTAAAGGGCTTTTAGTTGCTGTTAATCCTTTTGCAGCTAAAAAATCAATAATTCGTTTATCGTCAATTTGCCATTGAGTTGGCAAAATATCAGTTGTAATGTCTGAAATGATCACTTCATTTGAAGGCACTGTTGCATTTCCGTTTTTACCATAGGCTAAATAAGAAGGCAAAATTACCCGAACTTTCGCCCCTCTATTAACACCTTCCAAAGCAGTTCTATAAGAAGATGGACTAATATAACCTAAATAAGTTCCTTCATTAGTATAAGCTGCAGTTGTATAATAGTTTGCGCCAGCTAAAGAACCTATAGACAAATTATATAAAACAGAGTCTTTATTTAACAACGGAGCACCCGTTCCTTGAGAAACTGTTTGATAATAAAATCCTGAAGGATCTTTTGTCATTGTTAAATTATTCTTTTTAATGTATGCCTGTATTTTTGCATCATCAATACTTTCGATGGTTTCATATTCCTTTTTACAAGAGTTAAAAAGAATAAGCATGCCTACCAAGGCTAAAGTGTATGTAGTTAGTTTACGCATTTTTATATTATTGTGCACCAATTAAATCTATTGTGAAATCTAAAACAGAGTTTGCTGGTATTGATGAACTTGGTGATGTATTTCCATAAGCCATAGACGAAGGAATAATTAACCTTATTCTTCCACCTTTTTGTATCAAAGGAATACCAATTTGCCAGCCTTGTATTAAATTTCCTAGTGGAAAAGTAGCTGCTGCCGACGATTTATCAAAAACGCTTCCGTTCAATAATCTTCCTTCATAGTTTACGGTAACATTTGTTGAGCTATTAATCGCTATGTTTCCTGTGCCTGGAGATAGGATTTGATAATAAAGACCTGAGCTATGTTTTACAGCGACTATACTATTTTTTGCGATGAAATCTACAATTAACGCCTCGTCTGTTTTCGCTTGCTTTTCTGCATCGTATGAATCTTTTTTACAAGATGAGAAAGCCCCAACAATTAAAAAAAGACCAATTATTATTCTGGTTTTTAACATAATTGCACAAAAATAAGCTTTTATTGCTGATGGCGCAATTTTTAACCAAATTTAACAATTAGACAAGACCAAAGCTGAAAAACGAAAGACCAAAGCGAAGGTCGTATACTTGACATAGTCTTCGCTTTGGTCTTTTAGCTTTAGTCTTTCCGCTTTCTTAAAAGATGTACTTATTCGCTTCAATAATTTGCTGTGCTACATTCTGACGGGCTTGTTTTACATTAAATGGCTCCATTTTAGTGAACCTACGCAAACCTACCAACATCATTCGTTGCTCATCGCCTTCTGCAAATGCCCATAAAGCTTCTTTACCAGCTTTGTTAGTGCCATCAACGGCTTCTACAAAATAGATTTTCATCATATCGATTTGACCTTTACAAGCTTCTTCTCCTTTTAATGAAACTAATTTTTCTGTTCTTAGCATAGCTGATTCGGCGATGTAAACATAACTCGCCATATCGGCGATGTTCATCAAAATCTCTTGCTCCTTAGATAAGCTCATCATCAACTTTTGAACCGCAGCTCCCGCCACCATTAAAGTTGCTTTTTTAAGATTTGAGATGATTTTCTTTTCTACTGCAAATAATGTAGTGTCTTCTTCGCCAAAATCGGGGATAGACATCAGCTCTGCCGCTACCGCTGTTGCAGGAGTCATCAAATCTAATTCTCCTTTCATTGCACGTTTCAACATCATATCAACTGTTAAAAGCCTGTTGATTTCATTTGTACCTTCGAAAATTCTGTTGATACGTGCATCACGATAAGCTCTATCCATTGGTGCATCAGCACTAAAGCCCATACCTCCATAAATCTGAACACCTTCATCAGTTACGTAATCTAATACTTCAGAACCCCATACTTTAAGAATGGCACATTCTACAGCAAATTGCTCAGTAGATTTCAGCTTTGCCTTTCCCTCATCCATTCCGCCAGCTACTAACTCCTCATAAGCATCATCAATGTTTTGTCCCGCCCTATAATTTGCTGATTCTACTGCATAAATTTTAGCTGCCATCTCTGCGATTTTAAATCTAATCGCACCATATTTGGAAATTGGCCTATCAAACTGAATGCGTTCGTTCGAATAATTTACCGCTTGATTCAAAACCTCTCTACTACCGCCTATAGCTGCAGCAGATAATTTGATACGACCAATATTTAAAATGTTAACCGCTATTTTAAATCCATTTTCTCTATCAGAAAGCATATTCTCAACCGGTACGTGGCAATCGTTAAAAAACACCTGACGAGTTGAAGAACCTTTGATACCCATTTTATGCTCTTCTGGGTTCATTGTGATGCCACCAAAATCCTTTTCTACAATAAATGCAGTCAAGTTTTTATCATCATCAATTTTTGCAAAAACAATAAAGATATCAGCAAATCCACCATTGGTAATCCACATTTTTTGCCCGTTGATGACATAGTGTTTTCCATCTTCCGTTAGTTTTGCTTTTGTTTTACCCGAATTGGCATCAGAGCCAGAATTTGGTTCAGTTAAACAGTATGAAGCTTTCCACTCCCCTGTTCCCAACTTAGGAATATATTTTGCTTTTTGTTCAGCATTACCATAATACAAAATTGGCAAAGTACCAATTCCTGTATGTGCAGAAAGTGCAACCGCAAAAGAGTGACCAGCTCCACAAACATCGGCCACCAACATTGAGGTGTTAAAGTTTTTACCAAACCCTCCATATTCTTCAGGAATGGATACTCCCAAAATGCCAAGTTCACCAGCTTTATCCATCAGTGATGGCATTAAACCTTCCTCTTGGGTATCAATCCTATCTAAAATTGGATTAATCTCTTGCGTTAAAAAATCACGACAAGTCTGCGCAATCATTTGTTGCTCTTCATCAAATTCTTCAGGAATAAATACATCCTGGTAAGTGGTTTCTGTAATTAAGAACTCGCCACCTTTAATTGTTTTTTTGTCTGTAGCTTCCATTTTAGTATTGTGTAGTGAGTATTGCGTATTGCGACAATACTCTCATTAATAATCTATTTAATTAATTGCGATAACCTATCGACTCTGTCTCAATACGCAATACGCAAATCTCATATCGCCTAAAAAACCTCAAATATCCCTGCTGCTCCTTGCCCTGTGCCTACACACATCGTTACCATTCCGTATTTTTTATCTTGTCTTTTTAATTCGTTAAATATTTGGACAGATAATTTTGCGCCAGTGCAACCAAGTGGGTGACCTAAAGCTATTGCACCACCATTCACATTGATTTTACTTTGGTCTAAACCTAATGTCCTGATAATGGCTAAAGATTGAGAAGCGAAAGCCTCGTTCAACTCAATTAAGTCCATATCATCTTGTTTTAAGCCAGCTTGTTTTAATGCTTTCGGAATAGCTTCGATTGGCCCAATTCCCATGATACGAGGCGGAACACCAGCTACACCATAACTTACCAAACGAGCTATCGGTTCTGCACCTAATTCCTTCATTTTCTTTTCAGAAACGACTAAAACAAATGCTGCTCCATCTGAGGTTTGCGAAGAATTACCTGCTGTGATTACTCCATTTGCAGCAAATACAGGCTTTAATTTAGCTAGTGCTGCTACAGTAGTATCTGCCCTCGGACCTTCATCTGTATCTACTACATAAGAGCGAGTTTGTTTCTTCATGTTCGCATCTAGGTAGTTTTCGTTTACCGTAATTGGTAAAACACCAGCTTTTAGATGTCCGTTTTTTATGGCTTCTACAGCTTTTTTATGCGAATTAAAGGAGAACTCATCCTGGTCTTCTCTATTCACATTATATTCTTTGGCAACCGCTTCTGCCGTTAAACCCATCCCCCAATACCAATCTGGGTTAGTTTTGGCCACCTCAGGATTTGGAACTAATTTCCATCCGCCAAATGGCATACCCGACATTACTTCTACGCCTCCAGCCACAATACAATCTGCCATACCAGCCTTAATTTTTGCAACAGCCGTTGCAATGGTATCTAAACCAGATGCACAATAACGGTTAATGGTTACACCAGGCACCTTATCAGTATCCAAGCCCATCAGCGAAATCATACGGGCAATATTTAAACCTTGCTCCGCCTCTGGAGTTGCATTACCCACAATCACATCGTCAATTTGCTCCTTATCCAAATTCGGAACCGAAGCCACCAACTCCCTAATTACATTTGCCGCCAATTCATCAGCCCTTGTAAAACGAAATACACCTCGTGGAGCCTTCCCCACTGCTGTTCTAAGTCCTGCTATTATATATGCTTCCATTTATTTAGTATTGAGTAGAGCGTATTGCGTATTGAGACAATGAGCCTACTTGTTAATTTTTGTTAGTATTGAGTAGAGCGTATTGCGTATTGAGACAATGAGCCTACCTGTTAATTTTTGTTAGTATATTATTATTTATTTTAATGCTGATTGAAGTTTATAATTCATTTTTTGGAGTTCATCTATATTATCTAATAACTTTTCACAATCAACTTCATTTATAAACCCTAGCTTTTCAGCAATAATCATTTGAGTTTGTAATTCATAAGAAGAGCCATTTGCTATTCCCAAAAACTGTCTAAACTCACCTTTAGTATTTCTTCCTGCGCCTTCAGATATATTTGAAGGGACAGAAACTGCGCATCTCCTAGTTTGAGATACAAGCCCAAAACGTTCATCTGCTGGAAATTTAGACGAGATTTCGTAGACTTTAACTGCCAAATCAATCGCTTTTTGCCAAATTTTAAGTTCTTTTATATTATGCATAATTTTAATTTTTTATGTCTTGCACAATAGGGATGTCCTTGACTTGTTATACTATTTCAGGCAAACTGGTCTCAATTCTCAAATCGCAATACGCAATACCACTCTTAATTTCTCAACGGTTTCCCCTTCGTTACTATACTCTGTATTCTCTCCAATGTCTTTCTCTCTCCGCAAAGCGACAAAAAGGCTTCCCTTTCTAAATCCAAAAGATATTGTTCAGTCACTTCAGTAGGCGATGATAAATCTCCACCGCACATTACCCAGCCCAATTTCTCAGAGATTTTTTTATCGTGTTCTGAAATATAACCCCCTGAATACATCGTGTTTGCACCAGCGTAAACTATTCCCAAACCTTGTTTACCTAAAACCTTAATGTCTTTTCGCTGAACAGGTTTAGTATATCCTGCGTCTGCCAGTTCAATTGCCTTTGCCTTAGCATCGGCAATTAAACGGCTCCTGTTCATACTAATGGCATATTTATCTTTTTGTAAATAACCCAATTCAAACGCTTCAACAGCGGATGTACTTACTTTAGCCATTCCGATAGTCAAGAAGCGGTCTTTCATCGTGTTCTGCACAATTTGGTCAGCTTTGTATTCGTCTGATGCTCGCAAAGCAAACTCTTTACTTCCACCACCGCCAGGAATAACACCTACACCAAACTCAACCAAACCCATGTATGTTTCTGCATTTAACTGCACGAAATCGGCGTGTAAACTAAATTCGCAACCACCACCTAAGGTTAAATTATGAGGGGCAACAACAACAGGAATTGAAGAGTAGCGAAGGCGCATTGATGTATTTTGGAATAAACGAACAGCCATATTCAGCTCTTCCCATTCTTGCTCAACTGCCATCATAAAAATCATTCCTACATTTGCACCAGCAGAGAAGTTTGCCCCATCATTTCCAATCACCACACCACGATAATCTTTCTCTGCCATATCAATGGCCTTGTTAATGGCTGACAAAGTATCTCCACCGATCGTATTCATCTTAGAGTGGAATTCTACATTTAAAATTCCATCACCTAAGTCAATGATAGATGCTCCACCATTTTTCCAAAGCACTTTATTGGCTCTTAAATTATCAAGGATGATAAATTCATCTGTACCTGGAATTTCTTTGTAACTTTTAGATGGGATATCGTAATATTTTTTAACGCCATCTTCAATTTTATAAAATGAGGTATGTCCGGCAGCCAACATTTCGGTTACCCAAGCAGCTGGTGTGTGACCCAATTGTTTCATTCCATCTAGCGAAGCTTGAATACCTACAGCATCCCAAACTTCAAACGGACCTAAATCCCAACCGAAACCTGCTCTCATTGCATCATCAATACGATACAATTCATCAGAGATTTCTGGAATACGGTCTGAAACATATTCGAACAAACCAAAGAAAGATGCCCTGAAAAGTTCAGCTGCTTTATCTTTTCCTGTCGCAAAAATTTTCATTCTATCCGCAACTTTTTCAATGGTTTTAGTCATTTCTAAAGTAGCTGATTTTACTTTTTGCTGCGGACGATATTCTAGCGTTTTTAAATCAAGCGCTAATATTTCTGTTTTGCCCTCTGGTGTTTTTGTCTTTTTATAGAAACCTTGTTTGGTTTTATCGCCCAACCAATTATTGGCTTCCATTTTCTGAACATATTCAGGAAGCTTGAACAAATCGTGAGCCTTATCATCCGGACAGTTATCATACAGTCCTTTTGACACCTTAATCATCGTATCTAAACCAACCACATCAGTTGTACGGAAAGTAGCTGATTTTGGTCTACCCAATGCCGGACCAGTAAACTTATCCACCTCCTCAACTGTCAAGTCCATTTTCTCTACCAAATGCAGTAAAGACATGATGGAATAAACTCCGACTCTATTGGCTATAAACGCAGGTGTATCTTTACATAAAACAGTTGTTTTACCTAAAAATTTATCTCCATAATGCATTAAGAAATCTACCAATTCTGGTTTGGTATGTGGCGTCGGAATAATTTCTAATAACCTTAAATAACGTGGCGGATTGAAAAAGTGTGTTCCGCAGAAGTTGGCTTTAAAATCATCACTTCTGCCCTCCGCCATCATGTGTATTGGAATACCCGAAGTGTTTGAAGTAACCAAAGTACCTGGCTTGCGGAATTGTTCTACTTGTTCAAAAACCTTCTGCTTAATACCTAAATTCTCAACTACAACTTCTATTATCCAGTCGTAATTGGCAATTTTAGCCATATCATCTTCAAAGTTTCCTGTGCTAATTCTTTTTAAAACACTTTGTGAATAGATTGGAGATGGATTAGTTTTAACAGCAGTTTGCAAAGCCGTATTTACGATACGATTTTTAACTGCTGGATGAGTTAAAACTAACCCCTTTACCTCCTCTTCTGCACTTAGTTCTTTAGGTGCAATATCCAAAAGCAAAACCTCTACACCAATATTAGCAAAGTGGCAGGCAATACGAGAACCCATAATGCCCGAACCTAATACGGCTACTTTATTTATTCTTTTCATCATTCTCTTTTATAGTTGCGTAAGCCAAGGTTAATTGGTTCACTTTATCTAAGGTTGATATCAATTGTTCTTTTTCTTTCGGACTTAGCTTATCGTTCAAATACTCATTGAAAGAGACCACAACATTTCTGGCTAACTTTCTTTTTTCTATTCCGAATGGTGTTAAGAAAACCTTCACTGAACGTTTATCACCTGTAGAAGTTTCACGATAAATTAAGCCCAACTCTTCCATGTTGTTTAACATTCTGGATAAACTCGTAGCTTTAACACCAAGTAAAGCAGCCAGAGCGGAAACTGCCGTTCCTTCTGCCTCAATATTGATGAGCACATAACCTATGGCTTGTGTAATACCAAAGCCACCGGCAATTTGGTTATAGGTGTTGGACACGTTTTGCCAAACCACCTTTAAAAAATAATCTACTGTTTCTTTCTGCTTCATTAATTACTATGCTTGCATAACAAATTTATAGAATTAGATTTTAGTATGCAAATAGAAAATGAAAATAATTTTTAGCTTAAACTAACTTTGACAAAGTTCTAACCAAGTGCATAGAACTTTGTCAAAGTTTAAGTTTTTTGAAGCGCATTTGTGAAGCATTTTTTAAAGTTTGCTCCTGCTTTTTGCTTCAATCTTTTGTGTTTCCTTCGACAAGCTCAGGATGACAACACAAAAGGATTTTCGCTTCTCCCGATAGCTATCGGGACAGGGCTAAAGAAAAATGTTTGTGCTACTATGAGGGGTTGCAAACTGCCCAAAGAACCACTGCCTTTGTTATATAAACCCTGCCTGCGGCAGGCAGGCTTATTGAAGTGAACACGTAGGGGTAACCCTTGCGGTTACCCGAAGTAAAACGGAAAAAAGGTCTGTAATTGCCGAAAGGTGATGGCATTGATTTTCTAAAAATAAAAGAATAAGCGAGGAGATTCCTTATTTACTAAACAACATTTACCACCCCGCCCTTCGGGCACCCCTCCAATGGAGGGGAATAAAAAAAAGCGTCCCGATTGCTCGAGACGCTTTAGATATTTTAAAGTTTAATCTACTAGTATAAAGTAAATTCTACTCTTCTATTTTGTTGGCGACCAGCCGGTGTAGCATTGGTTGCAATTGGTTGACTTTCGCCATATCCTGTCGCTTCAATTCTACTAGCATTAGCACCTTGAGAAACTAAATAAGCTTTTACTGATTCTGCTCTATCTTTAGATAAACGTAAGTTTAATGCATCAGAACCTGTATTATCTGTGTGACCAGCTAATTTCAAGCTAAAATTTTTCTCCATCAATAAAGCCGCAACTCTATTTAAGGTAGGATAAGATTTAGCACGGATCGTCGCTTTACCTAAATCAAATTCTAAGTTAGAAATTGCATCAGCAACAACTTTACGGTCAGCTTCAGTTACAATTACTCTTTCAGTTACTTGCGGAGCAGGAACTTTTAAAGGACATCCAGAGCCATCAACCACAGTACCAGCAGGAGTTCCAGCACATTTGTCCAATTTATCAGCAACACCGTCGCCATCGGTATCTTTTAATAAATCGTTCATGTCAGAACGTAACCTTGCATTTTCAGCTTTTTGAGCATCTAAATCAGATTTTAAAGCGTTAGCGGCATTTTTAGCAGCAACAGCCTCATCATAAGTTGCAGCAGTTGGACTAAAGAAAGCTAATTGTTTTCCTTTACCTAAAGCAAATTCTAAACCAGCATAACCATAGCTATATCTGTCGTTTCCACCTCTTGCATAACCGTCAAAATTATCTCCATCAACAAAATTCATGGTCCACCCTAAATCTAAATTAATCGCGTCAGATAAGCGGAATTTTGCACCTGCACCAACTGGAATAATTAATACATCGTCAGTTGCATTTTTAACAGAAGCGCCACCTGTACTAACTGTAGTTGTGGTATAGTTAGCGAAACCACCACCAGCAGAAACATAAAGTTGAGCGTTGTTTTGTTGTTTAAACATACTCCAGTTAACAAGATTTAACTGAGAGCTTAAGCTTGCCGAGTAATTTAAGTCAGTAGAATAAGAAGCAAAAGGAGTTACGTTAAATCCACCATCTTTATATGGCTTTGAATTGTCTGCTCTAACCTCACCTCTTTGTCCATCAATTTTTAATGAGAATGCAGGTGTAATTTGTTTTTTAATGTAAAGACCGTACCCAAAATTGTAATGTGATTTAGTGAAATCATACTGACCCCCTATTGGTGAGAATTGAGATAATACACCTCCAGTTAAGCCGATAGACCAAGTTCTAAAAGGTTCTGACGTTGTAGTTGTGGTTTCTTGTGCCATTGCAGAAGAACCAATAAATAGACCAGCTAAAGCTACTGGCATAAATTTTAAAAATTTCAGTTTCATAATATTGATTTTGTAAATAAGCGTTCTTGTTTATTTACAAGCCTTTAGGCAATACCTATACCAAAAACCAGCATGCCAAAATTTTAAAGCCCCATACTACACTAAACTACAGCGGTTTACACCTCATTCTAGCTAATTAAAAGAGTGTTAAAAAATGTTAAATGTTGTGTGCTTTGCTATACAAATAGATACAAAAAGTGTTGGGGCGCAGTGAAACAACCAAATACCTTTTTTGTTTGAATTATGGGTTTTCTCCTGCAAATTTCCATTTTGTGCTAAAATTTTCTGGCAATTGTTGATTATTTAAAAGCGCTCTCACCATTTCTACTGGCATATTGTTTTCTTTTAGAATTTTATCATGAAATTGGATATTGCTCATTTTCCCACTAGTAACCAATTCTTTATGTAAAGCCCTAAATTGTAAACCGCCTAGCATGTAACCAATTTGATAAAGTGGGCCATAGCCACCTGTAAAAGAGCGTCGAACTTCTGCTTCGGCATTTGCTCTTTCAAAACCTACTCTCTCAACCAAAAAGTCTATGCATTGTTTAGGTGTCCATTTGCCTAAATGATAATTCATAGAGAAGATAATTCTAGCACAACGGTGCATTCTCCAAAACAACATTCCTATTTTATCTTCCGGTGTTTTTGCGAAGTTTTTATCCCATAATAACATTTCCCAATATAGCGACCAACCTTCTGTCCAGAATGGCGTACCGAAACCTCGGCGATATGGTTTATATCTGCTTTGCATAAAATATTGCAAATTATGACCAGGGATTAATTCATGAAAGACTACTGCTCTAGAAAAATGACGATTGTTCCCTCTTAAGGTCATCATCTTTGCATCTTCAGTCATGTCTTCTGTAGGGTAGGCAATCAATACAGATTCTCCCCCTAAAAAGAATGGTGCAAATTGTTGTTCTTTTGGCGTTAACATTCTCATTCTCCAGCCTTCCTTGGCCAGTTCAGGAACAGTGATTAACTTGTTTTGCTCCACAAAATTAATGGCTTCATTTGCCAGTTCATAAACCAATTCTGGTTGTTTGCCTAATGCAGGATAATCTGTTTTAACTTTCTCTAAAGCTTTTTTCCAATCCTTACCAAAACCCATTGCCGTTGATGCTTTAATCATTTCTGCATCACACCAAGCAAATTCTCTCATCGCAATTGATTCAATTTGCTCAGGTGTATAGGCTATCATCTCATCCTTCAACAAATCTAAAAAGGCAGCTCTTCCTATAGGATTTCCTAAAATCCCACTACCGTCGTCTTTAGCGATTGATAACTTAGCAGTTTTCCCTAATTCAGCCGCTAAATTCCTTAATGCGGTTAAAACATCAGGATAAACATTTTTAGTTGCCTTGGTAAATTGTGGGTCGTAACCATCGTAGAATTTATAAGCTTCAGTAAAAACTTCCAAATATTGATTAACGGTTGTCTGCGCCCAACTTGCTTGTAATGGTGTTAATACTATTTTCTTATCATTTACATCTTTAGTAACTTGATTAATTTCCTCTTTTAGCTTATCGAAGATTTCTGCTGAAGTTTTACCATCTTGTTGTTTACCAACTCTTCTTTTCTGTTCAAATGCAATAATTGTATTAGCAAAAGGAATGGCGAACTTTGTATTTTTGAACTCCTCATTTGCTTGTCGTAATGCTCGTACGTCTACATTAATGTCTCGTTTCAGGAGTGTGTAATCAACTCGTTCATTTACGTTCAGCTTATCAAAAGGAAGCGCTTTTAATTTGGCTAACCAAGTGCTGTAAAATTTATCCATTCGTAGGAAGTATTCTTCAGAACGTTTTAGCGAATATTTGCGAGCCAACATATTCTCATCAGACTGATACTGATTGATTAAAGCACTAACAATGCTTACATCGCCACTAGAACCGATTGAACTGTTATTTTGAGCACAAGAAAGTTGAGCTAGTTGAATGATTAAGAAAAATGACAGGATAAGTTTACGCATTGCCGATGATTATATTTTTTGATGAAATTAGTCATAAAACTATTTAAGTCAATGCAAAATAAAGGTTACTTGTTTTAGGGTGTTTTTGCCACATAATATTGTTTGAAGGTTATTTTTCTTGTCAATCTAACTATGTGGTCAACTAAGTTTCGGTCGGTGAAGACGCCAACCGATAGGGAAATGACGACTTCATTTGAGGTTCGTCATTGCGAGGAGGAACGACGAAGCAATCTTTCATACTAGAGCTTCTAGCTTTGAATTACCATTCTTTTACTTCTTCCCATAAATCTTTCCATTCAGGATTTATGCGCTATATTAATTTAATTTTCTTAATTCTACTCCCACCTTTAATTCTTTTCTCTTCAGCAATAGCTTCTTCAATCGTTAAAAAAGAGTTGTAATAAACCAATTTATTAAGATTGAACCTTGCTGAAAATGAACCTCCATAAAACTTTTCTCTATGCTCAATCATCCTAAACAACAAATCAGAAGTCACACCTACATAAAGAGTGGTATGAGTAAAATTAGTAAGGATATAGACAGTTCTACCTCTTTCCATATAAGATTATTTAAAGAAAGGTTTTCCCCTCATAAAAGATTGCTTCACGCCAACGCTCGACCCCTGCTTCAGTTCGCAATGACGACTTCACTTGAGGTTCGTCCTTGCGAGGAGGAACGACGAAGCAATCTTTCCTGCAAGCTGTCCTTTCATAAAAGATTGCTTCACGCCAATGCTCGACCCTTGCTTCAGTTCGCAATGACGCAGAGACCCCAACAATTTTCCATCTGTTTTACCATCCCACTGCCTTATCATCTCCTCTAGGATCTGCACCACCTTGATAGTAGCCCCATTTGGTTTTTAGAATAGCGTCTACTCTTCCAATTGCTCCACGAGGAACGATTTTGTAACCTTTAGCTTTAAGTCTTATGGTTGTTAGACTGTCTAGTGCTTTTTCTTCCACATCTACTTGGTCTGGTAACCATTGGTGATGGAATTTCTTTGAGTTAACCGCAGCTTGCATCGACTGGTTAAAATCAACTACGTTTAAAATAGTTTGAAAAACTGAAGTAATAATTGTTGAACCACCTGGTGTACCGACAACCATATACAATTGACCATCCTTGGCTAAAATAGCAGGAGTCATAGAGCTTAACATTCTTTTATTTGGCGCAATGGAATTAGCTTCTCCCCCAACTAAACCATACATATTTGGCGCACCAGGTTTTACAGAGAAATCATCCATCTCATTATTTAAAAGGAAACCTGCACCTTTAACTACCACACCTGCACCATACGAACCATTTAAAGTTGTGGTAACGGAAACTGCATTTCCAGCTTTATCTACAATAGAAAAATGTGTGGTTTCTGGATGTTCTGCGGGAGGAATTTCACCTGCGCTTATTTCTGCACTTGTACTTGCTTTATTCCAATTGAATGTGCTCATTCTTTGTTTGATATAAGCATCTTCAATTAATTTTTTCTGTGGTACGGGATAAAAATCTGGGTCGCCTAAATGAGCTGCTCTATCTGCATAAACTCTTCTTTCTGCTTCAATCATTACTTGAACAGTAGAATCTGTATTGAAACCCCATTTTGATAATGGATAAGGCTCAACGGATTTTAGCAATTGTATCAAAGCAATTCCGCCGCTTGATGGAGGAGGCATTGTAACTACTTCATAACCTCTATAATTACCTGTTACGGGTTTACGCCAAACTGCTTTATAATTTGCCAAATCTTGTTTGCTAATGATACCTCCACCACGTTGCATTTCTGCAACAATTGAATCTGCTACAGCACCTTCATAAAAACCATTTCTACCCTGTGATGCAATTAACTTTAAGGTATTTGCCAATTCACTTTGTACCAAAACATCTCCTTCTGCCCAAGGTGTATCTTTTAACAATGCCGTACCTAAGGGATTTAATTTTTTGAATCTTCCCTTTAATCCGTTTAATTCTCTGGCTTGTCTTGCCGATAATTTAAAGCCTTCTTCGGCTAAGCGTACTGCTGGAGCAACCAAATCTTCCCACTTTAAATGACCGTATTTTTGGTGAGCTTCTACCATTCCCGCTACAGAGCCTGGCACACCAGCCGCTAATTGTCCGTATAAACTTTTATCCACTATCGGATTACCAGCTGCATCTAAATACATATCTCTTCCGGCATTTGCCGCAGCTTTTTCCCTAAAATCTAATGAATTGATTTCGCCTTTGGCAGAGCGATAAACCATGAAACCTCCACCACCAATATTACCAGCATTCGGATATGCAACGGCTAAGGCAAATTGTACCGCAACAGCCGCATCTACCGCATTCCCACCTTTTTTAAGGATATCTACACCAACCTCAGAAGCTATTTCATTTGCTGAAACAACCATTCCATTGTAATATTCGCCGCTATTATTTTTACCTAGATGACCACCAGCACAACTAAAGAGCAAACTAATAATCAATAAGTAACTGCCTATTTTTATTATGCTAAGATTCTGGCTTATAGTTTTCTGCATCCTTGTAAATTTTATCGATGGTATTTTTGTTTTTTTCTAATATAACTTTACGTTTAAAGCTTAGTTTCGGTGTTAACTCTCCTCCATCTATGCTAAACTCTTTGGCTAACAGTGCAAAACGCTTCACTTGCTCCCATTTGCCAAATTCTTTTCCAAGGTCGGAAATTATGCTGTCATATTTAGCTAAAACCTGCTCATTTTTAATCATTTCCTCATTGGTGGTATAAGAAATTCCTTTATGAGCACACCAAGCTTTTAAAGCTGGGAAAGTAGGAACGATTAATGCCGCAGGAAATTTCATGTTCTCACCCAACACCATTATTTGCTCTATTAAAGGAGATTCCTTGTATCTATTCTCTAACATTTGTGGCGCCACATATTTTCCTCCAGCCGTTTTGAAAATCTCCTTTTTACGATCCGTTATTTTAAGGTATTTACCATTTAAAATTTGTCCGATATCTCCTGTATGGAACCAACCATCTTTATCTATTGTTTCGGCAGTTAGATCATCTCTCATGTAATAACCTTTCATGATGTTATGTCCACGAGCTAAAATTTCACCATCTTCCGCAATTTTAATCTCAACACCTTCTATTGCCGTACCCACTGTACCAAACATGGTTTCCCCAAAATGATTTACAGTTATTACCGGCGAAGTTTCAGTTAAACCATATCCTTCAAAAATTGGCATACCTGCTGCCCAGAATATTCTGTTTAACCTAGGGTTTAGTGCTGCCCCTCCAGAAACGATAACAACAATACCGCCGCCTAAAGCTTCTTGCCATTTCTTAAACACCAATTTACGAGCAATTGCCAATTTGAAATTATACCACCAGCCATTGTTATGGTCAAATTTTTCGGCTAAAGCCAAAGACCAAAAGAATATTCCTCTTTTAATGCCTTTTAAGTCCTTGCCTTTTTCCATGATTTTATCATACACCTTTTCCAATAACCTCGGAACGGTAGAAAATGCATTAGGTTTTACTTCTTGTATATCTGCAACTATCGTATCTATGCTTTCGGCATAATAAATTGAAACACCACCGTAGGCATACAAGTAAGAAACCAATCGCTCAAAAATATGAGAAAGGGGCAAAAAGCTTAACGCCTTATCTATTCCGGCTGGCAGTAAAACTGATGACTTTTCGAAATTTTGCACCAAATTGTCATGCGTTAACATTACGCCTTTAGGTGTGCCTGTTGTTCCCGAAGTATAAATGATGGTCAAAATATCTTCGGCTGTTACCGCATTTCTATAAGTTTCTAAATCAATATCGGTCGCTTTTCCGGCCTCTACTAAACTCTCCCAATGGGTTGCGCCTTTAAATTGGTTAAAAGAATAAATCTGAATTGGATTTTTAAGCTGAGTAGCAACAGCTTTTACTTTATTGTATATCGCTTCATCACTTACAAAAACTGTTGTTATTTCTGCATTCTCGATGATGAATTTAACATCATGTTCTGCTAAAGTTGGATATAGTGGAATTTGATAAGCTCCAAGCTGCATGATGGCGAAATCGCAGATGTTCCATTCGGGTCTATTTGCCGACATGACAGCAACACGAGATCCCTTGCCAATACCTAAAGTAGTTAACCCACGACTTAAATTATCTGTGGTATCACAAAAGTCTTGAGTGCTATATTTTTTCCATGCCCCCTTTATCTTTCCACTAACAAATTCTTGTTTAGGAAATTTTTCGAGGTTATACTTTAAAAGGTCGAATACTCTTGTTATTGATGTAGACATGGAGTAGCTTATTAAATTTGGCTAGATAACTAACAACAATGTGGCTTTATTTAATTGCTGTTTCTCAAATCTAATAAATTATCTTTTCTGCAACAACCGATTTTAAATTTATTCTGCATGCATAGTAATTTATTACTTTTTTATGAGCTTAATAAATAGAAAAGCCCTCCCGAATTATTTCCGAGAGGGCACTTCATAAAATTTATGGACTTATTTATAAGTTGCAGCTAATTTTAAAGCATTGTAAGCATTTACAATTCCACCACTTACACATAAATCTGCAAACGGAATGCTAACCGTATCTGCACCTTTCATGGTAGATACATTGTGGTTAACTTTTACAACAGATTTCATAATGATATCTTTTACTTGTACTGCAGTTAATTTTGGATAATAAGAACGAATTAAAGCCGCTAAACCTGTTACTACCGGAGCTGCCATACTTGTTCCATCTTCTTCAATGTATTTATTGTTATCAGGCACAGTAGAAAGAATTCTTACGCCAGGTGCAAATACATCAACTGATGTTTTACCATAGTTTGAAAAGGCTGCCTTTAAAGTTTCATCATCCTTTGGTCCAGATGCACCAACTGTTAACCAAGAGCTAGCAATGCTACCATCTAAATATTTTGCGGTTGGGAAATTGTTCTCTACATCAACATCATTGTTGTCGTTGCCTGCTGCGTGTACCAATAAAACATCTTTACTTACCGCATATTTTACCGCTTCATCTACCACTGCTTTATCCCAAGAATAAGATTTACCAAAGCTCATGTTTAATACTTTTGCGCCATTGTCTGCCGCATAACGGATGGCATTAGCCACATCCTTATCGCGTTCATCACCGTTTGGCGTATTGCGAACACCGATAATGATTACATTATCTGCCACACCTTTTATACCAATTGTGTTGGTGCGGTCTGCGCCAATAATACCCGACACGTGAGAACCGTGTAAAGCGTCAGGGCCTTTAATGTCGTTATTACCATAAAAACGTTCTTTGCTATCATTTGGGTTATCACCAACAATACTTCTTGGATCGTAATCTATGTTTAAGTTATATTTAACTTGCTCCGTTAATTGTTTAACACCGGCTTCGATTTGAGTTTTATAAAATGTTTTGAAATCCATTTCACTTAGAATACCTAAAACAGCTGCTTTAATCCCTTCTTCTTGTTTGGTGGTTGCTTTAAATGCAGTGAAATCTGCAGCAGTTGGATTCTCTTTTCCAATTTTCTTAACCACCAAATCTAAATAATGTTTGAAACCCGTAATACCTTCTAAATCGCTTTTTGCAGTACCCAATTGCTTTTCTAATTCTGTACGATTATTTACAAAAGCTTCGTAATCTACTTTATCTTTTCCTGCCACAGTTGATGCAGTTACACCTGCAAAACGAGCATTGTCTCTGCGCACTAAACGAGTAAGTTCTAAGGTTTCAAATTCTACTGAACCAGTTTTACCACCAAGAAAGTTCCAGCCATGAACATCGTCTATATATCCGTTTTTGTCGTCATCTAAGCCGTTACCTGCTACTTCCTTTTTGTTAGTCCAGATTACTCTTTTTAAATCTTCATGATTTAAATCTACACCACCGTCCAATACTGCTACCAATACAGGTGTTGATTTTTTGCCTTTTAAAAGTTCTTTATATGCCTTTTCTGTACTGATACCAAAAATTGTATCTGTTTTAAGGTCTAGGTTTTGCCAGTTGGCTTTTTGTTGTGCGGATGATAAAAGTGGAAGTGCCGCTACGAGAGCAAGCGATAATAATTTCTTAATGTTCATGTTTTAATGTTAGTTATGGAGAACGTGTTTGGTTTGTTATTATTATTTAATTCTCAACAATGATACCATAATTAACCAATAGGCCGATTAATCCTTCTGGAGAAAATTTAGCTTTTCTTAATTGGTTTTTTTCTGGGTCGATGGTAAAATTATAGGAAGTTGTAAAATTTGCGCCACTTAAAATAGTTCTCATGAAAACAGCAGTGCTTAAATCACAACGCTCAAATCTAGCATCAGTTAAATCTGCTTCCGAAAAATCAGTTCCTTTTAACGAGCAATTTTTGAACTTACCTTTCTTATTTTTCTTTTTCATAAAAGCTGCATAATCTAAAATGCAATTAGAAAAATCTACACCAAAAAGAAAATCTTTTGTATTGGAGAAATCTACACCGACCATTTTACAATTAACAAATTCTACACCATCAAAACCAATAGCACCAAATTTAACCATACTGAGATTGCAATTATCGAAGGTGCATTTTATAAAATCACAACCATAAAAATCTGCTCCAGTAAGGTCGCAATTTTTAAAGGTGCATTCGTCAAATTGGGTTTCTCTTAATCCCTTAGGTAGGATTGAAATTTTTTCGAACGTTTGATTAATATGATAGTTACTTTCTTCGGTAGCCATTTTTAGAATTGAAGGCGCAAATTAAGAAAGAGATTTGAGATATGAGAATTGAGATGTGGGATTTGAGATTTTGCAGGAACACAGGTTCAAAAGAACCACAGGCTTTTGCTAGATAAACCTGATTGAAGTGAAAAGCCCACAGCGTAGCGAGGACTTGTAACGAAAAGCAGGACTAACATTAATTGGAATGCTGAATTTGCTTTTCTAATAACCCTACCCCAGCCCTCTCCTTAAGGAGAGGGAGCTATTTCGATAAACAAAAAAGGATGAACAATTTGTCCATCCCTTTAAAGTATTAATTACGCTACTTCTTTTTTATCTAGTAGTTTTTTAATTCTATTTTCGATATCATCCAAATCAAATGGTTTGCTGATATAATCATCTGGTGTTGCCATTTCGCTCATTTGTTTGCTACGAACATTGGCCGACATTACAATTACGGGGATGTGTTTGGTAAAAATGTCATTTTTTAAATCGTGGCAGATTTCGATACCATTACCATCTGGCAGCATAACATCTAAAATGAAAAGATCTGGAATTGAATCCTTTAATTTGCTTTTCATTTCCTTAAAGGTTGATGAAAGTTGCAATTCATATCCTTCATCTTTTAATAAAAACTCGATGATGTAACCTATGTCTTTATCATCTTCTAAAATGTGTATCCTTTTTTTCATCTATTAAGTTTGTTTTTTTGCAGTTTTATTGTCAGTTCCAAAAGCAACGAAATGCTTTCATAAATATGAAAACAGTTGAACAAACTAAATTGTTTGAGTCGTTTGAAGAAATATTTTTAGCTAAGGATTAACTTCTTCTTTATAGTTTAAGGCACTATAACCATAAGCGCAGAGTATCAACATGATAGTCATACAAATAAAGAGAACGTTGTAACCAAACTTTTCTGCCAGATAAAACCCTGCAATTGGGGCAACAACTTGTGCAATAGACCAGCTAATCATGTAACCTGCAGCATACATTCCCCTATTAAATTCGTTGCTTCTTTTGATAACAAAGGTATTGATGAACGGCATAGAAAACATCTCGCCAAACGTAAAACATACAATACTTAAAAGTGCTACCACAATCGGCAAAAACTTAGGAATCATTAATACTGCGAATGATACTCCTGTAATTAAAACCCCTGTTATGATATAAAATTGAGGCGAACGTTTGTTTTCTAGTTTGCTAATCATCACCATTTCTAGTAGTGCGATAATTGCGCCATTTACACCTAAAATTAAACCTATGGTTGCTTCATCTATATGCCATTCTTGCTTAAAAAATACTGGCACAACCCTAAACATTAAGAAAAAACAAGTGGCAAAAATGGTAGTTAGCAAAATGAATTTTACAAATAATGCATCTTTCCAAGGTTTCCTAACAGTGATGCCCACTAACTTTTCTTTTACTGCTTTTCTGAATCCTTTAACGGCTGGTAACAGCAAAAATATGGCAATGCCGACAGCAATACTCACCACTCCATCTACAATAAATAATAACTTGTAATTAAAAGAAGCGATGATACCACCCATTGTTATGCCAAACGAGAAACCAATATTAGTGGCCAATCTGTTTAAAGAATAAGAACGTGTTTCTTTTCCAGGTGCAGAATAAGCGGCAATTGCGGCAAAGTTAGCTGGACGAAATGCATCGTAAAAAAAGCTGATTAATAAGGATAAAATGCAAAGTGTGGTAAAATCATTTACTTGCGCAAATACCAAAAAAAATGCACCACCAATGATTGATGAAAAGATTTGAACTGGCCTGAAGCCAAACATGTCTGTCAATTTTCCTCCTGCCGTTGCACCTAAAATGGCGCCCACACCAAATAAGGAAATAATGATACCTGCATCAGACTCTGGACGATGTAAAGACTGCGTAACATATAAACCCATAAAAGGCACAGCCATGTAACCGCAGCGATTAAGCAGAATTACACAGCTTAACAGCCAAGTTTCTCTACTTAAACCAGAAAATGAGGTTTTATATGCGTTAAAGATGGAACGGAACATGATGGTTGGCTTGAAATCAAAAATAGACATTCGGCTGTAAAATCCTATCCATAATTTCTGTATTTTTGATTTCGCCCAAAAATTCGGGTCATCAAATCACAACACATGTCTACAGAAATAAAATGCCCTAATTGCAACCATACTTTTCCTATTGAGGAGGTAATGGCTGAAGAATATAAACAAGATTTACGTGAGAAAATGGTTTCTTTTACCAAACAAAAGGAAGAGGAATTTCAGAAAAAAGCAGAGGCATTTGAGCAACAAAAAAAGCAACAAGAAGAAGTTTTTGATAAACAAAAGAAGCAACAAGAGCTTGCCTTTGAGCAAAAATTAGCACAAGAAAAAGCCACCCTGCAAGCTTCGATGGCAGAAAACTTACGCAAAACGATTAGTGCCGATTTTGAGAATAAGCTAAAAATGTCTGAAGATGCCAACAAGGAAAATGAAGAAAAACTGAAATTGGCTCGTGCTAAAGAGATTGAGTTTTTAAAGGCTGCACAAGAATTAAAAATTCGTGAAGAGGAATTGGAATTAAGTATACAGCGTAAACTACAAGAACAACGTGAGGAATTGGTTGCGCAAGTCCGTAAGCAGGAGTTAGAGAAGAACAACCTAAAAGAAACAGAACATCAGCTTCGCGTAAAAGAACTAGAAAAGCAATTAGACGACCAAAAGAAACTAGCTGAAGAAATGAAGCGTAAAGCCGAGCAAGGTTCTATGCAATTGCAAGGCGAAGTTCAAGAATTGATTTTAGAAGAGTTATTGCGCAATACTTTTCCGTTCGATTTAATTGAAGAGGTTGGCAAGGGCGTTCGTGGCGCAGATTGTGTGCATAATGTGCGTAATCAATTCGGCCAAGAATGTGGTCGTATCATATATGAAAGCAAACGTACCAAAGATTTTTCGATGGAATGGATTGAGAAATTGAAAAAAGACATGCGTAGCATGGGTGTAGATGTTGCTGTTATTGTAACGCAATGTTACCCAAAAGGGATGGATTGTTTTGGTGAAAAGGATGGTGTATGGATTTGCTCATTTGATGAAGTTAAGGCTGTTTCTTATATTTTAAGAGATGGAATTATCAAACTTTTTGGCGCCACTAAATCTCAAGAAAACAAAGGTGATAAAATGCATATGCTTTATGATTACTTAAACGGCAATGAGTTTTCTGAACAATGGAAAGCTATTCGTGAAGGTTTTATGAGTATGAAATTATCTATACAACGTGAACGTGATGCAATGGAAAGACTATGGAAAAGCAGAGAGAAACAACTGGAAAAGGTTTTGTTAAACGCAGCGCATATTCGTGGTTCTATTGAAGGTATTTCTGGCAATGATAATATTCAATTAAGCTTAGGTGAGGATGATGACGATTTATTGTTGGATTAATTGTGGGGCTAATCGTGAGGAGATATTTTGCGTCATTTCGACCATAGGAGAAATCTGATAAAGAATTCAACATTTTAGATTCTTCGCTCCCGAAGAAGTCGGGACAGGTGCGCTCAGAATGACAAAAACTCCACAGATTTTATAAAATGCCATTTACATTCTCACATCCAGCAATTGTTTTACCGCTAAGTTATTTACCTAAAAGGTGGGTTTCGTTAACTGGATTGGTAATTGGAAGTTTAACACCTGATTTTGAATATTTCATCAGGATGAGAATTAAAAGCATATATAGCCATACATTAAGTGGTTTGTTTTGGTTCGATATACCTGTCGGTCTCTTATTAACCTTTCTATTTCATCTTTCAGTACGAAATACATTAATAGAAAATTTACCTACTTTTCTAAAAAGCAGGTTGTTAATATTTAAGGATTTTGATTGGATAAGCTACTTTAAAAAGAATTGGGTAATCGTATGTTTATCGGTATTAATTGGCGCTTTCTCACACGTTTTCTGGGATAGCTTTACACATGACACAGGCTACTTTGTTAGGAGAATGCCTGTCCTTCTAACAAAAAGTAATTTTTTTGGTTTATCTATTTCTGTTCATAAAATCATACAACATTCAAGCACAGTTATTGGTGCAATTGTGATTTTATTTTCAACACTGAAATTGCCTAAGCAAGAAGTATTAGGTAAAATCAATTTTAATTACTGGCTATTAATTATCAGCATTAGCTTATTAATTGTATTACTTAGAATTCTTTGTGGCTTACCGTTTGAACAATATGGAAATGTTTTGGTTACCGGAATGTCTGCTTTAATGATTTCGTTGATATTGACGCCGGTTTTAATGAAAAATTTTCGAGCTTTTTATTAGGTGTTCTATTTTTAATTATTAAAGCAATCGACACCCTGAATTTTTCAGTAGTTTCCATTGATTTTAGCCTTCAAGAAAGCTTCGCTGTTTATTTCAGGGTCTTTCCTGCAAGCCAGATGCTGAAATAAATTCAGCATGACGGACTTACTCAACTACAACTCCTTAACCATCCAAATATCACAACCAAAATGTCCTGAGTTTCCTAATGGCGAACATTTACGTTCAAAGCCCATACGCTCATACATACTTACCGCCTGATTAAGTTCTGGCATTGATTCTAAGTACATATTCTCATAACCTAACTCCTTTGCAGCAGTAAAACATTTATCCATTAATAATTTACCAAAACCTTTTCCCCTAGCTTCTGGATATAAATAAAGCTTAACCAATTCGCAAGTTGCTTCTGGTAAATTTGCTGTCGGAAAAATGCCACCACCACCAATTATTTTACCGTTTTCTTCTAAAACCCAATAAGCAGATTTTGGGTCTTCAAACACAGTTGATAGATGATCTGTTGATTCATCGAAAAATGCTGTACCTGGTTTATTAGCTTTAAACTCTGTTAAAACTGCCTTAATTAATTTGCCAAGCTCGGCATCGTCGCTTTTTCGGATAGGTCTAATTGTTGGTTGCATTTTGTAAAAATATGAATTTGTCATTCCGACTTTGGAGGAATCTAATAGAAAAAATTCAACTAATTAGATTCTTCGCTGCGCTACCGATGTCAAATCGGTACAAGTCTGGATGACAAGCAAGGTTTATAAAACTCCACCCATAAACGGGTCGGTAATTGAATCTTCTCCAGTTTCTACGTGACCAGCGTAATGTTTTAAAAAATCATTGTTGCCAGCTACTGAAATTTTGAAATCATACCAACCTTTGCTCTTTTGCAAATTGAGCGCAACTGTTTTTTGATTGTTTGCGGGAATAGTAATTGTTTTAGTATTGGCTTTGTAAACATCATCTGTTATCAAAATTTGCAAAGCTGATGTTTCTTTATTTTCAAAAATTAATTGAACGTTTCCAGTTGGCTTTTTAATTATTCCACTTAGTTCGTGTAAGCATTCTAAACTTAAATTAGGGTCAGTTTTTGAGCCATTAAATTCTCTATAAAAACCGTTTGGTCCGTTTACGATGAGGCTATAAGTATCGTTTTCAAAATTGTTGAGTTCCCAAGCATCGGTTAAATTGTCACCTGCTTTTACTGCATAAGCCCAAGTCCTGCCTTTATCTTTTTTATAGGTTCCCTTAGTGTACACATTAAATGGTGCTCCAGCTGATTCTAGCTTTTGTCCGAATGCAGTTTTTGCAGCTTTAAAACTTAGTTTTATTTCTGTTTTTTCGGCATTTACCCCCCCATCTACAAATAATTGATAAGGTAAGGCGCAAGCCAAACGAGTTCCCTTTTCTTGGGTTGGCGCAAATTCAGAAGCCTCTTTTTGGAAAGGCAATGATGTATTTATTTTATCAATATCGGCTTTGCTTAACGCTGTTGGTGTTACTTGTGCAGGCTTTAATCTTGCATTATGAATTTCAGTTATAACCTTTTCTTTTTTCAGCCTTGCTGGAACATTTAAGTTCTCTCCATTGTAAGGTCTAAAAAGAGAAGTTAAATCGCCACAAATCGCTCTGCGCCAAGGACTAATTGTTTCGCTTTTAATTTGCTTGCCTGTTTTATGACTTAAGAATTTCTCCAGAAACATTAAAGATGAAGTATGGTCGAAGACTTGAGAATTTACATACCCACCCTTGCTCCAAGGAGATGCAACTAGCATTGGTACACGATAACCCAAGCCAATTGGGCTATCCTTTTTATATTCATAGTCTGCCCAAGCGGTTAAACCTTCACTGGTTTTTCCAGTTGATGAATCTTCAGGTTTTGGCGCAACAAAAGGAGCTAAATGGTCAAAATAGCCATCATTTTCATCGTATGTTAAAATAAATATGGTCTTTTTCCAAACCTCTGGATTTTTAGTCAGAATATCTATTGCTTCAGAAACATACCAAGTTCCGTACAAAGGTGAACTTGTATGGTCTGAAAAACGTTGTGGAGCTACCAACCAAGAAACAGTTGGCAATTTTCCAGAATCTACATCTTTTCTAAATTGCTCAAAAATATCTTCTTGTGGGATGTTTAATGTTTCTTGTTTACCAGCTTCATTTGTAAACGTAAATGGTTGCAGTTTTAAATAATCTGGGTTATCAATATTGGTCGCAAACGCTTTATCAATTAAATTTTTTTCTCTTTGCGGCAGTTGATTATACTTGGTTAAAACTTCTTCTGCAGTTAACGCTGGATGATTTGTTTTATCCCCATTTTTACGGAAATAGGCCGATAATTTAACGTGATGTCGCTTTACATATTCTAAAGGATTATCGCCATAATTCCCTAACCAATCGTCTATTTCCCCTTCTGGTAAATTACTTGTCCATATTTCATTTTGGTAAACTTTCCAAGAAACCCCATTGTCTTCTAATATTTCGGGGAAGGTTTGCCAGTCTACGTAAGCATTGTCACGAGACTCTGCTTGCGAATTATTTACCGCCGCAATAGAATTTGCGTTTTGCTCAGGTCGAATTGTTCCTGTCCAAAAGAACAGTCTATTTGGTGTGGTACCAGTTAATGAGGAACAAAAATGATGGTCGCAAATGGTAAAAGCATCCGCCATCGCGTAATAAAAAGGGATATCTTCTCGCTGATAATAGGCCAAAGACATTAGCGATTTAACAGGCACCCATTTATCATATTTACCCTTATTTCTGGCCGCAACTTGATCGCTCCATGAATGTGGCAAACCACCTTGCCAAGTAATTTTTGTTTTATTGATGTCAACGTGAAATGGTGCAAATGTATTCCCCTTTTCATCATTCTGTAACCAAACCTTGTTCTGGTTTGGTAAAGTTTTGGCTCTTGGGTCGTTAAAACCACGAACACCTTTCATTTTACCAAACATGTGGTCGAAAGAACGATTTTCCTGCATTAGAAACACAATATGTTCGGCATCATAAAATGTACTGCCAGGTTCTGCATTTATTGCCATTGCCTTTTGTATAGACATTGGAATAACATTCGCTGCACCAACACTAGATAATAATGCTGCTTTTTTTAGAAAATCTCTTCTTGAATCCATTGTGTATAAATGTATAAGGATAACCTCAAAATACAAAGTGTTTTTTGTTTTAGGATTAATGGGGAGTTAAATTTATAACCGCAAAGAGTGGAAGAGCGCAAAGTTTTAGAGTGGGCAGACTGATATTCAGAGAGGCTATTCTTTAAAACGGTTTGCCTTTTTTGAACTTGCTTTGTTCCTAAACCCGATTGCGCCAAATAGCCCAAAGTGAGGAACGAACGAGGACTATGGGCAAAAGCGGGACTGCAAATGCGAAGAACTACAGACCGCTCATTTTCTAAAAACCTAAAGATTTTAAAAACAGGTTACCTGCCAAGTTCTTTGCCACTCGCCTTTTGCTTCAAGGGAAATTATGCCTTCTTTATCCCTCAACTGTTGGTTATGATTTATGCCATCGGCGATGCCACACCAAGGTTCTAGGCAAACAAAATCGGCATCTTTTGCAGCCCAAATACCGAAATAAGGGAAGTCCTTGAAATGAAAATCTAGTCCGTTATAATTTTTCGTGTTGAGTAAGGATATACTATCGCTCTTGAGGTTTTTTATGACCAAAGCATCATCATAAAACAACTCATGTATTAAAGGCAATTTCCCATCTTGTAGTTTTATGGTTGTTGTTTTATCAGAAATCAGGTTATCAACTATGTGATGAAAAGTGATTGCCTCATCCTTATTAAACTGCAAATAATAATCTGTGTAAATGCCTTGTTTATTTAAAGGAGCAGCAAATGCTGGATGAGCTCCGATTGAAAATAAAAGTTCGTTTGCTGATGGATTGGAGACTTCATAAATACAACATAAACTTGCACCATGAATTCTATATCGCACACTTAACATAAACTCAAAAGGATAAACTTTGAGGGTAGCTTCACTATTTTTTAATGTAAAAACAATTTCTTGTTCATTAACATGGTGATATTCGAACTCCATGTCTCGAGCAAAACCATGTCTAGGCAGATGATATTCTTTACCTTCAAACAGATAAGATTCATCTTTAATTGCACCAACTATGGGGAAAAGGATTGGACTAAACTTAGCCCAATAATTCGCATCACCACTCCACATGTATTCTGTTTCGCTGTCAGTTCCTTTAATGCTTTGCAGCTCTGCCCCTTTTGCAGAAAAAGAAGCTATGATATGTTCATTCTCAATAAAAATCATGATGTGTTAAAAATAGAGAATAGAAACTCGTTCACCTAAAAAATTAACAATAAATAACAATCTATCCTAAATTTTTTAAATAAACTTTAGCTTCTTCAATAGCTTGACTACAAATTGTGGTTATGAAATCAATTTTTTCTTTTATTTCCATTTCATCTGCATTTTCGTAAGATTCAAAATCCATATATTTTGACAACTTTTCATCTAAACCCATAATAGATATACTCGATTGCATGTGATGCAATGTTTTTTTAAGGTTTTGATGCGATTTTAATTCTAGATAAGTTTCTAGGTTAACTAAATTCTCAGGAATGATTTCTATAAATAGTGTTGTTACTTTCTTTTCATATTCGAGATCTCCCAAACTTATTTCTTGCATATAGGATAAATCAATAAGCTCAAATTTGGGTTGCGTTCTCATATTTAAAGTATTTGCATCCTTTTATTTAATGACGCCCTAAAACTATCAGAAACAGGCACAAAATTTCCATTGATAATTAACGTACCGCCTTCAATTGTATCTATTTTGCTAACGTTAACAATGAAAGATCGATGCACCCTTAAAAAGATGTGTTTTGGCAATTTATCTTCCACAGACCTTAATGAAGAATGAATCTGATAAAACTTATCCTTTACTTGAATTTTAACATAGTCACCTTTGGCTTCTAAAAATAAGATATCGTTAACATTAATTCTCCTTACGGTATTTGAGTCTCTTATAAATAAAAAGTCATCAGCTTGTTGGTTGAGTTTTTCATTTTTCTGCTGAAAAACTTCTTTTGCTTTTTCTATGGACTGCAAAAACCTAGAAGGTGAGATGGGTTTGGTAATAAAATCCACAACTTTTAAGTCAAAAGCATCTACAGCGTAATCTCTTTTAGCAGTTGTAAAAATAATCATCGGTTGTTTTTGACCTAAGCTTTTCGCTAGCTCAATACCATCCATCCCTGGCATTTCTATATCAAGCAGTAATAAATCAATAGGGTTAGATAAAATTTTATTTAAGCCTTCCTTTGCGCTGGCACATTCGGCGATTAAATTTAAAGAGGGATCTAAGGCAATTAACTGAATAAGTGTAAGCCTAGAAATTTGGTTATCATCAATTATCAAGCAATCCATTTGCATTATTTAGCCTAATACAATGTAATATTTTAATTTTTAAGAAAATATTTGAGTTTTGTTCAATCTGTTCATTTATTTTTTACGTAAGTAGGATAGTCTTTAGAAAATACCAGTTTAAAGAGTGTTTTAATAACAAGTTGGTTTAGAATTAAACACTCATAAAACGTTTTATACTAGCGATTTGGCATATAAATTTTAATTATTAAGAAATAAAATTTACTTTTGTTCATTCTGTTCATTTTACATCCCCAAAATGAACAAAGAATTTTTAACGACTAAAAATTATCGTTCATCGTGCGTAATTGCCTTTGTACCTACTGTATCTATATACGTTTAAAAACCTGAAGTAATTTTGCTTCAACAAATTAATTATTTAAAAAATTAGTAAATCCTTATTCATGAAATCAATAACAAAAATCGCAATTCTTTTTATTGCCCTATTATCTTTTAATGCTGCTTCTGCGCAAAACTCTATGAAAGCACCGGTTCGTTATAAACTTAAAAACGGTATCACCCTAATTGTAGCACAGAATAATGGTTTAGGCAAAATATACTCGAGATTAACCATTGAAAACCAGACTTGTGGGAATAAAGTAATTGCACAAGTATTTGAGAACTATTTAAATAACAAAGCGACTAAATTTAACGATTCGATGGCTGCAACAGGCGCAACATCATCAAAAGTAACAATCGCATACAATGAAGCTAATACCGCAACTAATATTGCCAATTTTGAGCCTGCCTTAAATTATGTTTCAACCCTTTTTCTAAATCCAACAACTGCTAAACAGGCATTTGATGAAATGAAATCATTATATGCTGGGAACAAAGCTGATTTAGATTCAATCACGCTAGAAGAAGTTCAGAATTACTATAACAAAAACTTTAAAGCAAGTGATACTTTCATCACCATTGCTGGCGATATCACTCCTTCTGATGCTAAAGAAATTGCTTCAAAAGCATTTGGAAACTGGAACGTTGTAGCAACCTTATAAATTATCCTCAATCATTTTTTTAAAGCCAGATGTTAAGGTATCAACAACCTTTCCATCTGGTTTTTTGTATATAAAATAGGCTTCAATATCTTTTTTCTGTTCTACAAATTTTAAAGCCTTTTCTACTCCCATTAACATCAGAGCATTATCGTAACCATCTGCATCTATTGCTTTTTTAGCAAAAACAGTAACGCTGATCACTTCATTATTTATGGGGTAACCAGTTTTAGGACTGATGATATGACCATAATTTTTACCGTTATAAGTGATAAATTTTCGGTAATTACCAGATGTTGTAATTGCGCCTTCCTTAAAAGAAATAATGTGTTTGATATTCGCATCCGCAAATGCATTTTCTGATGGTCCTTCTATTCCGATTTTAATCGTTTTCCCATCTGGTTTTGGTCCTTTAGCTCTTACCTCTCCACCAACCTCCACCACATAAATGTTAACGCCTTTCGTTTCAAAGAAATCTGCAATTACATCTACGCTGTAACCTTGTGCAATTCCATTTAAGTCGATTTCCATGTGGTTATTTGCCTTACTTAAAAAGTCTTTTTTCAATTTAATTTTATCCATTCCAGTAGTCCCAAAAAGGAAGGCTTTTATTCTTGAGGTATCGGGAGTTTGATTAGTTCCATCTTTATAAAAGCCCCATAACCTCATTAAAGGCTGAAGTGTAATATCAAATAAACCATCCGTTTCTCTATTGATCTGAAAAGATTTGACCAATACGCTTTTCATGTGCGAATCAACTTTAATCTTCCCCATTGGCATTTTATTAAACTTACTGATGGTAGAGTTTGGCTTATACAAAGACATTGATAAGTCGATCACGTTTAAGATGCTATCAATTTGGTTTTTGGTAACAAGACTATCTGCTGCGTAATAATTGACAGAATAAGTTGTGCCTTGCGCAAATCCAGATATTTTGAATTCACGCAAGGAAGAACTTTTTGTTGCCGATAGGAAGGCAACAGGTAATATTAAAATAAGGTATTTTAAACGATTAAGCACTAAGAAAGCACCTTTGTTTTCCCTGGCATTGCAACAGGATAAAGTCCATTTGCATCTGGGAGAACTTTAGGCATTGCATCCCAGGCTAATTTATCTGGAAATAAACTGTTTTCTGCTTTTAAGGCCTCATCCCATTTAATTATTTCTCCAGAATAAGTTGCGTATCTTCCAGCTATTGCTGTAAAACAACTGTTAGCTGCTCTTTCTGCATCCCAAAATTTATATTCGTTCCCAGCAATGGCAGCAAATAATTCATCATGTTCTGTTTGGTAAGGATTGGCATTACCTTTTGTATTATGGCTGAAGATTTCCTTTCCTTTGTGATCCCATAAAATCCCACTGTTATTTGCAGAAAGGTAAACTTTTCCTTTTGTACCTTGGAAACTTTCATCAACACGATTGGTTGTTCCCTCAAAGTGACGACACTGGCTATGAATTACAGAACCATCTGCGTAAGTTAATTCAACAGCGTGGTTATCATATATTTCTCCGTAATCTTTTCCTGTTCTCCAAGCTCTGCTGCCTGTGCCTTGAATAGAAACTGGAGTAGCATTTTTTACCCAATTAGCGATATCGATATTATGAACGTGTTGCTCTACGATATGGTCGCCACATAGCCAGTTGAAATAATACCAATTTCTCATTTGGTAGTTCATTTCTGTTTGACCAGCAGTGCGAGGTTTTACCCAAACGCCACCACTATTCCAATAAACCTGTCCGCCGAAAATATCTCCAATAGCACCGTCTTGAATTCTTTTGATGGTTTCTCTATAATTAGTTTGGTATCTACGCTGTAAACCAACAACCACATTTAATTTTTTCTGTTTCGCTAATTCAGCAGCTGCCAAAACCTTTCTTATTCCAGGTGCATCAACAGCAACAGGTTTTTCCATGAACACATGTTTACCTTGTTTTACAGCTTCTTCAAAGTGCATTGGCCTAAATCCTGGCGGCGTTACCAATAATACAACATCTGCCAATGCAATTGCTTTTTGATAGGCATCAAAACCTACAAACTGACGTTCTTTTGGAACATCAACCTTTGCACCAAACTTAGTAGAAAGTGCTTTATAGCTATTATCTAAACGGTCTTGAAATGCATCGGCCATTGCCACTAACTTCAAATTAAATTTAGTGTTCAGTGCCTGAAAAGCAGCACCAGTTCCTCTATCTCCACAACCGATTAGTGCAATTTTGATGGTATCATCTACAGACGAGTTAACGCCTGCCCATGAATAGCCGCTCATTAATACACCACCAGCTACTAATGCTGAGGCTTTTAGAAACTCTCTTCGTTCATTTAGTGTTTTGTTGTTTGTCATTAGTTCTCAGTTTAATATTTGGTATTTTTGGTTAATAATCTGCTATAGGAGCTTTGTTGTAATAAGCTTCAATTTCTGCTTTAGTTGGTGTTATCAATGGCCTAACTAATCTTATACCTACAAATGGCGCTTCAGGAAACCACCAGTTACTCTTCGGGATCTGAGGATCTATTTGTTTCCAAGAGGGGTCTGATGCTTTTCTGGCAGCGGAGCGAAGTAATTTTGCATCATCATCATAAGCACCACCGCGAACAACTAAAGGATATAATTTATCAGGAACCGCAATTGGGTTCTTCACTTCCGCTTTACCTAAACTTGCATAAAAATCTGGCTTATACTCGTCGTAAGTCCATTCTGCAACATTGCCCAGCATGTCATACAATCCCCAAGCATTTGGTTTTTTCAAACCTACCGGATGAGTTTTCTTTTCACTATTGCTCACAAACCAAGCATATTCATTTAGTTTTGAAGCATCGTTTCCAAAATGGTATTCATCAGCACTTCCCGCCCTGCTTGCATATTCCCATTCTGCCTCTGTTGGTAAACGGTAAAAAACGCCCGTACGCATGTAAATCCATTTACAAAATTGAATGGCATTATACTGAGTCATACCAATGGCAGGCTGACCTTGTTTACCCATTCCAAAAGTCATATCTAGATAAGGTTTTGTTGGCCTAGTTACCGCATCAACTTGAGGAGGAACAGGCGTTAAGCTGTTAGATTTTTCGTAATCTCTATAAAGAAACGGCTCGTAAACATCCCAAATTACTTCAAATTTACTCATCCAAAAAGCATCTAATTTTACTTTGTGAATTGGAAGTTCATCTGCATTTCCCTTTTTGCTTCCCATTAAAAAACTACCTGCTGGGATGGCTTGCATGTCAAAAGAAAGCTTTGTTCCATCAATTTTTTGCTGATAAGCTGCTTGTTCTTGTGCTTGAGATTGAAATGTAATCAACATCAAGCAGAATAAAATGCTCACTTTATAATTCATGGCACTAAAAATAGAAAAAGAAAATTGGAATTGAGAACAGATATTAACTAAGCGTATACATTTCTTAATCTAAAGTAAATGATGTGGCTAAGTTTTGTCTAACTCATCAGAAAAAGCCACATCAGTTTAACCTCAAGGGTCATTTGTTAAAAAGTACATATTTTTTAACCCTACGTTCAAATGGAAGATCCAGACCAATAATGAACTTATTATAGGTAAAGCTATAACATAAAGAAGCCTTCCAGTTTCCTGAAAGGCTTCTTTAGATATTGTTGTTCAGCTTTGCAATAAAGCAAGTAGTCTATTAACTATGGACTATCAACTCTTCTTCTTTCCATTTCTAATTCAATCCGCCTTTACGATTTGCCTTAACTGGAGCTGGCCAAACACCTGGCTGGTTTGTTCTAGGGTTAACCGACATTGGTGCTTTTTCATTCGATGTTCTCTCTGGGTCTTCGCAAGCCATGTAAACTAAAATAGCAGCTAAAATTGCATTGCTTCTAACTTCATCAAATACAACTTTATCATAAGTATCACGATTGGTGTGCCAAGTGTAACTGAAATAATCCCAAGGCAATGCGCCTAAAGAAAAACCTAATGCACCAGCAGCAACAAATGAAGCATTATCAGAACCACCACCACTTGGCGTACCTGGGAAATTAGTTTTGATTTGATTTTTAATGGTATCAGGAACAGCAGCTAACCATCTTGGTAAAAAGTCTTTTGCTTTCGCAAAACCAGCACCGCCAATATTTACAACTCTTCCAGTACCGTTATCTTGGTTAAACAATGCTTGTAAATTATTTATAATTTCTGGATGGTCTTCTGTAAACGCTCTTGAACCATTTAAGCCTTGCTCTTCACTTGCCCAATGCCCAACTAAAATTGTTCTTTTAGGATTTGGATAGAATTTTTTAAGCAAACGCATCGCTTCCATCATCATGATAGTTCCAGTACCGTTGTCTGTAGCACCGCTAGAAGCATCCCATGAATCAAAGTGAGCTGATAACATTACGTACTCATTTGGCTTCTCATTCCCTTTAATTTCTGCCAATGTGTTAAACGTTGGCACTACACCTAATTCTTTCGATTCAGACTCGATTCTAAGCATTGGTTTGTTGCCATATTCTGCTAAACGATAAACTAATCCATAATCTTCAACAGATAAATCTACTGTAGGAATTTTAGTGGTATTTGCACCAAAAACTTTATCAACTCCCCATCCTGCAGACCAGTTGTTGATAATGATACCAGCTGCTCCAGCTTTTTCGATAGCCAAAGCTAAATTTTTAGCATTCATACCAGTTTTTGCCAACCTATCTCTCCAAGCTTTTGCCGCTTCTTCTTTATCTTTCTTAAACTTCGCCAATCCGTCTTTTGTGGCAAAATCTTCGTAGTTTTTATCTGGTCGGCCAGAAATTTGCGCTTGCGAAATTAAAACCAATTTACCTTTTACGCTTGGCAACCATTTTGCAAATGCCATCGAATCTGCAACTAATGGCAATACGATTGCTTCTGCATTAATTGGTTTTCCTTTAACTGTAGATGGGCTCCAAGCCAATTGTGTACCCTCTAAAGTTCTTAATCTCGGGCTTACTAAATCAATGTGCGTAATTCCTCTTTCCCATCCACGCCATTCGCCCCACTTTTCCATTTTAGCAGAAATACCCCAATCTCCATATTTTTTTACTGCCCAATCGCCAGCTTGTTTCATTTGTGGTGTTCCAACTAATCGCGGACCAACAACATCAAAAAGTTCATGTGCTAATTTCTCTAATTGAGAATTTTCAGTAGCTTCTTTGGTAACGCTTGAAACAAATGCTTCCTTAGTTTGAGCAAAGGCTAAACTGCTGCTCAGCATCGTTGCCACAAAAAGCAACAATCTAGATTTTTGGGTAGTTTTCATCATTATATAATTTGTTTTTTAATAGCCATGAAGCTATCATGAGCATATTAATTGTATTTTAAAAGCTGTAAGCTCATGATGGTTTCATTCTATAAGTTTATGAGTTAGTTTTCTGTTTGAAAGATAAGGAAAGCCTAAGTTTTAAGCAATAATCATCAAATAAGTTACAGGAAGAGAGGGAAAGCTGAAAGACCAAAGCGAAAAGTACCAGACCTAACCAAACCGTTATTTCGAACGAGGAACAAAATTTAGTTCGTCATACCCAACTCGATTGGGTATCCTAATGCGATATAACAGCTGATAAGATAGGGATTCTCGTGAAGCAAGGCCTAGTGTTAAAATATCTCTAGAAAAACTCCAAAGGAGTCCCTTTGGGACAATGTCAGTATTTCATGGCAATTGCAGCCCTTCTTTTCACTACAACTCGAAAAGGTCGGGGTTTCCGTTTCTCCCGATAGCTATCGGGAAAGGTTTATAGTTTAACATTTGGCGGTTCTTTTGTTCAGTTGCTAAATGCCAAGAACAAGTAGCTTAATAAGATTTATAAATCCTAAATTAATCGAGTATATTCATTTATAAATGATTAAAAAAGGAAAAGTTGCGCCAAGCGGCGAGTTGGGCGTAATTTTGGGCGCTTACCTTTTCACCGTGCAAACCGTTACAGTTTCTTATAGCAACCGTCGAAAACTTTACAGCGTCAACAGTTTTTTAGGAATAGCTATTCCTTTCTGAGTTGATGATTAGCTGACCTGGATGTTCAGCAATAATAAAAAACTATTGGATTACTCCAATTGAGATTCACATTATAAAATCGACAATGGAAATTATTTAGTCGGAGTTAATCGGATATAATCGGTTAATCTAAAATGAGTAAAGTTGTGTAGATTTATAAAAATAAATACTAATATGGAACTTAACCTCTCAGACATTAAAGATATAGCAATAATTGCTAAGCCTTTTATTGACCCCATAATTACAACAATGATTTCACCTAAAATCAAGTTATTAGAAAAGTGGGTAAAAAAACAAAAAACTCAAGGGGATATGATTGAAAACTTCTTTGAAAGTAAATTCACAGAATATTTAAATAGATCATATCAGAAATTTAGCACACTTAACATATTGGTTTTCCCCAATCAACAAATAAATATTAAATCAATTTATCTTCCTCTTTCAATCCGTTCAACCAAAGACTATAAAGAATATAAAATTGATTTATTTAAGCAGGAATTTATAGAACCGTATCAAAGAATCGTAATAAGTGATACTGCCGGAATGGGCAAATCAACATTAATGAAATGGATAGGGCTTAGCCTAATTGAGCAAAAATTATCTATACCCATATTAATTGAGTTGAAAAAACTAAATGATAAACACAGTATAATTGATGAAATCTACAATCAACTAGATCCAATAGATCAATCTTTTGATAAAGACCTTGTAATTAAATTTTTAGAGCTTGGTGGCTTCACAATTCTCCTCGACGGATTTGATGAAATACAGTATGAATATCGAGAGAAAGTGATTATTGATTTAAAAGACTTTGTTTCCAAGGCAAGTAAAAATTGGTTTATTCTCACTTCTAGACCAGACTCATCGTTAACTTCTTTCGGAGAGTTTCAAATGTTTCATATAACACCTCTGGGAATTGAGGAATCTTTCGAACTTATAAAGAAGTATGATTCAATTAATAAGAATAAAGTTAGCGACCAGCTTATTAAAAATATAAAAGAAAAGGATACTCAAGTTCGTGAGTTTTTGGTTAATCCTTTTCTAGTTTCTCTCTTATATAAAACATACACTTACAACAAAGATTTACCATCTAAAAAATCCACTTTTTATGATGATGTATACGGAGCTTTATACAAACACCATGACTTATCAAAAGATGGATTTAAGAGAAATAAAAAATCAAACCTCGACATTCAAGATTTCAGACTGGTACTAAGGCAGTTAGCTTATGATACCGCAAAGATTGTGAAAGTCGAATATAATGAACAGGATTTAGTTAAATATATACATGAAGCAAAGGTCAAGTGCGTGGGATTAGATTTTAAGGAGAATGATTTCATAGAAGATATTGAGGCTAATGTTCCGTTATTCGTAAGAGAAGGAAGCATTCTTAAATGGGCTCATAAATCTTTACAAGATTACTTTGCTGCAGAGTTTATTGGAACATCAAAGGACAAAGAAAAAATAATTCAATTAATCTATGAATCTAGAAAGGAAAACTATCTTAACATTATTGATTTTTTATATGAAATTGAATACAAATCATTCCGTAAAATCATAGTTGGGAATATTGTTAGATCCTTTATCAATTACTGTGAGAATACATATCGAGATTTTAACGATATTAAAGAAATTGCAATTCGAGATCGACAAGCTATTTCGTTTGGAATTTCTCACGGTTTTTATTTGAGCGAAACCCGTTTAGAATTCAGCACTATTAGAAAGAAGTTCGAAGCCAAAATAAAGGAGCCAATGAACCAGATGATAAGTAGGCCTGTTTCAAAGAAAGAACATTTCTTTCAAATAATGGCTTCAACATATGAACAAGGAATTATTAATATTTTAATTTCTAAAAATGAACCGATATTTCGAATTAAAAATGCAAAAAATGCAAATACCGTAGAAAAAATCGTTAAAAATCTCCCCAAAAACAAAGCAATTTGTTTTGATGATGATATTAACAATCCTATCAATGTCAAGGAAATCTTTGACGTTATTACAGATGTTGCTCTATCTCAAGGATTTATGACCAGACCATATGAAAATCACATTTTGGACTATGAAAAATGTAAAGTACTTCTCGATAAAATAGAAAAAGAAAATGCGATTGATGAGCAAAAGGATACGCTAGCGGGGATATAACTACGCCTAACATGGGTTTTACAAAATGGGCGGAGATTCATCTTCAACCTGTTATAGTGCATAGAGATTTAATGTAACCGCCAACTTCGTAAAGCCCCAAACCGTTATCTATATTATAACCGGTCAAGAATTTTCCATTGAAGACATTAACAATTATCTACTAACTTTCGCAGAAGATGAAGACTAACATTAAGTTGCCACTTACCGACCTTGAAAAAGCAAATCTAAAAAGGAATAAAGTTAAGATAATTGAAATTCTTAACTATGGAATTGACGAATTAGAAGTATTGCTAAACTCAACAACCGAAAGAGCAAAAGAAATATATGCTTTGGCTGAATTTCAAACAGTCCCTTCAATTGGGATAAAATTTGCCGAAGATTTGGTGTTTTTAGGTTATTATTCGCTCAATGAACTAAAAAATAAGGACGGCGCAAAACTGACAGATGAATACGAACAGAAAAAGGGCTATTGGGTTGACCCTTGCGTTGAAGACCAATTCAGATTAGTAGTAAATTTTTCAGACACAAAAGATATTACTAGAACGTGGTGGAGCTTTACCGAAGAGCGAAAAAAATACCGTCTCAAAGAAGGTTACCCAACTGACAGACCTAAAAAAGCGTGGCACGAAATAATACAATAATTTCGGCGGTTGGGGACACCAGCCGATAGGCGAAAAGGTAGGGTTTCTATTTCAATAAAGTTTATATGTTAACGTTTGGGGGGTCATTTGTACGGTTGTTAGACGCCAAGAACCATTAGCTTTAAAAAATAAACCCGATATGAATGGATGCCAATTTTTCATTGGCAGAAATGGTAGCGGGGCAGGCTTAGCCAAACGCACAGACAATCGTTTTCAAATAAAATACCAATACAACAAAAATGGCTCGCTTTTCACGAACCATCTCTAAATACTAATTTCTAACTACTAAATACTTTTTTTAAACTCCCCTCATCACACCAATCTGTTTTCCAGACCAATCTGGGAAGAGCACTTTATCATTGTGTATGCCTAAGTGTTTATCGGCAACTTCACTAAATACTGCTCTAAAATCCGTAGTTACGGCTAAATCTCTGCCGTCTTCTAAATTTTCTTTAGCTAAAGGGTTAACCAAACCGTGAACCATTCCACCGCTTACACTATTACCTAAAATAAAATTACATGAAGCACGACCATGGTCTGTACCACCTGTTCCGTTTTGCGCTACGGTACGCCCAAACTCAGTCATCGTCATCACAGTTACTTCATCTTGGTATTTACCCATATCAGTCCAAAAAGCCATCATGCTTTCACTTAAGTCATTTACGTTACGGGCAAAAATCCCAGTTTCTGTACCTTGGTTAAAGTGTGTGTCCCAACCTCCAGATTCAGCAAATGCTACTTCCATACCAACATCCATTTTAATGAGTTGTGCAATTTGCTTTAATGAATTTCCTAAAGCAGTTGCAGGATAAATGGCATTATTCTCTGGCCTGTAATTTTTAGTGTCAGTTTTATCAAGCATCTTAATGGCATCGAAACTTTCCTTGCCAGTGTTTTTTAATAAGCCCGACGAAGTTTGGTCGTACAAATCTTCAAAGCTTTTTGACGCCATATTAGCACCAGCCTGATTTCCTTTCAACTGAATATTAAAATCTGCTAAGTTTTTTATCGCAACAGCGGGATTATCCCCATAAAAAGACCTTGGTAACGATGAGGTTAAACTAACACCTTGAAAAGGCGTAGTTGCTGCATCATGACCTAATAAACCAACAGCCCTATTTAACCAGCCACTTGCAGTTCCTTTGCTAAATGGTGTTCCAGATTCCATGTAATCTTGCGCATCAAAGTGCGAACGTGTATTATTTGGCGAACCAATACCATGCACAATTGCCATGCGTTTTTCACGAAACATAGGTTCAAAAGCACTCATCGATGGGTGTAATCCAAATTTACCATCAAGGTCAATTAGTGGTTTATTTTTTCCACCTTGCGCAGCAGTCATGAACAAGCCTGGTCTCGCCGCTTTTAAATATTGGTCGGTAAATGGCGTTACTGCCATCAAACCATCCATTGCACCTCTTTGAAAGATACAAACTAATATTTTTTTCTTTTTAAATAATCCTGGCGTAGTTGTTCCTGCAACAGCATCAGCTAAAAAGCCAGGAATACCACCTAAACCAATTCCAAATAATGCCAGTCCGCCGGCTTTGATAAAACCTCTTCTACTTGTCATGATAATTTTATTTACGTTGAAATTCTGGTGAACCTATAATTACGCCTACAACTTGAGACAACATTGTATTTGTACCTGTTTTTTGTTGTGGTGTTGCATTTGCAAATGCCTTTTTACCTTTTCCTTTTTGACCACCATCATCCATGATATTGGCATCTTCATTTGCCATGGTATTCATTTGCTGTGGTGGTGCCGATTTCTGCGCAGCATTTGCCACATTTGTTTGCAAATTTGGGTCATTCAGCATTGGCTTTAAGCGAGCAATAGTTTCATCCAATTTACGCTCTGGCATAAATAGTTTGCTATAAATAACTAAGGCTGCTTCAGCACTTTCTGGCTCGTGATTGTTATTCATCTTTGCCAGATTAAAAGTAACCCCTGGAATTCTTTGAGAAGCTAGAGCCAAGCCGAAGTTCATTCTATTTAACAACGAACCTGTATTTATCCAATATTGTCCTTTATCTGGAAAACCTGTAGGCGCCTGGTAATAATACATCTGCTGACCCATTTTGCTAATCCAAGTGTATAACTGATAAGGCTGGGTAACTTTTGCATCTAAACTTCTAACAGCGCTTATAGCTAATTCAAAAGGCGATTTAGTTTTCTCTCTTAAAGCTTCTTTAGACCAAAATTCTGGAGCACTTGCCATTGTAATCAAAACACTTTTAATATCCCCATCAGTTGATAAAAATGTTTTTGCCATTTTATCTATCAAACTTTGAGATGGATTATCGTTCACAAAACGAGTGGCTAATTTTCTAGAAATAAATTTAGCTGTTGATTGGTGATGAGCTAACATTTTTAATAACTCCACTCCTTCCTCATAACCACCACCAGCTGGGAATTTTTTGCCTAAAACTACTTTCTCTCCATTATCGTGACGATTTACAGCAAAAATAAAATCACCATCTAACACGAATCCTCTTTTAGCTAGATTTTCTTGTCCCACGGTTTCCATTAATTTTTTCATTGGAGCGCCGTAACCATTATCGCCCATTGGTGCAATTGTCCAGCCAGTTAAAACACGGGCAGCTTGGGTTACATCGCTTTGCGTATAACCACCATCAACACCCAAAGTATGCAATTCCATTACCTCACGAGCGTAATTTTCATTTAAGCCTGCTTTTCCTTTTCCTTGTTGTACTTTATTTTTTTGAACAGCTTGTTGGAATTTCTTTCTGCGTTGTTGCTGTTGAGCATTGCCTCCCATTTGCATATCGCTGGCAGCAGCTTCCATTGGCACATTAGTTCCAGCACTGCTGAAATTATCTAAATACATCAGCATTGCTGGAGATTTAGCGGTACTTAATACTAGGTTTTCAAACTTGCCAAACACATTAGGCCGAATAATATCTCGCTCGTAAGCCGGCACATAAGAAGCACATTGATTTTTACTTAATGAAACATTAAAATGATTAAACCAAAAATCTGTCATCAATTCTTGTAGCTGATTATTGGTGTACGTTGCCCTCAATATTTTTTGGCTAATAAACTGACGATATAATTCTTGTTGAGGCTTATAACCCTTGGTTTTCATATAGGCTAAAATCTGCTCCCTATATTCTTTGCCATTAGCTTTATTTACAGAATCTTTATGGATTACACCATCCTTAACCGCATAACGAACAATCTGTGCATTTCTTGGATAGATGTTTTCTACCTCTGTATTGGTTAAGTTAATGTCTTCGAACTTAGCTAACATTTGATTAAGGCTTGCATCATCTTGCTTACCAACTAATTGTTGTGTTAACCATTTTTCTAAGCCTTCTTTAACCACTGCATCAACATCACCTGCTTTGGCACCATAAGTAAAACGGCTTAATAAATGCGCAGCCGCTTGCTGTTCTGTTAATCCAGCTTTTTTATAAGGTAAGTTAAATTTTTCGACGGTTGAATTTCTTACGAAAGAAGAAAAAACTATTCCGCAACTAAATGCGACAAGGCAAATGTAGAAACTGTGAATTTTTTTCATAACTATTTGGCAATTACAATTGTATGACAAGATAAACGTAAGAAGGATTAATTGATTGTAAAAAATTTAATCATAACAAGTTTTAATTAAAACTAAAGACCTTTTATACTACAAGTTAACTTCACAGAAACCCTACTATTCCTTCAAAAAATATACCACTTATTAGGTATTGGTTAAACTAAAATTTGGAGGTAAATTGAACAGTATTATTTCAATTATGGTGATTCCTAAATTTTCAGTCTCTAAAAGCTCTTTACCAAAAATAGGATACTTTTTTACATACTTCTTTTTCCTTTTATCTCTTGTATCAAAAGCGCAAGAACCAAAACTAATGTTGCCTATTGGTCATACAAGTTATTTAAAATCAATTAAAATTAGTCCAGAAGGGAAAAAAGCAATCACTGTTGGAGAAGATAAAAAAACAATCTTATGGGATATTGAAACAGGTTATCGATTGGCGGATCTAACTAACGAAAATATAGGATTAGATGATGTTCTTTTCAATGCAAACGGCACAAGAATTTTAGGAATGCTAAAATACGCAGATGGGACAAGCATTCCATTATGGAATGGAAAAACGGGCGAGCTAATAACTCGTTTAACACATACAAAAAGCATTAGATATGCTGAATTTAGCCCAGACAAGCAGAAAATTCTTACTACATCTTACGATGGATTGGTGAAGATTTGGGACCCCAACAATGGAACTTTACTAGATAGTTTAACAGTTAACACTTTAGTTTTTAAAGCTATTTTTAGTCAGGATGGGAAACAGATTGTAACCGCAGATGCACGGAGCATCATCATTTGGGATTTACTAAAAAAAGTGCCTTTATTTACTTTAGATGGCCATACAGATATAGTAGCGGATATAACCTTTAGTCCAGATCAATCAAAAATCCTATCCTCTTCTTATGATCATACTTCGAAAATGTGGGATGCAAAAACAGGAAAACTGCTTTATACACTTAACTTAAATGACAAACTGGAAGAAGCTTATTTTAATGTAACCGGTAATGTATTTGTAACTAGAGTAAATGGCTTTGACCATAAAAACATCAAATTATGGGATGCAAATACAGGTAACTTAATTGAAACGCTTAGCAATGATAAAGATGAACCTAGATTTGCCACTTTTAGTCATGATGGAAAAATAATTGCTTCGGGATCGAGCACAGACGAAGTAAAGATATGGGAGGTGCAAACTGGTAAACTTTTACAAACTTTAAAAGGGCATTACGGAGGAGCTAGGGTGGCTCAATTTACACAAGATGATTCAAAACTAATTGTTGGAACAGGCTCTACTAATACCAAGTTTTGGGATTTGAAAACAGGGAAATTGCTTTTTGATTTTAAAGGCGATGGGAATGGGGTATTAACTATAGCGATGAGTCCTGATGGAAAAAGACTAATTACACCAATGGGCAATTTAGCCCAAGTTTGGGATTTGGAAAAAAATACCTTGATTACCCAACTTAAGGGAGCTACTACAAATGCTATTGAAAAAATTGAGTTTTTGGACGATCAAAAAACATTAATTACAGATAATGCAACACAAACATTTACCAGAATATGGGATATTGAAAATGGAGACATGCTTGGTGGTCAAATGTATGCTCAAAACGATATTGAGCGAATAATTTATGGCAAAAGCTACCTTAAAGCATTGGTACGTTATAAAGATTCGAAAACCAATGAGATTTGGGATTTGCGCAAAGGCACGTTAATTTCTACACTAGATAAAAAATACAGTGGTTATCAAAATCGTTGGGCATTTACGCCAGATGAAACCAAATTAGTTACCGCCGCTGCTTCTGAAAACTTAATCAATATTTGGGATAGCAACACTGGCGAACTGGTTAGACAAATAGATAGAAAAAATAAAGTTACCATTAATCATTTGCTAATTACGCCAGACAATAAGCTATTGCTTTGCATCGATAATGAATCAAATGCAATGATATGGGAGTTGGCAACTGGCAATGAAATAGCTACAATTAACAATATGAGCGGAAAATTCTTTCACAACTTTGCTTTTATTGGCCACAAAAACTGGTTTTTAACATCAGATAAGGGTAATGCTAAGATCTGGGATATCAGTACTGGAGCCTTAGTAATGAATTTAGCTGGGGTTAAAGAATCCATCCGCTATTGGAAAATTAGTGCCGACAACAAAAGATTTTTAACTGCAGAATTCTATCAAGAAAATGCAAAATTATGGAATTTAGAAACTAAAAGATTAATTGCAGAATTACCTGGTGCTAAAAGGGAAGTCGGGAAAATAGCAGTGAGCTCAGATTGGAAATATATTATTATTAGCTCTTCTTTTGGCCCAAAAATTAATGTTTTTAATGGTATTGACGGAACATTGATACACTCGATTGATGCCCATAAAACTTCTACTTCAAATTTAATGTTAGCTGATGAAACAACTACATTTTTTAGTTATGGTAGCGATGAAATTAAGAGATGGGATTTAGTGACTGGCAAACTACTGATGAATTACAGTTGGCAAAAGAAATATGCTTCTTCTTTTGCTTATGATTATAAAACTAAACAGTTATTAGCTGGCTCATCTGGAGGAGAAATAAGATTATGGAATGCTGAAACGGGGGAAGTTATTAATAATTTTACAGGTCATACCAGTTATGTTTATGTAGTAAAATTTGGTCCAAAAGAAAATACTATTATTTCTTCTGCCGAAGATCAAACAGTTAAAATATGGAATAGCCTAACGGGAAAAAATATCAGTACGTTTTTCCCTGTAGGTGAGGCAGATTTTTTAAATAAAGTTAATTATGGCTATTATAAATCTTCTCCTGGGGCATCCAAACTTTTGCATTATGTAAGTAAAGACTTACAGCCAATTAATTTTGATCAACTAGATGTAAAATACAACAGGCCAGACAAAGTATTACAAGAAATGGGAAGTGCTGATACCTCATTAATTACAGCCTTTCATAAAGCTTATCTAAAAAGAATTAAAAAGCTGGGCATAGATACCGGTGCTTTTAGAGCAAATTTCGCCTTACCAACATTAACCATTGTAAATAGAGACAAGCTTGCCTTTGAGCAAAAGGAAAACCTAATTTCCATTCATGTTAAAGCTAGTGATTCGGCAAATAAAATTGATCGTTTTAATGTTTGGGTAAATGAAACTCCACTTTATGGTTTAAAAGGCATTAGTTTAAAATCTAAAAAAATTCAGGTTCTAGACACCACAATTACCATTAAACTTAGTGATGGAAACAATCAGATTGACGCTTCAATAACAAACGAAAACGGCACAGAAAGTTATAGAGTTCCAATATTAGTTAGGTATGCTCCAGAAAAGATTAGTTCAGAGAAACTCTATTTTATAGGCATTGGGATCAATGATTTTGCACAAAAAGAAAATAATTTAAAATGGAGTGTTAAAGATGTGCGTGATTTAGCTAAAGCAATGAAATTAAAATATGGCGAGAACATCCTAATTGACACACTATTTGACCAACAGGTAACTATCGCTAATGTAAGCGCCTTAAAAGAAAAACTCAAACAAAGTAACATTAATGACAGGGTGATCATAACCTATTCTGGCCATGGCTTATTAAATAAAGATTTTGACTATTTTTTATCTACCTACGATGTTGATTTTAACAAACCAGAAAAAAATGGTTTAGCATACGATGTTTTAGAAGATTTGTTAGACAATATACCAGCTCGCAAAAAACTGCTTTTAATAGACGCTTGCCATAGCGGTGAGCTAGACAAAGATGAGTTGCTTAAAATAAATAATGCCGAACAAAGTTTAGCGAAAAACAATACTCAAGGGGGAAAAGGGGTTAAAGTAATAAATACTGGCAATAAGAAAGCTAATATGAAATCTAGCCTAGAACTCATGCAACAATTATTTGTAAACGTGGGTAGAAGTACTGGAGCAACTGTAATTTCTGCCGCAGCAGGAACTCAATTTGCATTAGAAAAAAATGATTTAAAAAATGGTGTATTTAGTTACAGCATTTTGGAATACATGCAAGCAAATCCGCATGCAACGGTAAATGATCTTAAAAAATATGTAAATAAACGAGTAGCTGAATTAACTGCAGGCTTACAAATTCCCACTACAAGAAACGAAACCAAAAACTTGAATTGGCAAGTTTGGTAAATCAAAAAAAAATAATCACAGATTAACCGATTAAAATCTGCTAATCTGTGGCTAAAAATTTATTTAATAATTAAAGTACTTATAGAATGAGGTTGGCTCACCGTTTCGGCAGCACTTCCTTTTATCCATAATTGATAAGGTAATTTTTGGTCTGTATTGTTCATGACCACAACTGCAATTGAACCATCTGGATTTTGAAACGCAGTGCTAATTAACATTGAACGACTAGGCGAACTGATAATTCTTTTCGCCCCTGGCTTAATGAATTTAGAGAAGTGGCCAATGTAATAATAAGAGTTAGTATACAAAAGTTTGCCTGTTCTTAAATCTGCGTGAATAGGGGCAAAACAGAAATTACCAACATGATTTGGTCCACCGTTTTCATCTAAAAGGATGTTCCAATCTGTCCAAGTGGTTGTCCCAGCATTAAAATCATTAATCATCGAAAGTCCATAACGTTCGCCTAAGGTCCAGTCATTAATTCTATCAAAGCCAAATTTCTCTACACAACCTTCAGTGAAAATTAACTGTTTTGTAGGGAAAGCTTCGTTAACTCTTTTTAAGTTTTCGAAGTTTTGAGTGCTACCAGTCCATGTTTCATACCAGTGAAAACCAATACCCCAAATGTATTTAGCTGCCAAAGGGTCTTCCAACAAAGTTGATGCTCTTTGATAAATTAAATCGCGGTTATGGTCCCAAGCAATTAATTTCTTGCTAGCCATATTGTTTTTCTGCAAAGTTGGACCTAAAAAATTCTTGATGAAGTCTCTCTCCTCTTCAGCAGTATAAAGACATGATTCCCATCTTTGGGTTGCCATTGGTTCATTTTGTACTGTTAAGCCCCAAATTGGCATTCCAGCTTTTTCATATTCTTGTATAAACCTTACATAATAATTAGCCCATGATTGGTTATAGGCAGGCAGTAAAGTTCCTCCCTTTAGCATGTTATTATTGCTCTTCATCCACGCAGGTGGGCTCCAAGGACTTACGAATAAGTTTATTTTTCCTCCAGCAGTTGCTGTAGCTTGTTTAATTAATGGAATTTTAAACTTGCGATCGTGATCAATATTAAAGGTTTTTAAAGCCTTATCATTATCCTCAACATAGGTATAGGTATCGCTGCTAAAATCGCAACTATTAATATTTGTACGAGCAATTGTATAGCCAATTCCTTTTGTTTTATCGTAATAAGCGGTTAGCAATTCTTGCTGAGTAGCTTTTGGCATTTTTGCAAAAACCTCTGCAGATGCATCCGTAATTGCACCACCAACTCCTATAAAAGTTTGAAACTTTCTATTTGGATCTACAAATACCAAAGTTTGGGTTTCCAATGGTTGCTTTAAAGTTTTAAAAGTTAAAATATCGGTTTGCGACATTGGCTTGTCTGAACCTTTAACAGTGGAATAAACTGTTACTTTTTTGCTTGCATAAGAAACTGGTTTTTGTTGTGCAAAAGCCGTAACGTTTGCTAATAACAAAGTAGCTAATAGCACTAGTTGATTAGATTTGTTCATTTGTATTTGAAGTTTGATTCGATAAAATCGATATGCAATTTCTTCATTTTAAAGGCACAAACCAATAGTTAGGCATCCTTTACTTGGTATAATTCTACGCAAAGGTTTGCCTAATCACTTAAAGAGGGTATTTATAAAATATGTAGGGTTTTTGTAGTGGTAGTAACACACTTATTCTATTGTTAAATTGATTAATTGCTGGCTTTTCTAAAATCAAAAAGGCTCAAGACCAGCGAGGTCGTATGTCTATAGCTAAATATGCAATTATGGTGTGCGACCCCAGCTGGGGTCGAATGTATGCTTTGTGATTTCCTACAGATATTTTATCCCGCTGGGATAAACAATTACTAGCAAGTTCACTAAAAAAATTATCCCAACTCTTCCACAACTGTGGGATGAACTTTAACTTCTTTTTCAGACACCAATTTACTCACTCTAGACATTAAGAAGATACTAATAAGCGTAATCACAACAATTACATAACCAACAACATTGTAATTTTCTAAAGGACTAAACTTACTTTCTTGCACTACAATTAAACCAGACACCGCAGCAGCAACACCACCAGCAATTTGTTGTAGCGAAGCATTGATACTCATGAACGCACCTCTATCTTCTAAATCTGGAATGGCACTGGTTAATGCCGATGAAGGAACCATTCTGCTCATGATGCCCATCATCATTAAAATATTAAGGCCAACTACAATCCAAAATGGAGTGATCGCTAAGTTGGTATAAATAACACACATGATCATCATCCATAATGAGGCAACCATAAATATTTTAAACTTGCTAATGCTATCACTTAATTTTCCGATAAGCGGCATGATTACCAATGAACTTATCCCAGAAATCATTAACAGCATTATCAATTGGTCATTACTAACACCTAGGTTGTTAATGGCAAACGCACTTCCGAAAGGCATCATCATAAAGCCACCAATTGATAACAAAGCTGTAGAAGTAAAACCAACTCTATGTCTTTTCTTAGCAACGGTATGCCATAGGTGCATAAATGCTGATCTATCCCTTTGCACTAATAGGTGAGTAGTTATAGGTTTCAACTTTAACATAATGACAAGCGCTATAATAATAGCCAAACCGGCAATCATCCAAAATGGAGCTTCCCAACCCCAAATGTTAGCTAGGTATAAACCAATTGGCACACCTAAAACCTGACTAGCGCCAAAGCCCATTTGCAAAAAGCCCATTACCCTACCTCGTTGTTGTAGGCTAAAGATATCGGTAATAATAGCCATAGAAATTGAACCAATTACGCCACCAAATAAACCTGTTATAATTCTTGCTGCAACTAGTTCTACGTACGTATGCGCTAATCCGCAGAAAATAGTACCTGCAATAAAACCAATGTAAAAGAATAATAACAGTTTTTTTCGATCAAAACGGTCTGCAAAACCTGCGGTTAACAACCCAGACAAACCAGCACTAAATGCATAAGCCGAAACTGCTATCCCAAAAGCGGAAGGTTTTAAGGAAAGTGATTTCATTAAAATATCGCCTAATGGCGACATCACCATGAAATCTAATATTACCGTGAACTGCGTTATAGCCAAAAGGAAAATCGCTAATTTTTGATAGCCCGTAAATGGCGTAGCTTCTGGTGTTGATTTCATTTAGTTAAGTTAATTCACAGCAAAAGTGGCCGTGAGTCTTTATAAGTTCTATTACTTGTTGATGGTTTAGCGATTCGGAAACTATTCTCAATACAAAATCCTCATCATCTAAGGCAACATTCCATTTAGAAATAGCTGAATGATTATCTAAAATAGATTGCAATTTCGCCTTACAATCTTCAGTCTTGATATCAGTTTTAAACAATAAGATATGGTCTAGGTTTTCCATACTTTTAATTTTTTAACGCTTTAATTACTAAATCAAATGTTTGCCATAAAACTTCATCAGTCATTTTAAATGGTTTACCACCCACGCTTTGCCCTTCATTATCAAACCTTACCAATGAATATAAGGGTGCATAAGCCACAGACCAAAAAACCTCTAATGGCATAGGATTCATTTCGCCCCTGGCTACTACATTATGCATAAACTCACTAATAACGACCTTAAATTTTTTCATGAAGGTTTCTAGGAACTTAACTTGATAGGTTGAAGTTCGCAGCTGCTCGAAAAACTGGTAAGCTAATGGATTTCCAACAACATAAGCATATCGATTTAACCATTGAATGCGCATTCCTTCTTCAAATGAGAGTGATGGCGTGAAATTTTCTATCATCGCAGTAGCCATTTTCTCACCTTCTTCATGCGCAAGGCTGATGATTAAATCGTCTTTGTCTTTATAATAGATGTAAAGTGTGGCAACAGAAATGCTACAAGCTTTGGCCAGCTTATTCATGCTAAATCCTTCAAAACCATCTTTAACTAGGCTTTCAAGTGCTTTTTGTTTTACTAGCTGAACTTTTTCTTCATCTCTTACTCGCATTCAGCAAATATAAGTGAATATTCATTCATTTATAAAATGTTTGAGGTTTTATTTTATATTTAACCAGCCAGTTTGATTATTTGCATCCAAAACCAACTGAAAATCGCCATAAGTACCAAGTACATTAAGGGTTTGTCCTTCTTTTAAATCTAACTTTACAGCTGCATCATATTCTGGTTTATCGAATAGCGATTGTGCTATTTTAATTTTTATTTTATTAAGTGGTTTTGAAACAGTTGTTAACGTTTTGCCTAATAAGTAACCTGTTTTCCCATCTGGCAATTCTAATCTATAATTATTTCCAGTTGCAGCCATAACTCTTAATACCGTTCCAGCTTTAAGACTGATATCATCAAGGCTGGTGTTTGAGAGTGTTCGCATAGTAGTGTTTAAATTAGTTAATGATGTTGCTATTTTTGGCAGAGTTTCAATTGCTGGATTGATAAAAGGATATGGGTCTATTGCTCCACCACTTGTATAAATGCCGAAATGTAAATGCGGTGGACCGCCTTGCGCATTGCCAGTATTGCCCATCCTACCTAAGGTATTACCATAATTAACAACTTGGCCTTCTGTTACGTTTTGTTCATCCAAATGGGCATAATATAAAGTATAATCTTTTCCGGCTGGCCTAAACCACACTACTTTCCCTCCCAAATTATTTGTATTTACACCTGTTACCCTACCCGAAGCAACTGCAATAACCGGAGTTCTAAAAGGCGCAAAAATATCTACACCCTCATGTCGTCGAGTATTATTATCCCTGCCAACTCCCCATAAACTTTGAATTTGATTTTTACTTGCAGCTTTTAAGGGATAGTTTAAGGATGGTCCTGTTGTAATTTCTAAAGTATACTCTCCACTGCCTAATAATTCTGGTTGCAGCCTTAAAATATAGGTGCCAGATTTATCAGCATCAAGCTGGATGGGATTTCCTAAGGTGTCGCTAGAACTTAGCAACTTAAATTCAGTGGTTGCTGTTGTTTCCCAGACATCAGCATAAATCATAAAACCAAGATCAGGTTTTTTCGTGATTTTAACTTCCAACTTTTGACCTCTCAATAGGTTAAATCGAAAGGCAGCCACATCAACCTTTTCTGCAGAAAAATATCCTTTCTCTTGATACGGCAATTTAATTGGTAATGCTTTTTGCAGGCTTTGTTGTGCATTATTAATCCACATGGTACCCATTGTTGTTTGATTAAGCCCTGCATTAATCAATTTCCTTTCATATTCTTGATGTGGCGAAGCTGGTTTTAGTAAATTAAAAGGTCCACTTTTACACGATGACAAAAATAAAATGCAAAGACATATTTTTGCTAATTGAATAGCTTTATTGCTAAAATTCTTCATTTTATGACTCTTTTTTACCCCAACCATTTTTCATTTTTTTATATGATTTCTTGCTTACGGTTTTTTTCCTTTTAGTCCGAGAAATTCCTTTCTTTTTTCTGGCGTTGATGTTATTAACCAAAGAGTTTTTAACACCAAGTTTATTCTTCTTAGTTCTCTTTTTAGATTTTGTCTTTGCCTTCTTTTTTGCTCGTGCCATTTTTCACTTTAAAGAACAACAAGTCAATTAATTAAATGGTTTAGAAGTAGCTTATTTTTTAGAATTGATTATTAGCATTATGTCAATGAAGAATTTTGATGTGACGAGAGAATACCCGAAAGCATATATCATTTAGTTAGCAAGTACGATCGTGAGGGTGATTTCCACAAAAGCTATTCCACATCTTATCCAGATGCCAACGATAAATCAATCGCAAAACAAAAAGGAGTAAAACAAGGCTTTGGCATTTCTATACATGGTAAAAAGCCAAATGCAAAAAGATTGGACAAATTGTTGCATCACCATACAAAACAAGGATATGGACACCTTATTGAAATATGTTGGCGATGGAACAGTTATAGAGATTAAAAAATAACTTATTCGTTTTCGTGAATCTTATTCCAAATATCTTCGTAATCTGCTGGATGCCTTTTGAATTGAGCATGCACATAAGGGCAAAGCGGAACAACTTTTAAGCTATTTTCTCTAGCATAAACCACCATGGCATTAAGCATTAATTTTGCCAAACCTTTCCCTTCTGCCTTTGGAGAAACTTCTGTATGGTAAACAATCAAATCTTTATCAACTAGGGCCAATACCATTTCGCCAAGTTGTTCATCACCATCTAAAACTACAAAAGCACCTTGGTTTTTTTCGTTTAGGTTTAATTTTACTTCTTCCATATCTTTAGTGTTTATTGTTCTGAATTATAGGTTTCTATTAACGCTTTGGCTTGTGTTTCCCAATCCTCTTCTAATTCATCATCCCCCAAGAAACCAAAAAGATTTTCGAAATCCAAGTCTTCACTTTTATCATTAAAAGCACCTGCAATAGCTAAATATTTTTTCACTTCTCCATCTTCATCGAAGCTTACCTCATAAGCGTAATAGGTCTTATCGCCTTCTTTTATTTTACCTAAAAGTTTAATCTCTTGTGGATAATAATCCTCTTCATTTGCGTAGTTATAAACCATTAGTTTGCCAAATTCATCGTGTTTCCGATATTTTAATGGCACTTCTTTTAACCTTCCAGCTGTCTTGTAAGCTTGCATAATTTCATACCTTGTACTTAAACTATCTAATTGCTCACTTAACATTTTTATGTCTAAAGGCAAATTCAGTTTAATTCGGGTTGCTAACGCCGTGGTGTGCATATAAATAGAAGAGTCTAATTTAAACACCTTTTTGGTAAACTCATCTGCCAAAGGTTTTAAAGCTAGCTTTGTTAAAATATTTAAATATGAATAAACATTTGAGGGATAGTCGCTTGGCTTAGAAATGTATTCATCAATATCTGAGATTGCCTTTGCAACAATTTTTTCCTTATTGGTATTAATTAAATCTTGATATAACGCTTTGTTATCATCTCCTAGCATTTGAGAAACAATGGTTAAAATTTGAGTTCTGTAACCTTCATCGTTCATTAATGGGATGAGCTCATTTAAATGTTTACCTGCGAATGAAAGTGAGTCATTTAAGGGGCGAAATAAACCCCAATAGTCTTTTATTTTTAAAGGTGGTGTTTCGATCAATTTTTTAAGGTACCAATCGTAATTGGTAGAATCAATAGCTGGTATTGAGCCTAAAATTTTAGCACGGATAACATCTGGATTTTTTGCTTGATATAATTCTTTAAGAAAAGGAATGGTGGTTTCATTTTTTAATTCTTTCAACTTACCAATCAATCTTCCTCTTACACCATAACCTATTGTATCATCATCATAAGTTAATCTTAATGCTTTATAAATAATGGGCAATTCATCCTTCTCAAAACCATAGTAATTTAATGCCTTAAATGCCGCTTTAAATGTAGTGGTGTCTTTGCTTTTCAAGTCGGCCATGATTAAATCGGCCTTAGAAGAAAACAAATTTATAGTTGAAGGATGTGGTGTGTAATTGATATTATTAAAAAAGTCTATCGATTGCTTCCCTAATATCTCTTCCTTGCTGGTTAGGGTAGTTTGAAAATAAAATTGATCTTTATCAATCCAAATGCGAAGCTTTTTCTCTGTTCCAGCTAAAGTATCTTTTGCGGTGTATTGCTTTGCTTTAATACTGCCGATAAGGATATCTTCTATTTTGATCAAGCTATCTGTTTCACCCTTTAATCCGTCTAACAGTGTTTTATATAAAGTATCTAAACTTTTGTAGCGAGCATACTTACTAATTTTGGCAGATTGCAGACCATAAACCCCTCCAGTATTATTGTTAACGGCATAATACAACTTCGTGTTTTGTATCTCTCCTTCATCTTCGTCTTCACTCGGCATGGTTAAAGGTTTGCTTGGCATTTGCACTTTTAAATTTCCTACACTGAAAGGAATAGTTGGTGATGCAATATAGTTTTCAAATTTAAAAGATTTGAAGAAAGGGTCTTCCTCTGGTTTTTGTTCCCCATTTAAATTTTGCTTTAAGAGCATATAAGTTCTATTGCCCCTTACAAACATTTGTGCTTCCATGTGGTAACCTTGCATGACCATCTCAACTGATCGTCCTTCGTAGCCATCTTTAAAAATCTTTGTGGGACCGCTAATAATCTCTGCTTTTCCTTCAAATGGTTTTGTTAAGGATTCAAAAACCACAGGTAGATTAGCTAAATATAATCCTGTCGGGAAATCATTATATCTCAAAATATAATTGATCAGCCTAACTTGGTCTGTTGCCAAATACATGTTAATTTGATAGGGGTAATCTGGAAAATTTGGGTTGGCAACTTCTTTTTTAAGTTCTTCGGGTTTTAAAGGCATTTTAACCGAAAAGGCACCGGCTTCATTTTTATGAGTAATCCAATTATCAGCACTAACAGCAACAGGTTTAGTGCTGTGAAAAGATTCTAAAAAATGATTACCAAAATAATCATGCAAGTTGTTTTTTGGCCCTTCTACAGAAACTGTGAAAAACTGACTGTTGTTATATTGAATTATCGTTCTAACAAATTTGCTTTTTGTTTTGGCTTCAAGTTCTAAGGCCGCAATGCCATCTTTAACTATTTTCTTTTGGCTGATTATTTCTACTGCTTCACTTTCAGCGTATGTTTTAGCTACTGTATCTAAATAACTTTCGGCATTGGCTGCTGTAATTGGACCTGTAAAACTAGCAGTTGCTGTAAATATTGTTTCAGTAGAAATATCTGAGTAAACAGTTACCGCAGACGTGCCTTTTTGAAACTTGCGGGCAGGCAATGATGGGAAATCTATGTTATAATTATACGTTGGATCTATATGATGATACCAATCCATTTTAGCATAATCAATTTGATAGTTTTTGGCAACACCAGTAAAGGTTGAGGTTACAGGCCTAACTTTATATCCATCTTTTTTAAGCAAGGCAATAAGTCCTTTATCGCCGGGTAAGTGAGCAGCGCCAACAACGGTAAAGACAGTTTCATTTTTAAACAGTTCTTTCATTCCGTTAGCCATTACAAGGTTACGAGCAATCGAATTGTCAGCATCTTCTACACCTTCCTCATCTTTCAGAAAATCATATATCTCATTAATATTTCCTCTAGCATACACAGCAATCATCTCTTCTACATATTCTTTTTGCTGTTCATTGTCGTCAAATAAAGCCAAAATATCTTCGTCGTCCTCATACAACAATTCCATTTGGTCCTCAATTTTCTCTAAGCCAAATATTTTTTTCTTCAATGTTCTGGCAATACCGTATAAATAAGCATCTACAAATGATGGCATATCATCAGGTTTAGCGTAATCTGGTTTCATTAATGCCGAAATCAATATCGGATTATTTAAGGTGGCACTATCTGCTTCAAAGCCATTTTTAGCCTTAAATCTTTTCATTAAGGTATCAATTTGCGCAGAAGATAATAGTTTTAGCACATCTCTTTTTACAACTTTCTCCTTGCTTTCATCGAAATAAGATTTGTTAACACTATCAGGATGTACTTCCATTACAAAAGCAGAACTTGAATCCATTGCTTTAATCACTGAATCGCTGAAATTAAAAATCCGTTTATCCTTTAGGTGCATGGATCCAAATAAGTAGGATGGCTTTTTAAGTCCATTACCACTTATTTCCCAGAGTAAACTGTATTTGGTAGGTTGCTGAGCGTAACTTTTAGAAAGGAAAGCAAAAAACAAAAAAGAGAACACATAGATTTTTAACAAAAACCTATTCAAAGAGGAAAATTTCATATTAAACAATAGCGCAATTTACGGATGGTTTAAGATAAATAATATTTAGAATTTTTAAGGTCTATTCTAAATTTATTCCATAATTGCTTTTGCTTGTTTAGCCCATTAACCTTACTGGCCCCAACATTCCATTAGAATATACTGGCTGATTTTTCCCTTTAATCCATTTTATAGAATCCTTATTGGTTTTTAGCGACCCAACGTAATTACCCATTGTTGTGGTAATTTTAATTACAATGGAATTACTGCCTAATTTTAAAAGCCCACCAAGCGAATATATCCTATCACCATACCATTTTACACCTGCACTTTTTCCGTTAATTATCAGTTCACAAACACCGTGTACTTTTCCCAAATCTAGATAATTTGCTTTAAGAATATCGGTTACATTGACTGTATTTTCATAAATGGCAACACCGCCAAAAATGCTCAAATCAACATCATCTTTAAAATCAACCAACTTAGCTAAAGTAATCTGTTTCGTACTACCATCTAAATGATTTAAACTCAATTTCCAAGGCGTTGAAATCGTTATTGCAGTCTTTTCATTTGGTTTAATAATGGAATATTTTTTACCAGTTTTATTTTCATCAAATACAATTAATTTTGATTCTGCTGGCCCCAATGGGATGTGTAATTTATTGCTAGCGCCATTTGTTGGATATAGCATTCTAGAACCATCTTCCGCATTCCAAATCCATGCAGTTTTACTGAGAGCTACATCAAATTCTGCGTTAAACTCGTGTCGTTTATCCTTACTATAATTGGAGATGAAGAAACAATCTAAAGCTCCATATTTATAATATACCTGACTAACAGAAGAGCTTGGTTTATCAATTTTAATAAATGGTTTAATTCCTGCTTTTGTTTGTAAATCTTTATACCAAGTTAAAATTTCGCCAGTTGGCGAAGGGTATTCGATGGCATTTGTTGGATATTTTTGTTTTGCCTGTTTGATAGTATCAAGAACTTGCTTATCCATTGCCTTTCCTTTTAAACCGGGTGCATGGCTTGGCTGTTTGCCAATGAATATAACTTTTCCGCCAGATGCGATATAGTTACTTATTGACTTTGCCGTATCCGGATGCATTGTTTCTAACTCAACAACTATTAAGGTTTTATATATTCTTGGTCCATAAGTTAGTTTGCCATTGGCAGATTTAGAATTTTGCAAAACATATTCGCTTACATAATCGCAACCGCCTCCATTTTGATGAATAGCTTCCCAAACATTATGAGCATAATCTGGAAAAGCTTTTTCTGGAAAAGGATCCCACTGCACGCTGTATTTGCTCCATAAATCTACCAATGGATGCATCAAAGCAATATCAGAGCGCATTTCACCTTCTTGAAAAATTGTAGATAATCGAGCTTTATAGGCAATCCATAGCTTAAAAAATTCATTGATTGGATTTCTTTCATTTACAAAAGTGCCATACCGAACCCAGCCTGGGAAAGGCGCATCTGGCGGACTGTAATTGAAACCGTGAATAATGCTATGATTTACACCAGAAAGATTGCTCTGATCTCCAGTTAATTTAATCATTTCCATTGTGGCATTAAAAACTACTTCGGTGTTGGTAATCTCTTCGCATGACACCAATTTTTTCCCGCTCAATTTAGCACCAGATGCTACAAATTTATTTACTGGAGAATAAGTTCTTCCTTGTGTATAATCATAATCCTTTAAGTCCTCCCCCACATATTTACGCATCCATGTTTCGCATTCTGGAATATCAATGCTCATGCTAGAATCTGATGGATGATATTCTCTTCCATAGGCTTGTACCCTCGATAAAACACCATTTTGTTTACACCAGGTTAAAAAGACATCTAAAAATCTTTCCTTAAAAAGTTCCATTTTTGTAGTCTCAAAATCGAAACGAATTCGCTCTACTTGATCTTGTAATTCTGATGAAAATTGTGCCCCATAAACCTCATTTATTGGCCTACCGTGTGTACCTGTTTTAAATAAAATGAATGGCAAATGTGGTCGCAAGGCATAACCTCTTCTTTTATCAAATTCCGCTTCAAAATCATCACACCAATTGGCTCCTTGCAACTCTAGGCTATCTACAAAAACAGATCTAAATAAATTACCCATCGATCCTAGTTTAGGTTTTATTGCATCTGATAATTTATTAAGATACATTTCGACCGCTATTTTATTATAGTGGTTTAATACAGGTCCATTTGCACCTGGAGCGCCATAAATTACATTCATGTAGCCTGTAATTTTTACTAGGAAATATAAAACGTGTTTGCCTTCTGGGATATTTAAAGTGATAATTTCTTGATTAATTTTACTGTCAAGATCTATCGCATCTGCTGGATTTTTAAGCGAGGCAGGAGCTAGTCTTAAAAAACTCAATTCTTTATAAGGTGTTTTATTTTTTGAGGCTAAAGCTGGGTCGACTAGCTTTAATAAATCTGCACGATTAACTTCTATGGTTTGTGGACCAGTAAAATCCTTTGTACCCAAGGCCATCATCTGGGTTTGCTCATCTTTTGTTAAAAACTCTGCTCCAAATGGCCAGCCAGAACCCATGATAATATCGCAAACCAATCCACGTTGCTTTGCACCTTCTACTGCGGTTTTCAGCATATCAAGCCACTCATCGCTTAACCAGTTCATTTCCTTATAATTTAAAGGATTTGAGGTGTCAGGAAACCTGATGGAATTAATTTCTACACCACCAACACCAGCCGCTTTTAATATATCAAGCTCACGCAAAAGTTCAGCTTTTACTACCCTGTTGCCGTTCCACCACCATCTTACAAATGGTTTCGCCGCACCCTTTGGATTTTTAAATAATTCATATAAATCTTCTTTTGGAGAAAATGCTGTATGATCATACCAAGCTGCCTGAGCAGTTAATTTACTTAATGGAATACCAGCAAGCGTTATAGAACCCAACTGTAAAAATCTTCTTCTGTGCAGTTTCATATTTGATTGGCTTAATTATTAGTGTATCTGCTTTTAAGTAAATTTTTCATAAAGCAATTTATTCCCCATTGACTGGCAATCGGCTTTGTAGTATTATTTTTATAAGGCATATATGGATATGGCCCAAACTCTGGTGTTATTGTACATTTTGATATTTTGTTTTTCTTTAAATGCGCTATCCATTTATCCCAAATTTTTAAATGATGTTCCAGGGCTTCTTTATTTTCATCAGCTCTAGGGTCTGTCACTTGTGGTCCTTCAGTATGTCCAACTCTTGCATGTAAATGCATGGTATGCTGTATGGCTAAATCTATGGCGTCTTGCTGATCTTCTAAATAACTTTCAGAAACACATACCCAATGCGAAATGTCTAAAGCCAGTTCAAGCGATGGAAACTTCTTTAAATAATCCTTAACAACATGAGCTGCATACGACCATTTATTTCGATGGGTTTCTTGAATAATTTTAATACCCGATTCCTTACTAATTCGATCACAAATGGCAAAACACTCCGCCATTTGATCTTGCGTATAATATTCCCTGCCCGTTTGCGTGGTAATAAACTGAGGTTTAATTTGATCATCTTGGTAGTCTACCAACTCGTATAAATTTCTTTCCAAAGCAAGCTTATACTTTTCAAAATCCTTACCTTCTTTCATTTCTGCATGAAGCAATGAAAACTCTAAATTATGTAAAGCTAACTGGCGAAGCATTTCTTCCTTTTCATTTGGAGATTGCAATGGATAAACTTCTACACCATCAAAACCAGCCGTTTTTACCTCCTCACAAAACCGAGCCCAAGGAATATCTTCTGAGCCCCACCTTGGGCAATAGAAATTAATATTTAGCATAAATTTTACCTATGATAAATTAACGGATTTTGTTCTTCGCTGTTTAGCAAATCACCCACCTTTATGGTTTTCAAATAAGCATCAGGCAAAATATTTGGCTCTCCGTTAAACACATTCCCATCAGGCATATAGGCGCAAGTCATCGCCCTGCGAAAACCCGGGGTCATGTTTGCATGTGCACCGTGAATGGTTAACCCATTATGAAAAGAGCAGCTCCCAGCTTTCATTGGGGCAGCAACAGATTTAGTAGTTTTAAATTGGGGGTAAAAATTGAATATTTCTCCCATATTTTTACCAATACCAGGATTTTCAAAGGTAGTTTCCTTGTAGGAACCCGGGATGAAAAACAAACATCCATTTTCGTAAGTAGCATCATCTAAGGCTACCCAAATAGACAATGCTCTGCGATCTGAAAACGACCAAAATGGCGTATCTAAGTGCCATGAAGTTGGATTTGCCCAAGGCCGTTTGATCAATGCTTGATCGTGCCAAATGCGAACCCCATCTGCTCCAGAAAGTTGAGAAACCATTTTACCAATACGTTCATCAAGCATGATATTCTTTACCTTTTCATTGGTTTGCCAAAGATTTAATAATTGATCAAAAACATTATTGAAATAGGCCGCATCTTTATTGATTCCATCATCCTCATTGATATTGATGTTTTTACCTGGCATCTTTAATCCATTTCTATCGGCAATGGATTCCATAACAGCTTCACGCCACTGCGCTAGTTCTTCAGGCGATAAAAAGTCTTCGATAACCACATAACCATTCTCTTGGTAAAAGGCTATCTGTTCTTTTGAAAGTTCAGCGTTCATAATTTTATTAAATAAATATTTGGTGATTTAAATTTATAAACACTAATATTGAAAAACGTACATAATCTGTTTAAAGATTTGTACATTTTGATATTTATGAGTATTCCGTTTATTAATAACTTATGAATAATTACAATAAATACTTATCATTTGGCAAACAAGAAGAGGATTGGGGCTTTTACATTACCACAACCGGTTATACTAAAATTGACACTAACCAATCTTATCCATTAAACAACCAACATCCCGATACGCATAAGTTCAATTGGGATAGCGGAAGAATTCTCGATGGATTTTATATCGTTTTTATATCCATGGGTGAGGGCATCTTCGAATCAGCGAATATCGAATCAACAAAAGTTAAAGAAGGCACTTGTTTTATACTTTTCCCAGGTGTTTGGCATCGCTATAAACCATTAAAAAGTGGATGGGAAGAATATTGGGTAGGCTTTAAGGGAAACTATCCAGCAATGCTGATGAAGAAATTTGATCCAGCCAATCCTTTTATTAAAACTGGCAGAAGTGATAATTTACTAAAGCTTTTTCACAATCTAATTGATCAGGTTCAGCAAGCATCACCTGGTTACCACCAAATGATTACTGGCACAACCTTACAAATTATAAGTTATATACAAGCGGTTTCTCAATATCATGAAATTAACATGGATAATACTGCTAAGCTAGTTGAAGAAGCTAAATTTTTGTTACGGGAATCCGTTCCGAACAAGGCTACTATTGAGCAAATTTTGAGCAAACTACCAGCTGGCTATTCTAAGTTACGCAAGGACTTTAAAAACCTCACTGGCTTATCACCAAATCAATACTTACTAAATTTAAGACTTGATAAAGTAAAAGAATTGCTATCTAATACAAGTCTCAGCATCAGCGAAATTGCCTACCAAACTGGTTTTGAATCTGTTTCCTACCTGTCAAAACTCTTTAAGAAAAAAGATAAGATTGCACCTAAAAATTATAGAGGTAGAAAAGCTTTTTAGCTAAGCTTTTTTAATCACATAAGCAATCATGCTAGTTCTAATTTTAAAACCCAGTTTTTCGTAAAGCTTAATGGCTCCTTCGTTATCATCTCTAACGTGTAAAAAAGGAATTTCATTTTTAGCTAGAATACGTTTAATCTGTTCTCTTAATAAACGATAGGCATAACCTTTGCCCAAATGATTGGGATGAGTACAAACCGCACTAACTTCTGTATAAGGTGTTGGATTAAAACGATGACCTGCCATTGAAATCAACTTTCCTCCTTCAAAAACGCCTGTGTAATTACCAAAATCTATCGTTTTTTCTAAAAATGGACCGGGTTCCGTTAACTGAACTAAGGTTATCATTTCATCAACGTGGGTTTCATTTAAATCTACAAATTCACTTTCATCGCCAGTTGGCACAGTTTGATATTCATAGACCAATTGAAACATATTAATTTGCTTTATGAGCTTCCATTGATCTGAAATTTCAAGAGGGTTGATAGAGAACACAATAAAGAAACTTTCTGGCTCACTGATTTCGTAAAGCTCTTCAAAATTAGCAGCAGAATTATCCTTTAAGCCAGCAAAAGAGGCGAAACTCGGCAAGTAATACCTTACTGTTTTTGTTCCCAACGAAATTGGATGATGCGCCGAAACTAAAGCATTATAAATTGGGTTATCTAGTAAATGTGGCATTGGGTGAGGCTTGATTAATCCAAATATATTAAAATGAATGTATGATGATGTGCCTATTAAAAGCAAAAAGCATCAACCCGATTAAGATTGATGCTTTTTGACATTGAGTAAATTAAACTTTTTTTGGCGGCAGATCAAAAGCTACTGCTTCGTGTTCAAAATGGCCATTATGTGAACCATCACAAAAAGGTTTGTTACTTGATAAACCGCAGCGACAAATTGAAAGAACCGTTCTTCCTTGTAAACCATAAGCGTTACCACTTCTATCTACAATTTCGAAATCTCCTTCTATTTTAACTGAACCGTTATTGTTAATTGTAAGTTTTGTTTTCGACATCATTAAATATTTGAAGCAAAGCTATAGCAATCCGATTGCATTATGGCATCTGTTTTTAATTTAGAAACATTCTCCCATAACAAAAAAGAGGCAATCTTTTTACGAACTGCCTCTCTTGGTTTTAACAACCATACCAAACTGTATTAAGGTATTTTATCTAATGCTGGAACGTTATTTTCATATCCAGTATATCCTTTGTTTTGATTGATACGACCATTTATATTAAAACGCTGTGCATCAGCAGGTATAGGCCATAAAACATGATAGGGCGAAATTTTAAAGTTCACCCCTGAAATTGTTGGAACTTGATTTTTGTAAAAATCGTTTTTCTCCATGATGCGGTCATAAAAAAAGTTTACATCAGAAAAGTTCGACATGGTATATGTTTTGCCATTGTAAGCTGGTTTTCCCGTTTTCGCAAAAATGTATGCCATTCGCGTAAGCTCCGTTTTACGTGGCTCTTCATAATATAGCTCCCTTGCTCTTTCATCTAAAATTGTTCCGATGGTAATTGTTGAAGGATCAGTTAATAAAGTTGCGTTTGCTCTTGATCTAACCTGATTAATATCAGCCATTGCTGAAGCTAAATCTCCTTTCCAATAATACACTTCGGCCCTCAATAAATAAGTTTCTGCAAGGCGGAAAACATACCAATCTGTATTTGTACCTCTAGGTGGCGACCAATACTTATCAACAGCCAAGGCGTTGGTAGAGTTAATAAAGGTTTTATAATGCGGCCACCCAAAAAAGTGACGGATTGTATCTGTTCCCTTATTTAAAAACATATTATTAACATTGGCAGGTGTAACATCAACTAGTGGCTTGCCAAAAAGTGCTCTTTCAGACACATTAGTTCCTGTTTTAATTGCAGGGTTATTATAAACCAAATCGGTCATGTTCATCCACATACCAGGTGCATGACGATAATCTGTATTATCTGTCCAGATATATTTGGTACTATAAGGCGTACCGCGATACCTACCAATTCCCCTACCGTACATTAATGTTAATGGAATTTCTGCCGTTACTCCATCTACAATAGCCTGTAATGCTCCAGATGGAGTTTTAAGGTTTGTAAAATGCCATGCAGGCACACAGTTTCTCATTACTTGAGACCCATTTGGCGTAAAACCAAGTAACGTTTCTCTATCGATAACCAAAAATAAGGCTTCTCTATTTGCAGCAATAGCCTTGTTATCCATACGGTGTAAATCCCAGATTACATTTTTTGTAGCATCTGCAGCGGTACTTCCAAAACGCGTTCTCATTAGGCCATATTTACCTCCATTTAAAACATTATTGGCAGCAGTTAATGCGCCATCAAAATCACCAAGAGCTAAACTTACTTTGGTTAATAAGTGACTAACTGCACCTTTTGTAACCTCTCCTTTATTTCCACCATCTAAAACCCATTGTTCAGCAAATTTTAAATCGCTTTGCATTCTAGTTAAGATTACTTCGCGTTTAGTTGAGTAAAAATCATCTTTCGAAGTAGTTAAATCTTGCAACAATAATGGAACATCACCAAACTGATGAACAAGTCTGTAATAATAATATGCTCTGTAGAAGTAGGCAGCACCAAGTATTGCATTTTTCTCGGCATCGTTTTTAAAGGTAACATTGCCAATGCTGCTGATGATTGTATTTGCAAATCTGACACCTCTAAATCCTTCGGTCCAATAAAATCCAATTCTATTGAAATCTGGACTGTTCAGATTGGCCTCAGGTGTTACCCTGGTGTTCATGTCTTGAGCTTGAGTACTTTTATCAGTAGTGCCATCTACTGCTACATCTGAGAAAATAGCCTCGGTAATGATTGGTGCCATATCATCAAAAAATTCTCGCCTAGTTTGGGCACCCAGCCCCGCCAATGCAGCATTCATACCGGCCAAATTTGTTAAAGAATTTGTTGGTTCATATTTTGAAAGCACTTCTGCATCTAAATAAGTTTTTTTACAACTGACAACAGTTAGCAGCAACAGTGCCGGAAGAATTATTTTTATATTTAAGTTTTTCATGTCTGTCTATTGATTATAATGAAAGATTTAAGCCCAACGTATAATATCTTGGTGTTGGTCCATTATTTTGTGGATCCCATTGATTCCAATCTGGAGCATACAGTGCTGCATTATTAATATTGAAATAAACTTTAGCACTTTGGATTTTTACCTTTCCCAAAATAGATGGAGGAATGGTGTAGGCAAGAGCAACTGTATTTAGTCTAATAAAAGAACTTTTGCTATATACATTAAAAGTGGTTCCACTAAAGTTAGAAGTTAAACGAGCATATTCATTTGTTGGGTTCTCTGGTGTCCAATATGGTAAAACATAAGAACTTGTACGACCAAAGCCTACACCACCTGGTTGGTTTAATCTTTGGTTATCTTGTGCTTTTTGCCCCCAGTTAGAAATCAACTGAAAGGAAAGATCGAAACTCTTGAATAGATTAAATTCATTACGAAGGGCCCAATTAAACCTCGGACTACGAAAGCCTATAAATTGCTTATCTGCATCAGTATATAAGTAATCACCGTTTACATCTTGTAGTTTAAAATCGCCAGGCCTAATGCCTCCTCTTGTGTATTTTGCTGCTTCTGCAACTTCATCGGCTTGCCATACTCCCAAAATTTTATAATCCCAAATTATGTCTATGTCCCTGCCAATGAACCAACCATTAACTAAATCATTGCTTGCTCCAGCTAATCGATCAATTTTATTTCTATTGAGCGAAAAATTTAATGTGGTATTCCACAATACTTTTCCACTTGTTAAATTCTTGCTGTTAATAGAAAATTCGAAACCTTTGTTACTTACTGCTGCCAAATTAGAGATTACGTTGGCATAACCAGTTACTGCCGAAAGAGATTGGCCAATTAATAAATCTGACGTCTTTTTATCATAATATTCAAAAGATCCGTTAATCCTATTATTCAAAATTCCGAAATCTAGTCCAATGTTTAATGCCTTTGTTCTCTCCCATGCCAAAGTAGAATTTCCCATTCTTGAATTTAGTGTAAGCGTGTTGGTTTCGCTTGCCACGCCATTCGGGCTAACTATTTGATATTTACCAGCATCAACTTGAGACAAAGCCACATAAGGATCGATAACCCCATTACTAGCATTTCTAATCTCACGGTTACCATTAATACCATAAGACACTCTCAATTTACCGTAATTTAACCATTTGATGTTTTTCATGAAACTTTCTTCAGTGAAACTCCATGCAAATGCAGCGGCAGGAAAGGTTGCATATTTTTTATCTGCTCCAAAACCTGAATATCCATCTCTACGAACAGAAGCGGTAAAATTATATCGATTCATTAATCCATAATTTAACCTCGCCAATAAGGCATCACCTGTATAAACAATATCATCACTACTGATGGAAGGTTTGTTACCTGTAGCTAAATTATGATAGCCTAAAATATCGCTTGGGCTGAAACCTTCATTAGTAGATAAAGTATACCAAGACTGGTATTTTTCTGCGTTGGCTAATAATGTTACATCAATCGAGTGAATTTTAGCGAAAGTTTTATTCCACTTTAATATATTATCAATTTGCCAATTGTAACGTGTTTCTTGTGCACGAGAAGCAATCCCTCCGAGTGTAGTTACATTTGGATTTTTTGAAGATTGCGTATTAAATGTACGATACATGTCTAATCCAGGACTAAAATTTAGCGTATATGTAATACCAAATGGCAGTGATGCTTTAGCAAACAAGGTTGAAAACAGTGTATTCTGTTTATTCATGCGGTCGTTATAAAACGGATTAAGAAATGGATTTCTAGCATTCAATCCATTATCATCTGTAGGAATTCTCCTTAAAGACCCATCAGCATTATAATAATCTCCATAAGGAGATAAATTGGTTAATTGTGCCCAATCTGCTTCAATTGCACCCTCATCGCGTGCTGCATATTGAAGATTAAGGCCTAAGGTTAGAAATTTAGCTGCTTTTGCCTCCAAGTTAACTCTTCCGCGAAAAGTACTAAACTCGCCACCTTCTATAAGGTTTTCATTTTTTAGATAACCCAAAGACATGTAATAGTTAACCTCATCTTTTCTTCCTGCAATGCTAACCGTATGGTCTTGACGTTGTCCTGTTCTAAACAATAAATCGTACCAATCTATTTCTTTTCCAGCAACATAGTTTGCTCTTTCATTGGCAACCAAGCCTAATCTCGTTAGCCACAAATCTGTTGGGTTAGTTGTGGTTTGGCCATTTAACCATTGTGTAAGCGTAACGCCCGCAGGTAAATTATTTGGATCGTTATAAATATAAGCTGGTTGTGTGCCTGGTGCCCTTAACACATCTGCACGCCAATTTAAAAAGCCAGCCCCATCGTAAACACGTTGATCTTTAGCGAGTGTTGCAATTCCGAAGTTGCTATTAACTGTAATTGTTGGGGCACCAGATTTGCCCTTTTTAGTGGTAATTGCGACTACACCCGTTGCCGCTTTGGCACCAAATACGGCTAGAGAACTTGCATCCTTCAACACATCAACACTTTCGATGTCATTTGGATTAATATCTGAAAGCTGCCCAATAAAAATTACCCCATCAAGCACAATTAATGGCGAAGTACTTGCGGTAAGTGTGGTTTTTCCTCTCACTAACAAATCTCCCCCACCTTTGGCACTACTGCTAAAACCAACACTTAAACCAGGAATGTTTCCTCTTAAAATATCAGAAACACTTTGTGGATTTTCATTTTCTAGTTGAGTTGCCTTAACACTAGAAACTGCTCCAGTAACATCTTTCTTTTGGGCTGTTCCATAACCAATAACAACAACATCGGTTAACTGACTAACTGACTCTAATAGTACAACGTCAATAGACGTTTTGTTGTTTACGGGAACCTCTTGGGTAATATAACCCAACATGGTAAAAACCAAAGTTGAGCTTGGCGGAACACCGATTGCATAAGCTCCATCTCCATTAGAGGAGGCCGCAATTTTAGAATTTTTAACATTTACAGAAACTCCAGGTAACGGAGCGCCGTCTTTGTCCTTGATACTACCTTTTACAACCACATCTTGCGCGAAACAAAATGTAAAGGCGGTGAGGACCATACTAACAAGTAGGGTAAATTTTTTTCTCATGTTTATATTTGGTTAGAATAAATTATGTGTGGTAAAACTATTTTAAAATGATGGGAAAACAAAATATTTTTTATCATAAAGTACTCATAATTAGTATGTTATGATAATTTTGATACGCTTAATCCGCAAGTGAAAACAATAAAAAAGTAGCTGTAATATTGCCGTGACCAATCTGGCAGATTTTGATTGATACGTTTAATTCGCAAGAAAAAAAATTAATCGAAGTTTAGTCAAAAGGGGTTAATTATGCATTAACAGCACATCAATAAATTAACACAGCATATTTTTTGATACTTTAGACTAAAGAATTGATAGACATTTTAAAATTCACCAACTGGAAACTGTAAAATACATCTTCAAAAACATCATTATTTATTTGGCATTAAGCATAGTTACCTTCTTGATGCTTAGGGGAATTGTAATTTATTTCCCTGTTCGTGATGATATTGGTTTTTTGCAATTCAAAAAAGAATACCTGCATATCCTACCTTGGAAAATTGCTTTTTATGCCCATGTTTTTACAATTGCATTTGCACTAATTGCTGGTTTTACACAGTTTTCTAATCATATCCTAAAATCGCATATAAAATTGCACCGTACGATGGGTAAGATTTACGTGTACGACGTTTTTATCAATTTTATTCCTGCTTTTATCATGGCGATATATGCCAATGGTCAAATGCCTTCAAAAATTGCTTTTATAATTTTAGATTGCCTTTGGTTATGGTTTACCTATAAGGCGGTGGCCGAAATTAAAAGAGGAAATGTAAAGGCGCATAAAAACTTCATGATCAGAAGTTATGCGCTTACCCTTTCTGCAGTTACTTTGCGTTTATGGAAACCTGTAATAGCCAGTCTTGTAGAAATTGACCCATTACATTTATACATGATCATTTCTTGGATGGGTTTTGTACCAAATTTACTATTCGCCGAATGGCTAATTTGGAAGAAACAAAAAAGACTACCTACTAATCTCGATGTTGTAAGCCATTAAGACAAAAATCGCTGTTATGATAATCAAGAAGCTTCCAATAAACGTAATTACACTAATTAATTTAACATTCTTATTTTCTGTTTTCCTTAATTTATTACGAGTAAATAGAGATATAAAATAAGCTGACACCAACGAAACAACGATTGGCAGAATTAAAAACAAAAAAGCAAGTTCCATTGGCTAATAATTAGATATTTAAATGTAGTGAAATTTTAGGGCCTGTTTATACAATAACCTTAAATGTCAGTCTTAGTGATGATTTATTTCATAAAAAATATCTATGATTCTTTTTTAAGTTGTTTTTAACACGATTGTCATTCTGATATGGGAAGAATCTGAGCTATGCATTTCTTTTTTTACTATACATTTGTTAATCCTAAATGAGATTCCTCGTTCCTCGGAATGACAAACTGTGGGTTAAATTATTACTATTAATTAGCTTTCAAAAACTCATCCATTAAAGCAGCTGTAATTTCTGGCATTTTACTTCCTTTTTCTACCGTGCAGACTTCTCCAATACAAGAACCGTGAACTCCTGGTAAAACAATTAGTTTAGCGCCTGTTATTAACTGAGACATTTTCACGGTATGATCAATGGTGATCACATCATTTTGAGAGACAATAAATAATGTTGGTGCTTTGATAGCTTTCATATCTTCATCTTTCCAATCCTGAAAATTAATCATTCTATCCCTGTCCTTTTCAAACATCACTTTTAGTCCGTCTTTATTTGGAGCAACTTTTAGGTAAGCTTCTTGCAATGGCGTTGGCATATTGGCAAGGGTTACACCTTTCATTCCTTCGAAAAAGCCAGCAATTAAACCATCTCTTTTACTGGCTGCAGACAGCGCTATTATTTTATTCACCACATCTGGATGTCTTATTGCAATTTGCAAAGTGGTAGAACCGCCATTGCTAAAGCCAAAAAAGTTCGCTTTTTCAATTTTTAAGTGCTTTACCAAAGCCGCCACATCATCGGCATCTTGAGCAAAAGATTCTGGTGCATTCCTATCACTTGTTCTGCCGTGTGCTTGTAATTCTACTGCTATCACCTTTCCATATTTAGCTAAAAAAGGAATAATATTCGCAAATGAAGTTTCAATTGTAGAGCCCCCACCATGTATCAGCACTAATGGAATTTTCCCTTCACCATAAATTTCATAATACATTTTGATGCCATTAATTGGCGCATAACCTGTAGTTTCCATCTTTACTGACTTATTATTTTGTTGTGCATTTACTGACATTGTCGATACAAGCATCAATAAAGCTAAAAAGAAAATTGCTCGCATATTGTCTAATACTATTATTTATCTACAATATAATTCAGTTCAGTTACACCTGAAGTAAATTGTCTCGTGTTCAATAATTTTAATTTTATTTTGTCTTTAACATTTACAAACAACGGAATACCTTCTCCTAAAATAATTGGGTTAACAAATAACCAATAACCGTCAATCAAGTTTTGTTGCATAAGTGAGTGTGTTGCTGTCGGACTACCAAAAAGCAAAATATCAGCACCTTCACCTTGTTTCACTTTATTTATGTTGTCTACAAGATTCTCATTAATAATTGTTGTATTGCTTAAATCTTGTCCTTCTAATGTTTTCGATAAAACAACTTTATGAACTTTAGCATACCACTTTGAATGTTCAATATCATGCCTACTCGCATCTGGTTTGTCTGCCGCAGTTGGCCAATAACTTTCCATCATTTGATATGTCACTCGTCCATACAATGCTGTATCTCCTTCGCCTATGCGTTTAGCGCCATGATCAAAAATTTCTTCATCAACTTTAATCCAATTCATTTCTCCATTCGGTCCTGCTACAAAACCATCAAGTGATATGTGCATAAATGAAATTATTTTTCTCATTAGTCTCTATTTTTTTATTCCCACTAAATTAGAATCATTTTTTTAATATAGATGAACTATTTCGAGACAATTAAGAGGCATAAATGCGACAAATTTTAGTTCAAAGATCATCAATTTAGGTTTGTTAAAAGATTTAAAAAAGAGTCTTCGACAAGCTCAGATTGACAGTTTAAATTATACCCACAATTGGGTATTTTTAGAATAGGCAAAAACCGCTACTTTAGTTCAGCTATCTAACTCGTAAATCGCTCTGCTCATGAAAGCCTTTATTTTATCAATAGCTCTTCTGTTTTGTGCATTAATCGGCTCTGCCAATACCATTTATGAAATTAAGTACAAATTTCAAGATGCAACGGAATACACCGCTTTTATGGTGAGATATGATAATAAAACAGGTTTTATTAGGGTTAAATATTACAATACCAAAAAGCAATATCGTGTGGTAAACATGGATTTCGTGGAGGAAGAAAGCAAACGAGATATTAATGGCGTGTTATATGATGCCTTGCGATTTGTAGGCAAAAATCCATCATTTATTTTGGGTAGCGATGAAGAAACAGAAGCCTACAACCCAGATTACATTTGGTTTTGCAAATTGCCCTCTCAAAAAGATTATAAACCTTGGGGTGTAACGTCTCCTGATGCCGACGGAAGTGTTACGCAAGGCACCATTATTAGTGTAAAGATTTTAAATACCAGTGAACTAACAGAGTCGTATGTGCATTCTTTCTTTAGAAGTGACGAAGCTTTCTACATTAACCTCTTTAATAAGCCTACTGCCATATTAACTTCGAACAAACCAAATACACCTCCAACAAAACCCAATACAAATCCTTATAAACCAAACACTACCAGTACAACCCAAACTACAACGGGGGCTAGTTTAAAGTTAATTATGGTTGCGAATACACTTGATGCAAGAATTGGAGTTACTTGTCAGCTCGATATAGATCGCGTAAAAAAAACATTTAGGGATATTGCCGTGGCCTTAAATTTAAATTTCGTTTATACGGAGGTGAAGGGTGTAGCGTTTAATAAAACAAATCTGTTGAACGCTGTAAACAATGTCACCTCTAAAAATAGCGACATCATTGTTTTTTGTTATACAGGGCACGGTTATCATTTTGAAAATGATATGCAAAATCCATATCCACAAATGGATATGCGAACAAGCCCTAAACAAGATGCAGCTACCAATACCGTAAATGTAACAGAAGTTTATGGTAAGCTAAAGACACAGTCTGCACATTTAAAGCTCATTTTAACCGATTGCTGTAATACCATTTTGGATGAACAAAAAATGTTTAGTAAACCCTTTGCCAGTACCATGCGCTCAAACATTCAATGGAGCAAATCTAATTGCGAAAACTTGTTTTTAAGACAAAGTGGTGTTGTAGTGGCCTCTGCTGCATCTATCGGAGAAATTGCTAGATGTAATTTAGAGTATGGAGGCTACTTCCTGTTTAATTTCTTAAAATCTTTAGATAAATCACTTAGTGTTTTTGGGTCTTCACAATCGTGGGATAACATTATTTCTGAAACCAGGGAAACGGTATTGAATATGTCTCGCATGCAAGAGTGTGAAGCTAAAGTTTGTACCCAGACCGCAGTGAGTTATGTAACGGTGAAATAAAGAGATTATTAGTTCATTAACACATTGGTTCATTAGTGAATAACCTATCGTACCATTATCAACCTAAAACCTGCAACCCACAAGCCACCTTAATTTAAAACTTGTTTTTTAAAGCCAATGGGACTGACGCCAACTTCTCTTTTAAATAATCTCGAGAAATAAGATAAATTCTCGAAGCCTAAGGCGTAAGCAATTTCAGAAACTGATTGTGTTTCTCCAATCAATCTATTTTTTGCCTCTGCTATTAAATAGATATGAATATGCTCCAAAGCAGTTTTACCACTTTCTTGCTTTAAGGTGTCTGATAAATAACCTGGTGAGATATTCAATTTATCTGCCATGTAATGAACAGAGGGTAAACCTTTACTATCTAACAAGCCACTTGCCATGTAATGATCTAATTCTTTGATGAACTTCGTTACTGTTTTGCTTGAAATCTCAAATCGATTAATGAATTGTCTTTTATAAAAACGTTGGGCATATTTAAGCATCGTATCTAAATTTGCCAGCATAATTTCCCTACTGTACTCATCTTGATTATTATTGTACTCATTTTCAATCTTGCGGTACAACTCCCAAATGGTTTTCTCTTCATTTGGCGATAGATGTAACGCTTCATTGGTTTCATAATCGAAATAATGATACTTTCTAATTTCATCATGAAGAATATGTCCATTTAAAAAATCTTCATGAACAAAAATCAGGAACCCATCTTCTTCTAAATGAAGTTCTTTCATTTCTATAATCTGTCTTGGTTTTACGAACATCATCGAACCACTTTCATGATCATATATGGTACGTCCGTATTTAATTACACCTGAAATCAATTTTTTAACTCCTATCATATAGAAATCGCTTGTAAATTCTCTTTCTATCATTGAGCATGCATGATTGCATTGGAAAATACTGAACAAGGGATTTTCTGGCGCAGGAAATCCATTTTCCTGATGTAATTCTGCCAAGCTTTTATAATGTTTCATCGCCTTTTTTGTAATCATCACAATCTACACAATTCACTGTATAGACTGTGATTTAAGCTATCTAAAATGATCTTTTAGTGACCGTGAGCATTTGCCGAAACTTCTTTCCACTCTTCAAATTGTGCCAATCGATCTGCATAAACCTGCTTAACACCAGGATAAGCTATTTTGCCTAATAAAAAGTGTAAAGGAGGGTTTTCGCTATCAATTAAAGCCAAAACAGCAGGTGTTGTTGCTTCAGGATTACCCCAAGAATCTGGCGTTGCTCCTTCTGCAAAAGCTTTTTTAATTGGTGCATATACTTCATTAGGTTCAGTTTGAAAAGCAGAAGCGCCAGACCAATCTGTAGAAAAGCCATTAGGCTCTATTAAACTAACTTTTATACCAAATCCTGCAACTTCGGCAGCTAAAGTTTCGCTCAATCCGTTCACCGCATATTTTGATGCATTATAAAGTCCTAAAACAGGTAAAGTTACCAAACCCAAGAAACTTGAAACTTGTATAATGTGTCCGCTTTGTTGTGCCCTAAATATTGGGAGAATGGCTTGTGTAACCCAAAGTACACCAAAGAAATTGGTTTCCATTTGTGCCCTTGCTTGTTCCTCTGTTGTTTCTTCTATGGCACCAAATAAACCAAAACCTGCATTATTAATTAATCCATCGATATGACCAAAATGTGCTTTTGCTTGATTTACTGCTGCGAAACAAGCTGATCTATCATTAACATCTAGTTGAATAGGAAAAACGGCATCTCCAAACTCTTCAACGAGGTCATTTAAGTGAGCTATATTTCTAGCTGTTGCGGCAACTTTATCGCCGCGTTTTAATAGGGCTTTTGCCCAAATTTTACCAAAACCACGTGAAGCTCCAGTAATTATAATTGTTTTTGACATGATAATAATTGTTTTTATTTACCATGTAAAGGTAGGTTCACCATACTCGCTAGTGTTTGAACAAAACCTTGGATCATTAACACATTTCAACTGTAGCTTGGTTTAGATTGATAATTAATAACAGCCTTACTATCCGACACGTCCTGCTGAATTTATTTCAGCATCTTTCCTGCAAGAAAAAACCTAAAAAAAACGGCGAAGCCCTCTTGAAGGCTATAGACAATATAAATACTGAAAAATTCAGGGTGACAGAGTTTGTAGATTTATTCAGCCTTCAATCGCATTACGATTGCCTTCCGATAGCTATCGGAACGAGCTGGCAATGACGCACATATTAAAAAAACATGTACAAACGCTTCATGACAGTTCAATCGCTTAAACAATTATATCCTGTAAGCCTTTGGTGTTTGGCTAGTTTGTTTTTTAAAGAAATTATTAAAGTGCGCAGGCTCTTCAAATCCTAGGGTATAACTAATTTCTGAGATGTTCCAGTTGGTGTGTTTTAACAAGGCGATGGCTTCGGTAATTAATCTTTCGCTAATATGGGTGGTTGTTGTTTTTCCAGTTGCTGTTTTAATTGCCCTGTTTAAATGATTTGGGTGTACATTCAGCTTTTCCGCAAAGTCTTTTGCCGAACGCATGTTAAACTGCTGTGAGCGAGATTCAATTGGGAATTGCCTTTCTAAAAGTTCGGTAAAAACCGCTGCAATACGAGCATTGGCATCAGCATGTTTATATAAAGTTTCTGAAGGTTGCAATTTCATAGCGCCATGAATTACTTCCATGATGTAATTGCGAATCAGATCAAATTTAAAAGCATAATCTGATTGTAGTTCCTCAATCATTTTAAGGAAGATTAAGGCAAAAGCTTCGTCTTGTTGTTTATTTAATAAATATGCTGGTTTGCCATTGGGCGAATACATGGGAAGGTTTTTTAGACTCCCCCGAATATATTCTGTAAAAAAGGCATCCTTAAAAATGCAGAAAAAGCCAGTTGCATCTTCGGTTAATGGCTCGAAAGTATAAGGCACTTCAGGGTTAAAAAACATCAAGGTACTGCCGTTAACTTCTAAAGTTTTATCGCCATAATGGTAAAGGTGCCTACCCCTCATTAAGGCAACTTTATAAAAATCTCGGCGACTATATTGCACAGGTGGCTTACCAGGTGCATTGCAATCTTCTAATCTAAAAACATTAAAATGTCCCAAATCGGCATTAATGCCTTCAAATTTTAAATCGAATTTCCTTTCATAAAAATCTTCGAGGGTTTCTAATGGCTCCATATTGTAAATTTAAAACATTTTAAGGATAATTTGTAACGCTTAAAAACTCAATCCTTTGCAACGAATTGAGTTTTCTAATTGATTTACCTTCAAAAATTAATTATCGAATCCGGTAGTTGTACCTAAGGCTCTAAAGATTTCCATGTCTTTTTGCACCAGTTCTATTTTGTTTTGTGCGGCTTGGTAAGCATCAGCACCTAAAAATAAATGCAATGCAGGATCAGCTTGATTGGCAACTTCGATCATTACATCGGCAGCTTTTTCTGGATCGCCTTGTTGATTGTTATTGATGTCGTTTACATGTGCATTTTGTACATCCCTCACGTTTTGATAAGCTGCAATTTCATTTTGTGGTTTTGCAATGGAATCGCCTTCTAAAAAGTTAGTACGGAAATAACCAGGCATGACTAAACTTACGTTAATTCCGAATGGTTTTACTTCGTGATGTAAAGATTCTGTAAAACCATGTACAGCAAATTTACTTGCACAATAAATGCCAAAAGCAGGAAATCCGCCAGTAAAACCACCAATAGATGAAATATTAAAGATGTGTCCGTTTTTTTGGGTTCTTAAATAAGGTAATGCTTTGCGAATTACGTTAAGAGAACCAAAAACATTTACATCAAAATTAGTTCTAGCTTCGGCATCGGTTAGTTCTTCCAAACCACCCATTTGTCCGTAACCTGCATTGTTTACCACTACGTCAATACTGCCAAAATGCGCTACGGTTTGTTTGATTGCCTTTTCTACATCTACTTCATCAACAATGTTCATTGCTAATGGTAAAAAGTTTGCGGTTTCTGCGCCAACTGCTTTTTTCAAAGCATCAATGGTGCGTGATGTTGCTGCTACATTATATCCTTGTGCCAACAATTTTTTAACTAAGGTAAGCCCTAATCCTTTAGAGGCTCCGGTAATAAACCATGTTTTTCTTGTGTTCATCATTATAAATTTTATAACACAAAGTTGATGGTATTTTAGCCTGAGCCGTTAGCGCTGTTCAAACAGATAATTGCAAAATTCAAACAATCGACAAGAAGTTTAGTTGTTGAGTTGGTTAGTTGCGAAGTTGGTTTAGTTGGGGAGTCGACAAGTCTTCCGTTTCAAATTCTATGATAAATTCTGAGCCTTTATTAGGTTCGCTTTTGATAGATATTTTACCTCCTAGCGTTTCCACTTGGGTTTTTACCATAAACAAACCAATGCCTTTTCCTTCGGTATGTAAATGAAAGCGTTTGTATAAGCCAAATATTTCATCCTCATATTTTTGAAGGTCAATGCCCAATCCATTGTCTTTAAATGTTAAAGTGACTACATTACCTGATAATTCGCTTGTCACTTCTATTTTTGGATTGACACCCTCTCTTTTATATTTAATACTATTTGCTATCAAATTAAAAAAGACACTATAGAGGTAGCTTTTCAATGTAGTAAGGTGATCAATAGCAGAAAAATCGCTCTTAATGCTCACATTTTCTTGCGTGATCATGTTAAGGATACTATTCTCTACATCTTTTAACAATTTAGACAATTGGACTACGCCTTTTTTCTCGCTTACCTCACGTTTAACTTGTAAAATATGATTAAGATCTTTGATTACATTATCTAGCTTTGTAACATTCAAGGAAAGTGCCTCCATCATTTCTACTTTCTCTACTTCACTTAAACCTGGTAAATGTAACAGGTCGGTAATACCAATTACATTTGCAACAGGAGCCCTTAAATTGTGCGAAATGATATAAGCAAACTGTTCCAAATCCTTATTTCGCTGTATAATATCAGCAGTCATACTGGTACGTTCTTGCTCGGCAATTTTTCTTTCAGTAATATCTCTATAAATCACAATGTAAGCGTTTACACTATCATTATGAAGTAAATTAGTCATGGTACCTTCAATCCAAATGTAATGTCCTTGTTTATGAATAATTCTATATTGTACATGTTGTGGAATGCCTGGTGAATCTTTTGCTCTTTGAAAATCTTCTCTTGATTTCTGCACATCACCAGGGTACATGAAATCTAAAATTGTTTTACCTTTTAACTCTTCTTTCGTAAAACCTGCGCTTCTGCCAAAAGAAGGGCTTTGGTAAATCACCTCAACTTTATCATTTATTAAAATTATGGTATCGCTAATGTTTTCGATTAGGGCTCGATGTTTTTCCTCGCTCTTTTTAAGTTTTTCCCTTGCTTGCCTACGTTCAGTAATATCAGTTGCAATAACCATGACACGTGAAATTTCACCGTTAAAAACAATAGGTACAAACCTTGAGCGAACTAGGCTACCATTACTCATTACACTTTCTGATTCTTGAGGCAGACCAGTTTTTAAACAAGCTTTAACAGAGGATCTGGCAATTTCTCTACTTTCTTCTGGTAAAATTGAAATGCTATCTAATCCAATCAATTCCGCCACTGTTCTACCACCTGGAAATCCTCTATTAATAGATTCTATTTTAAGGTCTCTGTTAATGATAAGGATGATATCTGGTGAATTTTCAAATTGCTGTTTAAAAAGTTCAGTCGCATTTTTGCGTTCGGTTATTACTTCGGTTAACATGATGATACCCCCAATTTTGCCTGAGGCTTTGTACCATGGCCTTGTTTCCCATCTTATCCAATCTATGGTGCCATCTGGGCGAACAAATGAATCTTCTTCCTTTTTTTCTACTTCGCCTTGTAAACAGCGTTGATGACCATCTCTCCAATGCTGAGGAATATCTGGAAAAATCTCATAGTGGCTTTTCCCTACTAAATTATATTGCTGTACATTGTTCTCATGTTTCCACCTATTACTGGTGGCTATATATCGCATCTCGGTATCAAACATCGCCAAGGATGCTGGGCTATGTTCAATAAATATAGCAAGCTGCTCTTTATGTTCTGCTAATTCGTTTTCTATGCGTTTCCGTTCGGTAACATTACGGAATGATCCATCGAAGTGATTAGGTGAACCATCAGCCCCATAAATAAGACGGGCGTTTAAGGATATAAAAACCTTTTCCCCTGATTTAGACTTGAAAGTTAATTCATAATTCTCCAATTCACCATTTGCCAAGAATATTTCTACCGCCTGCACTCTATCTGCTTCGTTATAATAAAGGGTAATTGCTCCCAATCCAATTAATTCTTCCCTAGTATAACCAAGGTGTTTAGCAACAGAAGGGCTTATATCTAAAAATATGCTATCCAGATCGGTTTGAAAAAATACATCTTGAACGTTTTCGAAAATATTACGGTATTTTCTTTCACTTTCTCTTAAAGCTTCTTCAGTTTGAATGCGGGTTGTAATATCTCTGGCAATAGCCAAATAGCCTATACCATCAAAAACACGTGTGTTGATCTCAACTGCCACCCTTGTACCATTTTTCCTTAACCATCTTTTCTCTAACAACAGTGTTCTTTTCTCTTCTAGCAAATCGAGTTGTAATGGTTGTTTTTCTAGGTCTTCTGCAGAAAAGAGTTGAGATAAATGCATACTTAATAACTCCTTTTCGGCATAACCAAGCAATTGGCACATGCTATTATTCACCTCCATAAAATAACCCCCTTTATTTAAAAGAAAAACAGGGTCTCCGGCATGGCTCAATAAAGATTGGTACTTTTCTTTGTTTTGTTTAAGGTTTTTAATTAATTCTCGAACATTATTAATCAAATAGTAAGAAAAGGCAAAGGCAAGTAAAAGGGATATAAAGATTAAAAAAATCGATTCTAGCAAGGCAGTATCATAAGCATTGTTGCTGCTGGTATAAACTTCGCTCCCAACCTTTACTTGTAAAGTAATTAATCTATTCAATTTAGTACTAATTGCATTTATTTGAGGATACAATTCATTATCTATAAATGCACTATCATCAAGTGAATCGTCATTTTTTAATACCTCTTTTAACTTTTGGATAGTTTTTGTTAGTTGCTTAACTAAGGCAGAAGATTGTTGGGCCAATCTATTTTCTTGAGGAGTGAGGTAAGTTGTCATGTAACTAGACCAATCTGCAGCAATCGCTTTTTCTGCTTTGTTAATTACCTCAATTCCTTCGGCATAAGAAATGTCTTTTGTTTTAATCCTTTCAGCAGTTATTAAAATACCAACCGTGTAATTATACTGCGTATGTGTAAGTTGTTGCAGAGGAAAGACCCTATCAGCATATAGCGTTTGCGTTCGCTTATGCATTTTCTCTAGCTCGAGAATCCCATACAAGCCTATGCCAATAATAGCCGTTGTCATAACGATTATTAACAGGTACAGTTTTTTAGATGCCTTTAACTTATCTATCATAGTTGTTTGTTGCAAAAACTAATTAAGATATAAGGGGGATGATAGTCTTATATATTCTTTAAAGTTTAATTATCCTTAAATATATATAAAAACTTATTAATTATAATTAGTGGCAAACCAATGATAATTATTTTTTGATAGAAATTAATTTAGGTTTTTGAAGAGACACCTATAAGTAAGGGTTCAACACTTGGATTCTTTATCTTATCTAGTTTAATTCAGTTACAATATGCCTGAAAAGACAACATAGTTGAACTTAGAAAAGCCTGAATAAGGACAAAAAGTATAATTCCATCATACTAATTAATTTCCTTTCCTTCTTTATTTACAACTAGGCCTGTCATCATTACCAAAATGCTAAGGATAATGAGTTGCAAAACCATTGGCTCATTTACTAGCGTTAGCTTGGCGCCAATTGGAATGGAGAGAAATAACATAATGGTAATTAGACCTCTAGGCGCAATGAATAACATCGGAAGTAATTTTTCTTTTGTAATTTTTAGCTGCACTAGTCTTACGAGTAAAACACAGACGAAAATACCTATCGAATAAGGGAGTGCTTGTAAATCAAATAAATCATTGATATCTATGCTGTAGCCAAAAAGAATAAAGAAGATAGTCCTTATCAAAAAAGCAGCCTCTCCAACCAGTCTGGTAAATCGATGTATCTCTACATCAAGTATTTTAGGCTTTAAATAACGGATGAAGGAAAACTGTTTAAACTCATCAAGATTATTAAGGAAAAGACCAAATATCAATATAAATAACAATGCAGGTAGGTGGTAAGCCTTGGCCACTGCATAGATAAGCACGATCATCATCATTATGGGTACCAACTTTACATGATGCTCTATTTTTTTAATTAAAAAAGCAAGGCCTATACTTGCAATAAGTGACACCACTAGCATAATTGCTAATTCAATTCCAAAGTGGACAAACGAGCCAAGATTAATCACTTCATTATTTATGAGAAAATCAAATAGCACTACGCCAATAATGTCAGACATGCTACTTTCATAAATAACTTGTTCTTTTTTCGCTCTGCCCAAATTTTGCACACTAGGTATGGCAATAGCACTGCTGATTACACAGAATGGCACCACATTAATCAAGCAATCTATCAGCTTTGCGCCGGTAAAAAAATGTAAGGAGACGCTTAAAATTGTTGCAAGCGCAATTAAAGGAAACAAGGCAGAAAGCACTGCTTTTTTAATTAGGGGTTTCTTTTGTTTATTTACCTCAAGCTCCAAACCTCCCTCTAGCACAATTAAAATTAAGCCTAATGTTCCAAATATTGGAAGTAAAGGCATTAAGTTAACCACCTGCAAATCAAACACAGCAATCAGTTGTTTAAGTACCCAGCCAATCACCAGTAAAAAAATTACTGTTGGCACTTTGGTATGCCGCGATGTAATATCGAAAACGTAAGCAATCAATATTAGTGCACAAATGGTGATGATTAGAGGAAGTGTCATAGGCAAATTGGCAAAGACAAAATTACGAATCTTTTTTAGACCTTCCGTTCGCAGCTAATCATTATGAGTTTTTGCAAGGGGATTAACTATTCTATTTGCTTACCTCTAACCTAATTACATCATAACACAATCCATTAGTTACGCTGCCTGCTGGTACAGTAAGTGTAATTGTATTTTTTCCTGCTTTCAGTAATGAGGCATCAAATTCAAATTTCTTTTCTACCCAAGTGCCTTCAATGCCGTCACGAATCATGATTGCTCCACCTCCATTTAAATCTGTAAATGGGCCTACTTCTTTTCCATTCACATTAATACCTAAAGAACGGGCACCAGAACCAGCAATACCGAATCTTAAAATAGCTTTTCCTTTACTTAAATCATTTGCAGCCATGTTGAAATTAATTTTCCAAGGTGTAGCTCTCCCCTGATCACGACCATCTGGTTTAAAATCTATATCATGTGGTACGTGATAAATGTACCAATCTTTAGCAGGATCTGATTTCCCTACTGTAAAATCAACATCATTAGGGAAAAACTTGGCATATTCGATATACATTCCCCAGTGCCAGTGATCATCACCTTTAAAAAATTCTTTTGCAGAGCGATTGGGAATACCAATCTCAAAAATTTGTTTTCCATAACGAACAGGTTTCCATTCTATAGTTCCTAAGTCTAGTTTCTCTCCTGCTTTAATGGTTACATTGGCTATTGCATCGTAAGCACCTAATACGCCATCGGCAACTGCATGCAATTGATAAGTACCTGGGCGAACATTAGGAATAGCAAAGGTTCCATCATCCGCGGCTTCTGTCCAAAACTCATAATGTTTGGCATCATTTTGCCAATTGATAGCCGGTTGATAAGCATTGCTAGGACGAAACGCCGTTTGATTAGGTGGAAGATAAGTACCTCGATTAGCCGGTTTTCCATTTGGTAAAGTATCTCTTTTTGTTGCTGGCTGCTGTTGGTTATTTCTCTGTTGTTGTGCCAATCGCATTTGCGCCATTGCAGCAGAATCTGCCTGTGGATTGCGAGCTAGACGAGGTCTTTCTGCTTCATCAGGGAAAGATAATCCTACCAGTAGATTAGTAAATTTACCTTTAACAGCCTGTGGGTCTACTAATTTCATTTTCCCTTTTACTATTGCTCGTTCAGCAACTGCTGGATAATCTACTCCTTTAACCCAAGCATAAGGCCATTGTGCCTGCTCTAGCTTCGCCTGCTTTTTGGCATCAACAAACATGGCATTAGGTTCTAATCCTGTAGGCACGTAGATAAACATTGGCCCCACAACTTTGCTCCAATATTCTTTATCACTAAAGTTAAGTACACTACCTCCATAATGTGTTCCTCGCCAATAATTCAGCAAGGTAGGGTCGGCTCCATCACCATTATCCAAGTGACCTGTTAGCTCAAAATGGTTCGGGCCACTAGATAAATATTCGAAAGATGGATTAATGATATAAACACCTACTTTTTCTTTTGTTGATGCCCAACCATAAGCAGGAATTTTAGATTGTTTGGCAGAGTAATCATATTTATGTTCGGCCTTGCCTTTAAAAACCCCAGTTGTTAATCTGCGTGCTTCTTTCATGTTCAGGTCTAGTCCTTCATCCCAATCTTTGCCAGTTGGCATCAAGCCATTTCGCTTTTCATCAATAGACATCCAGTCGAAAACTTTTCCCGACAGTTTAAAACCAAACCTCGATTCGCCAACCGAACCAGCAGGATACGTCGCTTGATGAGTAAATATGGCATACGTATATAATCCTTTAGCGCCACGTTCTAATGTATAACGAATTTCCAAGTCGGCAATGAGCCCGCCTGCTTGCCCTGCTGCTGTTGGGTTTTTACCAAGTATTGATTTTCCGTCTGAATAGCCTTTTACAAAGACTTCGCCTCGTTGTCCATTATTAACTTTAGGATCGATGGAAATACCCGTCACTCTTCGTGCTGCCAATGCCGGACTTTGCTCCCAATAACCTGCATGATGCCCAGAAACATAACCCATCAACTCTACATTGGGGCTAACCGAATTGGTTGTTTTTACAGAAATTAAATCTGCTGTTCGTTTATCAATCTTTAAAGTTAAGTAACCATTAGACATGGTATAGGTAAGTCCATCTTCAGTAATGGTAACCGACTGATTAGTTTGTGCAACGGAACCTAATGTTAAAAAACAAAACAAGGTTGCAAAGCTTAACGACAAAAGATTTTTCATGACAACAATTGGTTAAACAATAATCCATTGTTTGACAGAGAAATGCAAGGGTTTGAGGGATTGTGTTATAAATGATACTTGAATGTATTATAAAGTATCTAGGGCTATGTTTATAAAAAAGCACCAACCTTTATCAGATTGGTGCTTTTAAGATTCTATCAACAGTTGTTAAAAACCCTACTTCCTATACAACGGGCATCTTTTCAGTAAATATTCTAATGGACTAGTATAACCACCATCGGTACTACTTAAAAAAGCTTTATGGCTTTGATTATAAATACTTGCATTGTTGTCCATGTAAATGTGGAGGCTTACGGCTACATCATATCTTTGAGCAGCACTGCTATAACTCGATCCTGATGAAGACATACCTTTTAGTTTATCATCGCCGTCTCTTTTAACCTTGGTATTTGTGCCTACACTTGTTGTGCTGGTCTGGTACCCTTTATTCTGTGTTACCGAACCATCAATTACATATTCTACACCTAAAATATCGCAGATTTCCTTCATCGTGAAGTTCATCATTTTATCTCTTGTTACTCCTGCTTTACTTAACAAAGCATTAGTTGTTCGTGGGTCCAATAAAGTATATCCAGCACTGTGCTGAGAAAGAAAGCCATAAGTATCTTCTTGTGCTTTATAACCAACTGCATCTGCACCTGGCTGATTTTCCATTAAAAATGTGAATGGCAATACTGCAATCTTATTGTGATGATCAGCAGGTGAAGCGGCCATTGTCACTGTTTCTTTTTGGCGTTCTTGTGCTGGCAAAGCAGCCTGACCAAGTGTTTCTACCCTTCCACTAGAATAGGTAATTTTTGAAATATCCGATTTTTTGACAACATACTCAGCTGTTTCGCCAGCATAAATAAAGCTGATGTCGTTATCAGTAACCTTAGTTACTTTGCCTTTCATTTCTTCGCCGTTTGCCTTAACAACGACATCTATTTTAGGTTTAACGCCTGTTTGTGCAAACACATTTAATGATACAAAAACCAACAGCAAGAGGAAGTAATTTTTTTTCATAGGGATAAAATTGATACAAGTAAATATAATTGATTAAAATTAGATGTCAAAACATATAATGGCTTTTGACAGTAAATTTAATAGCTTCTTAATACATAGAAGGCATATTTTACTTTTTCTAAGAAAATCAATTGCCATAATGAAAAGCCAAATTATTAAGAGTGCAAATAAAAAACTACGGGTTTTTTGCTAACTTGTCCATATCTCCTTATTGTAAAACCATTAAATGGTGGATATGAAATTATTTTCTCGCCTCAGTGTATGCCTCACGTTTTTCTTGCTTGCGCCAGGGCTCCTTATTGCACAGCAAAAAACAGCTTTAAAAGACTCAACAGTTAAAGATAGCGTAATCACTTTTGTAGAGAAAATGCAGCTTTTTGCAAAACGGTCGGCAAGTAGAAGCGCTAAGGATTTTGAGGCAGATAAAGCTGTGCTTACCCAGAATAGAATTTTCGAAGAAGTTAAAAGAAACCTTCAAAAAGCTAAAATTTATCTAAATACATCAAACGATACCGCAAGCATAAAATCAAGTCTTGATGGAATCGAAAAAGATTTGAACACGGCTATCGACGGTGTAATTACAAACAAGGGAAGTGCCCAGACTTTTAGGAACCTTACGGCTACAGCTAAAATTTTAACAGAGCTACAGGTTAAAGCCACGAGGATTAAGGTTACGTTAGATTTACGCCAAAAAGAACTTAATACTTTCCGTTACCAATTGGATTCGTTACTCAGTATTCCAGAACTGTTTAAATTTTCAAACGATTCATTAACGCTGGCTAAATATATCCAGCAGATTAGGGTAGTTGCTTATCAAGAAGTACCTATAGACAGTGCTATTAAACAAAAGAGCATACACACCCAAGAGATGCTCAACAGAACCAATTTACTGGTTTTTAATCTGCAAACCAATCAGGAAGAGATTTTAGGCTATCAGCGTGACATGGCAAAAAACACTTTTAGAAGAGAATTTGCCAATATCTGGGATAAAGCCTCTTATGTTCGGCCTTTTAAGGAAATCTTAAATCAGGCTGTAGCAAAAGGCAACCTAACACTTGTTTTTTACTTAGAAAACAATCTTGGAAAGCTATTTATTCTTGCGTTACTGGTTATGGCATCTTTCCTTTATTTGCGTTCGCTAAAATCAATCTACAGAGAAAATAATCTTTTGGTTAATAATTTCGAGGGTCAGTTGGTGCTCCGGTATCCATTTCTATCGGCTTTGCTTTTGGTGGTAAACATTGGCCAATTTATTTTCTTTTCGCCTCCATTTATTCTTAATGTTATATTTTGGGCAATCTCTTGCCTTAGCTTAACCTTTCTTTTCCATAAGTTTATTACTCGTTATTGGATGGGCGTATGGCTGCTTATGGTGGCATTTTTTTTAATTACCGCTGCCGACAATCTTATTCTTCAAGCTTCGCGAGTTGAAAGATGGTACATGATTATCATTTCGTTAGCAGGAGCAATTGCTGGAATATTCATCCTCCTAAAAGGAAAAAAACAAGATCTTAGGGAAAAGTTGATTGTGATATCTATTGGGCTGATGACCATTTTGGAATTTGGCTCAACACTAGCAAATATGTTTGGCAGGTACAATCTATCAAAAACCTTACTTATTAGTGGCTACTTAAATGTAGTGGTCGCTATTTTATTCCTTTGGACATTAAGGCTAATTAATGAAGGTTTATTTCTGGCTTTTAATGTTTATACCCAACAAGACAAAAAACTATTTTATCTCAATTTCGACAAGCTAGGGAAAAAAGTGCCATCAGGTTTTTATGCGCTATTGGTATTTGGATGGCTAATCTTATTCGGGCGTAATTTTGCTGGTTTTGAATACATGGTTACGCCTTTGACAGAGTTCTTTGTTAAAGAACGAACCTTGGGCGATTATACTTTTAGCATTAATGGGCTGCTATTATTTTTCGTTATCATGGGGGTTTCTGTGGTCATCTCAAAAATTGTATCCTTTTTTGCATCAGATAAACATTTGGCGCATGACAGGGAAGATCACACTGTAATGCATGGCATTGGGAGTTGGTTGCTTTTAATTAGGATAATGATTTTAAGCATCGGGCTTTTTCTTGCCATTGCCGCAGCAGGAATTCCGTTAGATAGAATTACGATTGTGATTGGTGCTCTTGGAGTAGGTATTGGTTTTGGTTTACAGAACATTGTAAATAATTTAGTAAGTGGATTGATCATTGCTTTCGAAAAGCCAGTAAATGTTGGCGATATTGTTGACATAGACGGACAGGCTGGTACAATGAAATCAGTAGGGTTTAGAAGTAGTGTAATTACTACTTGGGATGGTGCAGATGTAGTAATGCCCAATGGCGATTTGCTAAACTCACATCTGATTAATTGGTCGTTAGCCGGAAATAGAAGACGTGTATCAATTGCACTTGGAATTGACTACGATTCGGACCTTGATTTGGTAAAAACTTTATTAAATACCATTTTTGATGAAGAGGAACGGATTTTAAAAAAACCCGCTCCAACTATTAACTACGATCAGTTTGGCAGTAGTTCTATAGATTTAAAGCTTTATTTTTGGGTTAAGGATTTTAAGGAGGCTTCGGCAGTTAAGAGTGATATCATCATGGCAATTGCCAATGGCTTGAAAGAAAATAAGGTTAAAATTCCTTATCCACAGCAAGAAATATTTATTCAGAACCTGGAACAAATCAAAAAACCAAAAAAGTAATTGTAAAAGTTCTTTCTAACTAACTATAATAGCCAAATTAAGGTGTTAATACAAAACAAGCACCAACCTTTATCAGATTGATGCTTGTTATTTACCTTAAGAAAATATTTATATCTTATAATATTGCTCCCAACCCTTACGTGGCGGTGGGCCTACTAGCAATTCATTAGCTTTTCTATTATTAGTAATTACTTTTTTCTCTCTATCAAATTTCAATTTATCACCAGTCCATTGCGCTAAAACGCCTAGGCAGAATACTTGGCTTAAAGGTCCTGCTATTGCAAATGGAGAACGAGTTTGTTCTTGCCCTTTACAAGCCAGTAAGAAATTGGCGAAGTGGTTAGATGGGCTTTTAGGAACTTGCGGCAACTTAGCAGCCATCCCTTTTGCTTTTTCTTCTGGAATGATAGATAAAGTACTGCCATGCGAACCTCCTTTAAAAGTAAGGTCTTTACTATAAATGATTTTACCGGGATTAAGTTTTGCTGGTTGTATGGCACCTGTACTTGGAGGCGGAATATTTGGGTCGAGACCAGATACACCGTAACCTGCAGGTATAGGCGGCAAATTGTCAACGCCATCGTACCAACTAATTTCTAATGGTGGCATTTCTCCACGTTTAGGAAATTTGAAAGATAGCGTGGTAGAAGTTGGGTAGAAGAAATCATTATGTCCTGTTAATTTCTTCGGTTTTACCTCATAAGGCAAACCAAGATTAAGGAACTGATGTGATGTATCTAAAATATGCGCACCCCAATCGCCCAATGCTCCCATTCCGAAATCGTACCAGCAGCGCCATTGCCCATTCACGAAATCTTTATTGTAGTTATGGTTATCGGTAGCCATCTGCCAAATGTCCCAGTTTAATGTTCCAGGTTTAGGTTCTGCCGCTGGGAAAGATTTTATTTTTGTATCCCATCCATGCCAACGCCTAGATGAATTCATGTGTGCTGTAATTGCAGTTACATCTTTAATGATACCTGCATCTACCCAAGCTTTGTATTGAAAATAATTAGCTTCAGAGTGCCCCTGATTACCCATCTGTGTTACCACCTTAGGATATTTCTCAGCTGCTTTCATCATGAGCTCTACTTCATTAAAAGTACGAGCCATAGGCTTTTCGGTATAAACATGGATACCTAAGCCCATTGCCATCATGGTGATAGGAAAATGAGCAAAATCTGGAACACCAATAGATACCGCTTCAATTTGCTTGCCCATTTTATCAAACATCTGTCTAAAATCTTGAAAACGGGGCACATCTGGAAACTGTTTTAAAATTTGTAATGTTTGTGGCGCACCCATATCTACATCACATAAGGCAACAACATTGGCCAAACCAGTTTTGTATAACTCTAGGGCAATTTCTGCTCCTCGATTACCAATTCCTATAAAGGCGATGTTAACCTTATCGGCAGGCCCAATCCATTTGCCATTCGCCATTAATAAATTAGGTGCTGCAATTGCCGCAGATGCCAGTAAGGCTTGTTTCAAGAATAACCGCCTCGAAGATTCGTTGTTCATTGTGTTAATATTTGGGTGATTTGAGCCCTCAAAATACATAAATTATGTAAAAAAACATATAATAGTTGAAAGCAAAGCAATAGAACCGCCAAAGGAATGGCTTACCTTTTCCGAGATGCTTAAAAGGTTTGGCACAAGCAAGATGGCTCTAAGAAGGCGTATGGCTGAAGGTATGCCCTATATTAAATTCGGAAATCAACTTCGCTTTTTTCCTTCTTTAGTAGATGAATGGGTGCTTTCTCGGAGTTAACAATTTAAGACAATTTTAAAGCCCTAAGTGCAACGAACATATATCTAAGTGGTAAAGTTATCAGCTTTAACAAAAGGGCAAATATTACGCAAATTTTAAGTGCTAAAATGCATAACGATAATATTTGCTTAAATTAAATTACTCAGTCACAACTGCGGAGTAATCAAAAAGTAGATGATAGATAGAAAAAATATCATAGTTATCAAAGCTTTTCTTGTGAGAGGATGAATATCCACCATCAAAATTACTGTGGAGGTCAATGCTTTTTAGGGGGCTTGTAGTATTAATGGTTGACCCTTTTTTTAGCTCATTGTTTATTTCACCAGAAATATGTAGATGATTAAGCTTTGAATTTTCTATAAAGCCTATCTGTCCTTCGAACGGCAATCTTAAATTAGAGTGATTTCGACTGCAAAATTTGGAAATATCGAGTATGTAGTTTTTAGTGTCAGAAAGTATCTTTATTCTTTTACACTCCACTGCAAAGTATATATTTTCATCATTCTCATTCCATTCTTTTTGTAATCCTATTTTATTGATATAGATGTCTATTTTATCAGGCTTTTGCTTTCCATCACTATCAATATACCTTTTTTGAGTTTCGGCGGAAAAATTAATATTCTCTAAAACCGAAAGCCTTCCATTCAAAAGATGTTTGTTTTTAACTAAATAATTATCAATGAGTTCGAATTTTAAGTAATCTTCAAATGAAATGGTCGTATTGGTTGCAACCCATTTTTTGGAATAGGGGTTAATGGTGTTTTTTAAAAAAAGATTGTTACATTCAATTATATACCATAAGATAGTCTTTATCCTTTTATCAGTTACAGAAAATATATTTTTTCTGTGTTGTATGAAGTTGGAAGCATTAGTCATTTATTTGGTCTTTTAAACTGTGCAGTTCTGCTAATTCTATAGCTTCTTTAAATTCTGCTACATCATACCAAGCTATTGCCCTATGCCAGCATTTATATTCGTTTGGCTTAATTATGTAAAATGAGTTTTTTTCAAAACCTTTAATATCTTTCTGCACAAATAAATTTTTTGTTGGGTCTTGGGTATTTGTAATTTGCTCTATGCTTAAATTATTTGCTAATTTTTTCAGAACTTCCTTTTCATCTTTATCATTTGGATAAATAATGGTTTTTTTTGGTTTTGAGCCTAAAAAGATAAAATTTAAAGCAATAAAATAATTTAAAGGATAAACCTCAACTTGCAAAAATTCTTCATCATAAATATTTTCGAATTCTTGTATAAATACATTTGCATATTTTTCAATAAAGGCTTCATTGGAGTCTATTGCCCTTGTGAATAAATGTTGTTTGCTTTCTTGAAATTGAAATCTCGATACATCCAATACATAATTAATAAGATCCTTTTCGTGCTCTTTAATTTTATATAAATTGTTAATCGTTGAATTGATTTCGTTTAATATTTTTTCATTTCTTTCAGGCTCACCTAAATTAAATTGATTAAAAAACTTTTTGTTTGGCTCCAAAAACTGATTTGCCAGACTAATTAATCTTGTTTTTGTTTCAGTGGTTGGTTCAATAAAGGGTAAATCAAGAAATTCTTCATCAAACCTCACAGCAGGTCTAGTTCCAACACCCCATGCTGCAGATATCAAATAGAGAAAATAGCATGTTAAGTCTGATTTAAAAAAGGTATAAAGAACTTTAATATAATTATCATCTTTAGAGGAAATTGAAAAAATTCCCTTTCTAAAAACTAAATCTTCTTTAGTATATGATACTAAAGGTTCACTTTCATTAAAAGCCTGTTCTTTAAATAATATTTTACTTCCTATAAATATATTTTTATTCCTTCCCCTTGACAGATGGATGTCTTTTTCCGTCAAAGCTTTTGTTTTCCAAATTCCGGAATAATCTTGTTTTATTTCACTGTTTTCTATAATGGGCAACCCTAATAATTCGTAATAAGGTTTTGGATCTTTGCCCCTTTCTATACCCGCACCTTTAAACAGAACATTATTATCAATTAACTCTTGAACGCTAGTGGTTTTTAATGAATATAATTTACTAATTAAGATAAAATCCATAGTGTTACCATATAGGGCAACTTTAAACATCCAGTCATTGTCTATAAAATGTTTTTGCAATATTTTTTTTTGGTCAAATTTCTCAATGACTAACATCTTAAAATATTTTAAAAACCGATTTGATTTTACAGATTGGTGATCTATGACATTATTCAAATATTCTTTTTCCTGAGAAAGCCTGTAATAAATAACAGTTGCAGGACTGTTTTTCTGTTCAAAGATTAATCTTCTTACTGGAGATAAATCAAAGAATTTGTCAATGCAATAAGTTGTTAAAAACTCATTCTTGAACTTCTTTGTAGTTTTTGAGACGTTATAAAAAATAGTACTTGTTACAATTAATGCTGCACGAGTATCACCTTGCATAAAATCTTTTGTTCTTAATAGGAAAGATTGCGCAATCTCGAATCTACCAACAATTTTTTTGTTATGCTTTAACCAGCTTGTATGTACAATATCATCCTTTTTACTTTTCCAAGGTGGATTTCCTAAAATAAATTTTGGACAACTTTGTTTAATTACCTTATTAAATTCATGTGCTGTATTAAAGAAATTCGCTTCAAATAAATTTTCATCTAAAAAATTTGGAAATGGGTATTGTTCAACATCTTTTGGCTCCTGATAATCTAACAAGGCAATATAAATTGAAAAACAAGTAACCTTTAATGCCTCTCTATTAATATCTATCCCAAAAAGATTACGCTTAGCAATATCTCTTATCTTATTACTAAATGCTTCTTTGTCATCTTTACCATTTAACTCAATCTCTTTTTCAATCATCCTTCGCAATGACTGAACAAGAAAAATTCCAGAACCTACGGCAACCTCAAATATTGTACATTCAGAAGACTGAGATTTATTTAGATAATCTTCAACCGTATCGCTTAAAATATAGTCAACTAAGAATGAGGGAGTATAAACAGCAGAATTAAGTTCTCTCGTTTCTTCATCTATCAAAGATTCATAAATCCCGGAAATTACTTCCACAGGAATTATTGAAAAATCAAAAATTTCAAAAAAGTATCCCTCAAATAATGTTCCTTGTTCTTGTAATTCACCTTTAAAAACATTCGCAAGATAATCTGAATGTGTTTGATCAAGTTGAATATCAAACTCCCTAAATAATACTCCGTTAAACTTGTCATTTAAATTAGCAAAAAGCTCTTTTAAGCGTTTTGGTTGCTTTATTATATTACTAAAACTCTTTCTCTTATCATTGGTTGTTTCTCCCGAAATAAAACCATTATCTATTTTAATACCTCTATCAATCAAATAGCGAATAAAAATTAATCTTAATATTAGAGAGTTTGCTTGTTTGTCATGCAAATGGTTCAAGTTATTTGTATCTGTCAAATAATACCTTACCTCTTTAATATTTTGGAACAGCCTTTCATTAACCCTTTTTCTTGTTTCTCTTTTCTTCGTGTTTTCTAAATAATCGTTCTGAAACCATTTCCATGTTTCCCCACTTTGCAAATTCCAAAAAGAAAACCTGACATCACGCTCTTCATCAGTCAAATTTATTTCTTCAAGCTCGCCACCATTACCTTCTTTATTTTTAATATAATTTAATGCATTAAAGATTTGAATAGTTGAACTTTTAACTATAAAAATAACTGGAGAATTATCAAAAGACCATACCTTTTTATGTATTTCATTTTCTCTAGCAACGTCATCGTCTCCTATTAAATCAAAAAATAAAATAAAGGGCTGCTTATTAAAAACGTAAACGGCATCGGGCTTTATAGTATCCAACTTGCTTTTAACGTCTATATGGAAATCAAAAAAATAAGTATTGCTATCTTCTGTCCTAAAGAAAACAGTATTTTCCAGTCCTAGTCGGGTTAATAGCTTAATTAATTGATTATTTTTCAAAATTACTTTTTAACAAATTTATAATTTAATTCGGGATTTATTTACTAATTATTTTAGTATTTTATTGTATTACTTACTACCCCATATTTATCACGCACTTGTTATTGTTAATCGAATTTCAAGGTCTCTTTCTAATTAAAGAATTTTAAGTTGATATGACAGAAGTAATAATGCTATATTTATTTTTTTCTAAACTCTCATAAATTAACGACTCAATGGAAAACAATCAGGATATTCAAATCATATTAATTCCAAAAGATACTACACCCCAACAAATTGAAACTTCAATATCGGCTTTCAATAAACCTCTTGCAGATTTACTTGAACATATCGGATTACCAACCGAAGATATTCTTTCACCAGTTGAAGAACGTAGAAAAGTTATATACGCTTTGGAAAGTACGATTGAAATTCTACCTCTTGATGAAAGAAATAAAGCAACTTACTTGTCAAAATTTACAGTTGCTGTTTCTGTTGGATTATTTGATGGTGCTTTAAATTTTCTTTGGGATGAAACGATAAAAGCACTTAGAAGGCTTGCATCAGATTTCGATCTTCAGTATTTTCTAATTGTTGCACATACTGTAAATTCAAAATATAAAACGTTAATTAATTCAGACGATTTAGCTGCTATAGGTGATCACGATTTATTAGAAATTTGTAGAAGAATAGGTTTGATAAGTGACATCAACTATAAAAGATTAGAAAACGTAAATTATCTAAGAAATCATGCAAGTGCAGCACATCCAAATGAAAATTCTGTTTCTGGAATTGAAATGCTTAGCTTACTGGAAAGTTGCCTAAAATATGCCATCACAGCTAAGCCAGACCATTCCGTAATACAAATTAAACAGCTTTTTGATAACTTACGTACTAATGAGATACCAAAAGAAGACTTTTCTATCATTGGTTCAGATTTAGTTAAACAACCTCAAGAGAGAATTGACGACTTCGTATTATCAATTTTTGGCGTCTATACAGACCCAAGAACAGATGCAAAAGTCAGGAAAAATATTGATCGATTAACACCATATATTTGGGATAATGTAACTGAGGACACAAAGTACAATATTGGTGCAAAATTCGGAGTATATAGAAAAAATGGTGACGTTGATAGAAAAGATGCAGTTCAAAAATTTCTTGAAACAGTTAGTGGCTTAAAATACAAAGATGAGGATAGCTTAACGGCGGAGTTAATAGAAAAATTACAAAACCTAAAAACGGTACATTTTGAGTGGAATAACTTCTATAATGAATATGCTCATGCTAAATCTATTGACGTATCCATTCCTCCTACAGGAATACCCGATAGTATTAGTAAGCTTTTTGTAAAAGTTATATGTCTTTGTTATGTAGGAAATGGAAGGGGCTATAAAGAAGGAGTTGATGTAGGTGCTGTTGAATATTACAATAAATTCATACAGTCATTTACAGTTAATGATATTAAGAACTTTTTATCATTGTTTAACGACCCTGAATTTACAACCGACTTTAACTACTCTGTACCCGATAGAAGATTGAAACAACTTGCTACATTTTTCAAATCAAAAACAAAAGATGCATACATAAACAAAGTTCTTGACTTAATTTTAAGTTTCCCCAGGGGAGCAATGCAAAACTTGTCTACAGATAGTAGATACAAGGAAGCAATGAAGTTCATTAAATAAACTCGCAGTTAAGTGTGTAAATGAGAGGGATCAAGACCTTTAATACGTAACCAACGATACCTTTAAATGAAAAAATTAGTGTTAAGCGGTATCGTTTTATTTAGGTCTTTTGTCACTGGTGTCAGTCGGAAATTGAACGACTGCTGGAACGTCTGAAGTTGGCAGGCTATCAACATTTTCAGATGATGTGACAACAACTTGTTCCTCATTAGGCTTAATATTATTTATAGGTTGTTTACTCTTATGCTTTGTCTTCTTGCTTTTCTTACTATAAGTTAAAACCTTCGGTGTTGATTTTTTCAAACGATTACTCTTCATACCAATTGCGATAATAAATCCTATGATTATTACCCAAAGAAAATATTTTACGTGTTTAATCTTCAAAGAAAAGGCTTTTTCAGTCTTTTTTGAGGTCTTTTCAATATTTGAAATAGGGTTATTAACAAAACTATTTCTCTTTTCTTTTAGCAACTGGTTTTTATATGCCAATTCTTCCTCAAGCTTTTTAAGCCTCTCGGAATGCTTTTTTAACTCTGACTGTTCACTAAGGTTTAAATCATATTTTCGTCGCTCCTCCTCATCGAAAAGAATCGTATAGGCTTCGTTAATCTGTTGAAACATTTGCGAAAAATAAGCATCCCCATCATTCTTGTCGGGGTGGAATTTTATTGAAAGCTTTCGATAAGCGGTCTTAATCTGCTCTTTACTTGCATTTGATGGAATCCCTAAGATATCGTAGAATGTACTCATTAACGACTATATATATACCATAAAATACCAATAGCTACGATTTACCAAAAAACCACTTTAGCATTGCCATACCAATCTATATGCTTGGCACATTTATAACAAACAGATCTAAGACCAAAATGGGTGCTTGTCCCAAAAGTTATGGTCCTGCCATAGTTTGTTCTTCTAGATTGACCAGTATAAACCTCTCTTCGATAATTTGCGTTAGAATTACCACACTGATAACATGTTGCCATACCTCTTCTATATCATAAACATTTGATATTGTGTTTTAAAGATATATAATTATAGATATAAACAAAGAATTGCTATCAAATCATAAGAAATTTGATGTGATGAAAATAGCACAAGATGAAAGAGGGGTAAATATAGGGGAAGCAAAACTCCTGACAGCCACGATACCGAACGATACCGTTAAACGAAAAAAAGTTGGTGTCCAGCGGTATCGCCTTAAACCAACTTTTTGTTCTTCCTGTAGCCCGCAGGGGAATCGAACCCCTATTTCCAGAATGAAAATCTGGCGTCCTAACCGGTAGACGAGCGGGCCATTTTATCAGTTTTGAGTTGAGAGTTTTGAGTAGTGAGCTAACTCACAACTTTTTACTCTAAACTCCAAACCTTAAAAAGGTAGCGGGAACCAGACTCGAACTGATGACCTTCGGGTTATGAGCCCGACGAGCTACCAACTGCTCCATCCCGCACTATTTTGTCGATGTTAAACTTGTAAGTCATAAAACCTTACACATCAACTTTGGTATTGATAAAAAAACCGCTCAACTTTTATTTGTAAAGCGGTTTCGTAGCCCGTAGGGGAATCGAACCCCTGTTTCCAGAATGAAAATCTGGCGTCCTCACCCCTAGACGAACGGGCCATTTTTATCAGTTTTGAGTTGAGAGTGTTGAGTAGTGAGCTAACTCACAACTTTTTACTCCAAACTCCAAACCTTAAAAAGGTAGCGGGAACCAGACTCGAACTGATGACCTTCGGGTTATGAGCCCGACGAGCTACCAACTGCTCCATCCCGCACGCTATACAATTCGAAAGCCAATTTGCAAATGTTCCTGCCCTTGTTCCGAATTGGAATGCAAAGATATAATTCGTTTCTTTGCAGAACAAATTTATTTCAAAAAATATTTCTATGTCACATAAAGCTGGTTTTGTAAGTATCATCGGGAAGCCAAATGTTGGTAAATCTACCCTAATGAATGCCCTAGTGGGTGAAAAGCTTTCTATCATTACACCAAAAGCGCAAACCACTCGTCACCGAATTTTAGGAATTGTGAACGAAGATGAGTTTCAAATTGTATTTTCAGACACGCCCGGCATCATAAAACCGCTTTACGGATTGCAAGATTCGATGATGAGCGCCGTAAGTGGAGCACTTAGTGATGCAGATTTAATTCTTTTTGTAACAGACATTCACGAGAAACATGACGAGAATGATGTACTAGAAAAAATCATCAATACCACCATCCCTATGGTTGTGTTATTAAATAAAATTGACAACGCCACACAAGAACAAGTAGATGAGAAGTTTGCTTACTGGCAAGAGAAATTAAACCCTAAACATATCTACGCTATTTCTGCCCTGCATAAATATAATTTAGAGGGCATATTGCCAATGATTTTGGAGAACATCCCAGAACACCCGGCATATTATGATAAAGAAGAATTAACAGACCGCAGTCAACGTTTCTTCGTTTCTGAGATTATTCGTGAGAAAATCTTCTTTAACTACAAAAAGGAAATTCCTTATAGCACAGAAGTAATCGTAACTGCTTTTAAAGAAGAAGAAAGTAAAGGCGGACCAATGGTTCGCATCACTGCAGAAATTATAGTAGAGCGAGATTCGCAAAAGAACATATTAATTGGTACTGGTGGAGCAATGCTGAAAAAAGTGGGTATGGAAGCCAGAAAAGACATCGAAGCGTTTTTAGAGAGCAAGGTATTCTTGGAAACTTTCGTTAAGGTTATACCAGACTGGAGAAGTAAAAAGAATTATTTGAAGAGTTTCGGCTACGATAGCTAGAAAAGGTTAATGGTCAATGGTTCATAGTTAATTGTCAGGTCGTTTACTTGAATGCAATACTAAGCCATTGAATAGTTCAAAAAACTCAAAACGAATTAGAATTTATTCTTCCAATAATAAACCGTACCTTTGCACTCCTTTTAAAAGGGTTAATACTTTAAAACAAAGAGAGTTACTATTGGCGGGTATACAATAGCTGATGGTTAGTAGCCAAGATGTATGCGTAAATACGTAAGCATCCAAACTATAAGCCATGGTCTATCAACCATCAACCAACATCACAAAACAATAACACCATGAGCAATATTATCGCAATTGTCGGAAGACCAAACGTAGGCAAATCTACCCTTTTTAACCGCTTAACAGAAAGTCGCAAAGCTATTGTAGATGATTTTAGCGGTGTAACTCGCGACAGACATTATGGTAAAGCAGAGTGGACTGACAAGGAATTTACCGTTATTGATACTGGTGGTTATGTAGCCAATTCTGAAGATGTTTTTGAAGCTGCCATTCGCGAGCAGGTTGTAATTGCCATTGAAGAAGCAACTGTATTGGTATTCATGGTTGATGTAACTACAGGCATTACAGATTTAGATGATGAAATTGCTTCACTTTTACGTCGAAGTAAAAAACCTGTATTTGTTGTGGTAAACAAAGTTGATAATCATCAATTAGAAAATGATGCAACTGTATTTTACGGTTTTGGTTTAGGTGAAATTTACACCATCTCTTCTATGACAGGTTCTGGAACGGGAGAATTGTTAGATCAAATCATCACTCACTTTGAAGATGTAGTTGAAGAAGAAAACGCTTTACCTAAAATCACTATTGTTGGCCGCCCTAACGTTGGTAAATCTTCATTAATTAACGCTTTAATTGGCAAAGACCGTAATATCGTAACTCCAATCGCTGGTACAACCCGCGATTCAATCCATATTCACTACAATCAGTTTGGTCACGAATTCATGTTCATTGACACTGCTGGTTTGCGTAAAAAAACGAAGGTAAAAGAGAACATCGAATTTTATTCGGTTATGCGTACCATCAAAGCTTTAGAAGAAGCTGATGTTGTAATGCTGATGATTGATGCGGAAGATGGTTTAGAGTCTCAAGATGTAAACATTTTCCACCTTGCCGAGAAGAACAAAAAAGGTATCGTGATTTTGGTTAACAAATGGGATTTAATTGAGAAGAACAATAAAACCATTAAAGAATTTGAAGACCAAATCCGCACTAAATTACAACCGTTTACAGATGTGCCGATTGTATTTATCTCGGTTTTAAACAAACAACGTATTTTCAAAACGATAGAAACGGCTTTAGAAGTTCATAAAAACCGTAGCAAGAAAATCCCAACTTCTAAGTTGAACGATGTGATGCTTCCGATTATCGAAAACTATCCACCACCTGCGTTAAAAGGAAAATACATTAAGGTAAAATATGTTACTCAAATCAACGCAACCTCTCCAATGTTTGCATTTTTCTGTAACCTGCCTCAATATATTAAAGAGCCTTATAAGCGTTTCATAGAGAATAAATTGCGTGAGCATTTCGATTTTTCTGGCGTACCGATACAAATTTATTTTAGACAAAAATAGTTCATTGGTCATTTGCTCATTAGTTCATTGGGCTAGGAGCAAAAGATAGTCGGAAAAGTCCGAAAGTCAGTAAAGTCCGAAGTAGTGAGTCGAAAAAGCCTCAGCGAAGCTAAATCTCTAACCTAAGAACTTCTGTTTTTGAAAACGAAAGTTAGTTTTTCATGGTAAATTGCAGTCCTGCTGTTCGTTTTACTTCTCCCGATGAAAAATCGGGATCGTGTTCACTACCATCAGCCTGCCTGCCGCAGGCAGGGTTTAAATAACAAAGGCAGTATTCCAATCATTCTGTACCATGCAAAATCACCTAGAAATTGTAAACAGCACAGCTGAAGATTTAACTACCATATTTGAGTTTTATGATATGGCTGTGGCTCACCAGAAAAAGGTCTCTGATAAGCACTGGCAAGGATTTGATGTTGAGCTAATCAAAAATGAGATCTCGGAGCAAAGACAATATAAAATATTAGTCGACGGAAAAGTAGCTTGTGTGTTCCTAGTTACCTTTAACGACCCACAAATTTGGGAAGAGAAAGACAAAGACTTGGCTATCTATCTTCATCGCATTGTTACCCATCCAAATTTTAGGGGGCATGGTTTTGTAAATATCATTACCAATTGGGCAAAGGCTTATGCTAAAAACCAGCAACTTCAATTTGTAAGATTAGATACTTGGGCAGATAATGAAAAACTATTTATCCATTACACCAATTGCGGTTTTAACCATGTTGGTAGTATTAAGATAGGAGCCGATAGCGGATTGCCAAAACATTATGAAGGGATTGCCTTGAATCTTTTTGAGATAGAGGTTTGAGAAGGAGTCGGGAGTCGTTAGTGAGAAGTCTTGAGCAAACTTACTTCGATCCTGCCGTCATTTCGAAATGAGCTTTTCGCGATTGAGAACCACAAAGTGCTCAGCGAAGCTAAATCCCCAACCCTCTTGAGCACTCGCGTATCGCTTATTGTGAAAACAAAGCCAACGCAATCATCCATCAAACAGATATCTCGTCGCTGCGCTCTGTCGATATGACATGAAACGACTATTGCAAACTAACCAAAGCCTGTTTTACCACATTATCCGTTAAGTTGTGTGCTTTGTAGTACCCAGCATAACCTAAATGATATTTGCAAAGCATCAACTTCAAATCATTATAAATTAAGGGCTTAGATGCGATTAGTTGTTTCACATCAATATTGATGTTTTTTGCCTGTATGTATTTCAGTAAATCTTTGTAATCTGTATCGTTTATGCTAAAAGTATTAAGCGATTGTGCCAAGTAAGTAGAAGTATATCTATCAGCCAAAACATCAAAAACGAAATCTATCAATACTTTTTTATCCACCAATGTTCCATAAAATTTATTGTAACCTAGTGTATCTAACTTCACATAAACATCAGGCTGAATGCCTCCACCACCATAAACTCTTTTTCCGCTTTGCGTAGTATAAATAAATGTTTTCTGAAGGCTATCTCTAGTTTTGGTATTCATCGCGGTTAGTTCTCCATCCTTATACCTATCTTCCAGCTCATGCTGATAGGCTACATAACCTTTTTTGTAAGATTTCTGGATACTTCTACCCAGTGGCGTATAATATCTGGCAATGGTTAGGTTTAGTGCAGAACCATCATCAAATGCAAATTGCTCTTGTACCAAACCCTTCCCGAAAGAACGCCTACCAATAATAATTCCCCTATCTAAATCTTGTATCGCCCCTGCGAAAATCTCACTCGCCGAAGCCGAGTTTTCATTTATCAGCACTGCTAATTTACCTTGTTCAAACTCACCTCCACCTGTGGTGTAATAATCTGTACGAGGCTCGTGTTTACCTTCTGTATAAACAATCAGTTTATTTTCCGGCAAAAATTGATTAGCTAATCCGGTTGCAGCAGTTACATAACCACCACCATTATCCCTTAGATCTAAAACCAATTTCTTCATCCCCTTGGTTTTAAGCGAACGAACGGTTTCTATGAAATCATTATCCGTATTAGCGCCAAATTTACTGATACGAACATAGGCAGTTTCATTATTGAGCATATAAGCTGCATCAATACTACTTACATCAACCTTTCCTCTTTTGATATTTAATAGAGTTGGGACAGTATTGCCAGGACGTAAAAAAGAAATCAATACCGAAGTTCCCCTTCTACCTTTAATCTTACCTATCATTTCTGAACGAGGTAAAGATTTTCCACTCACATAAGCACTATCTACTCTTAAAATTTTATCGCCCTGCTTAACTCCAGCAAAAAATGCCGGACCGTCTTTAAGTACATTGGTAACCAGCAAGGTATCGTTAAGGATATAATATTCAACGCCAATTCCCTCAAAATTACCTTCTAAAGCCTCTTCTAATTCGAAAGCCTTTGTTGCAGGTAAATACATGCTATGTGGGTCTAGTTGATGCAACAAACTATCTATAGGAAGATGATGAAGGCTATCTGCATTTACATCATCAACATAATTTTTATTAATGATGTGGATAATGTCTTCGACTTTTTGAGCTTCTGTAGTTGCTAAACGAGCATCTCGATTAATCTGAAATCCTTGGTCTTTTAAAAATTTATAACCCAAAAACATACCACCTATTAAGGTAACTGAATAGGTTAAGGCGATAAGGATATTAAAACGAGTACTTTTTTTCATTGCGTAGCGCCCTGCAAAGTTATGAATTTTAGCCTGTTAATCGGATAACAATACCTGTAACATTTTAGTTTTTTGAATATTTTAAGCTAAATATTTGCAATGGCGTAATCTTCTCTCTAAAATTGCAGGGATTTATTGATAATATTTCCTGTTAATTGAGAAATTAACGAACTTTAACATAAATGACTTCCATGAACAGAATAACCGAACAAGAATCTAAGTATAATGATATTGATAAAATGTCTGTTCTAGAGATTTTGACAAACATCAACAACGAAGATAAATTAGTTCCACTAGCCGTAGAAAAAGCATTGCCTCAAATAGAAAAACTAGCTTCGGCCGTTGCCGAAAGAATGAGTAAAGGTGGTCGTCTTTTTTACATTGGCGCTGGCACAAGTGGTCGTTTAGGCGTGGTTGATGCATCTGAATGCCCTCCAACGTTCGGCGTATCCTTTGACACTGTAGTTGGAATTATTGCTGGCGGCGATACGGCTATTAGGAGAGCTGTTGAATTTGCCGAAGACAATGAAACACAAGCTTGGGTAGATTTACAAGAATATCAAATTAATGAGAAAGACTGTTTAGTAGGCCTTGCTGCCTCTGGCACTACTCCTTACGTAATTGGCGGATTAAACACAGCTCGTAAATATGGCGTTTTAACAGGTTGCATCATTTGTAATGATGGCGGACCAATTGTAGCTGAATCTGATTTTCCAGTTGAAGTAGTTGTTGGTCCTGAGTTTTTAACGGGCTCAACAAGAATGAAATCTGGCACTGCTCAAAAATTGGTTTTAAATATGCTGAGCACAACTGTGATGATTAGATTGGGTAGAGTTAAAGGCAATAAAATGGTTGATATGCAGTTAACTAACCACAAGCTGGTAGATAGAGGTACGCAGATGGTGATGAAGGAATTGAATATTGGTCACGACGAAGCTGCAGATTTATTAAACAAATACGGAAGCGTTCGCAAGGCTGTTGAGGCAAGTAAATAAATTTACAATTGTAGATTTACGATTTACGCTAGCATTATCTATACAACTTTACAAAATCTAAAATCGTCATCCGATAGCTATCGGGTCTAAAATCTAAAATTTGCCTAATGCACGAAATTGAGCCTTTTTACTTATGGAGAGATGATTACATTGCTGCAGAAGACGACCGTTCGCCATTTTTTGAAACCGAATACTCTGAGTTTTATTACGATAAGCAGCTTTATAATTTCTTAATCCACCCGCAATGGGACACTTTTGGCTCTAATACACTTTACATAAAGGTATTATTTGTAGACTATGATAAGGAATATGCCATTATAGAGCTAATGGGCGAATGGAATGATGCGATTAACAATGATATCATGATGCTCAAAAGGGAAATTTTGGAGTTAATGGTAGATGAAGGCATCAATAAATTTATCCTAATAGGAGAAAATGTACTGAACTTTCACGCTTCAGACGATAGTTATTATGAAGAGTGGTTTCAGGATGTAGAAGAAGGATGGATTGCAGGGGTAAACTTCCACGAACACGTCATCAAAGAATTTAGGGATAACAGCATCGACTATTATATTAACTTTGGTGGTGAGTTGGATGATTTGCATTGGCGCAAGTTAAAACCACGTCAGTTTTTCAAAAAAGTTGAAGAACTGTTGACAAAAAGATTAAATTAAAACACGATATTTAAATACAATTATTTACAAATCAAATGGAACAACAAAATTATAATTATAACAGTGATAGTGTTTTTGTACAGGAAGGTTCTGTATCCAAGAAATTCTTTGCTAATGTATTTCTTTGGATGTTTATTGCTTTAGGCATAACTACATTAGCAGCTTATCTTTTTGCGTCTAGTCCAGAATTGATGCAATATATTAGAAAAACTGATGAAGTTACTGGAAGAAACAGTATGACTATTTTAGGCTGGATAGCTACTTTAGCCCCATTGGGACTAATTTTTGCAATGGGAAGTGGGCTTAATCGATTTTCTTATGCAACTATTTTAGGAGCTTTCTTATTATTTTCTTTCTTGTTAGGAATCAGTATGAGTTCTATTCTATTTAGATATGAAATTACTTCAGTTTACACCTGCTTTATCGCTGCTGCTGGTATTTTTGGGATCATGGCGTTTTTGGGCTATACTACAGATGTTGATTTAAGTAAATTCGGCCCAATTTTAATGGTTGGCTTAGTAGGTCTAATTATTGCCTCTGTAATCAATATGATTATTGGAAGCTCTACTTTACATTACATATTAAGCTTTGTGGGAATTGCCATTTTTACAGCATTAACGGCCTATGATGTTCAAAAAATTAAGAGGATTGGCCTAGGCATTGAGGAAAATGGCGGACAAATTGCAGCGGCCGACACAAAAAAATTGGTTTTAATGGCTGCATTGTCGTTATACTTGGACTTTATCAACATCTTCATTTATCTATTACAGATTTTCGGAAGCAGAAAGTAATCTTACCATTTTTCAGAATATAATATTGAAGGCTACGCAGATTTGCGTGGCCTTTGTAATTTTATTTGGCATTAGCACCCAATTTTTTGGAATTGATAATGCTTTGTTGCACCTTTGTACTGCTTATTAAGAAAGATGGAGGGATAGACCCTACGAAGTCTTAGCAACCTGTGCCAACAAGGTGCTAATTTCTAATCTCAGCAGTGGCGAGAGAAGATAAGTTTAAGGAGAAAGAACAATCCAGACTTTTACATAAGCCTATTAGATTTGAGTATAGCGTATTGCGTATAGCGATTTTGCTTTGAACTCAGTACGCAAATCTCAATACGCAATACCAAATGGATATTAGAGAAGAACTAGAAAAACGTATTTTAATTATAGATGGTGCAATGGGCACTATGATTCAGCGCTACACCTTAACTGAGGAAGATTTCAGAGGAGAGCGCTTTAAGAATCACCCTTGTGATGTAAAAGGCAATAACGATTTGCTAAACATCACTCGCCCTGATATTATCAAAGCTATTCACCTCGAATACCTAAAAGCAGGTGCAGATATTATCGAAACCAATACTTTCAGTACGCAACGCATTTCCATGGCCGATTACCAAATGGAAAACCTTTCTTACGAATTAAGTTTTGAAGGTGCGAGAGTTGCAAAGGAAGCTGCTACAGAATTTATGGCTGCAAATCCCGATAGGAAATGTTTTGTAGCGGGTGCAATTGGTCCAACAAACAGAACCCTTTCTATGTCGCCAAATGTAAACGACCCTGGTTACAGAGCTGTTTATTTTGACGAGTTAGAAGAAGCTTATTACGAACAAGTTAGAGGTTTAGTTGATGGTGGTTCTGATGTGTTATTAATTGAAACCATCTTTGATACCTTAAATGCAAAAGTGGCTATTGTTGCCATTAAAAAATATGAAGAAGTAATTGGTAGAAAGCTAGAAATTATGATTTCTGGAACCATAACCGATGCTTCTGGAAGGACATTATCTGGCCAAACAGCGGAAGCTTTCTTAAATTCTGTGATGCATGCCAATCCGCTAAGTATTGGATTTAACTGTGCATTAGGAGCAAAAGAAATGCGCCCACACATTGAAGAATTGGCGGCAAAAGCTGGCTGTTATGTTTCTGCTTATCCAAATGCTGGCTTGCCAAACGAGTTTGGTGCTTACGATGAAATGCCTCACGAAACTGCACATCTGGTGGATGATTTTATCGCCTCAGGATTTGTGAATATTGTTGGTGGTTGCTGCGGCACTACTCCAGAACACATTGGCTGTATTGCCGAAAAGGCAAGAAAAGCGGAGCCAAGAAAAATTCCTTCCATTGAGCCTTATATGCGTTTAAGTGGCTTAGAGCCTGTAACCATTACGCCAGAAAGTATTTTCGTAAACATTGGTGAAAGAACAAACATCACGGGTTCTCCTAAATTTTCTAAGTTAATTTTAGGTGGCGATTATGAAGCTGCCCTTGCCGTTGCCTTACAACAGGTAGAAGGTGGTGCGCAAATTATCGACGTAAACATGGACGAAGGGATGTTGGATTCGGAAGCGGCAATGACCAAGTTCCTGAACCTAATTGCATCTGAACCTGATATTGCCAAACTACCCATCATGGTCGATTCATCTAAATGGTCGGTGATAGAAAATGGCTTAAAATGTTTGCAGGGAAAAGGTATCGTTAACTCCATATCCTTAAAAGAAGGAGAAGAAAAGTTTAAAGAAAGCGCTCGTAAAATCATGCAATACGGTGCTGCGGTTGTAGTAATGGCTTTTGATGAGCAAGGACAAGCCGATAACTTTGAACGTAGAAAAGAAATCTGTAAAAGAAGTTATGATATTTTAGTAGGTGAAATAGGTTTCCCTGCTCAGGATATCATTTTCGACCCAAATATATTAACCGTTGCCACTGGTTTAGAAGAGCATAACAACTACGCTGTAGATTTTATCAATGCCACAAGGTGGATTAAACAAAACTTACCTTATGCAAAAGTAAGCGGTGGTGTTTCTAATATTTCGTTCTCGTTTAGAGGGAATAATACCGTTCGTGAGGCGATGCACTCTGCGTTCTTATATCACGCCATTCAAGCTGGCTTAGATATGGGAATCGTTAACGCAGGTATGCTAGAAGTTTATCAGGAAATACCACCTGAACTTCTAGAACGTGTGGAAGATGTATTGTTAAACAGAAGAGATGATGCTACCGAGCGATTGGTAGAATATGCTGATACCATCAAAAGTAAGGGCAAGGAAATTGTTCGTGATGAAGAGTGGAGAAAAGGAACAGTTGAAGAAAGATTATCTCACTCATTAGTTAAAGGTATTGTAGAATATTTAGATGATGATGTTGAAGAGGCTCGTCAGCAATATGACAGACCAATTCAGGTAATCGAAGGCCCTTTAATGGACGGGATGAACATTGTTGGAGACTTGTTTGGCGCTGGAAAAATGTTCTTGCCACAGGTTGTAAAATCTGCTAGGGTAATGAAAAAGGCGGTAGCTTACCTCCTACCATTTATCGAGCAAGAAAAGTTGGACAATCCCGACCAAGACCAAAATTCATCTGCCGGAAAAGTATTAATGGCGACCGTAAAAGGTGATGTTCACGATATCGGAAAAAACATTGTAGGTGTAGTTTTAGCCTGTAATAACTTCGAGATTATAGATATGGGTGTAATGGTTCCTGCACAAGACATCATTAAAAAAGCAAAAGAAATTAACGCAGATATTATTGGTTTAAGTGGCTTGATTACACCATCATTGGATGAAATGGTTCACTTTGCCAAAGAAATGGAACGCGAAGGATTTACCATTCCACTGATTATTGGAGGCGCAACAACTTCTAGAATTCACGCGGCAGTTAAAGTTGCTCCAAATTATTCTGGGCCAGCGATTCACGTTTTAGATGCATCGAGAAGCGTAACGGTTTGCAGCACTTTGATGAACCCTGAAACTAAGAATGATTACGTGGCTGGCATTAGGGCTGAATATGATAAAGCTCGTGAAGCACATTTAAACAAACGTTCTGACAAGAGATTTAAAACGATTGAAGAAGCAAGAGCTGATAAATTTCAAATCGAACTGGATAAGGTAGTTACTGAACCAACTTTTACAGGAACAAAGGTTTTTGAAGATTACCCATTGGATGAGTTAGTGCCATATATCGATTGGACACCATTCTTCCACACTTGGGAATTGAGAGGCAGTTATCCTAAAATATTTGATGATAAGTTTGTAGGTGATGAAGCCAAAAAACTATTTGATGATGCTCAGGTACTATTAAAAAAGGTAGTTGATGAAAAACTGTTAACCGCAAAAGGTGTGATTGGATTTTGGCCAGCTAATTCTGTGGGAGATGATATTGAACTGAATGTAAAAGGTAATCCCGATAATTATCGGGAGGAAAATGGAAAATGGTTTGAAGACACATCTTCCATCTCACCTCTTACATCTTCCATAAAAATCCATACCCTTCGCCAACAGGCGGAAAAAATGGCTGGTGAACCATATTATGCGTTATCAGATTTTGTGGCACCTAAAGAAAGTGGCGTACAAGATTACTTTGGCGGTTTTGCTGTTACAACAGGTATTGGAATTGATGAGTTGGTAGCCGAGTTTGAGAAAAACTACGATGATTACAACAGCATCATGATTAAAGCATTAGCAGATAGGTTAGCTGAAGCTTTTGCTGAACGGATGCATGAGTTAGTTCGTAAAGAATATTGGGGCTATGCTAAGGACGAGAATCTAAGTAATCAGGAATTAATTAAGGAAGAATATGCAGGTATTCGTCCGGCACCAGGTTATCCAGCTTGTCCAGAACACACAGAAAAAGGAACTTTATTTAACTTGCTTGATGCGGAAAACAAAATTGGATTACGTTTAACAGAAAGTTATGCCATGTATCCAACCGCAGCTGTGAGTGGTTTTTACTTTTCTCATCCTCAATCTCGTTATTTCGGATTAGGAAAAATTACTAAAGACCAAGTAGAAGATTACGCCACAAGAAAAGGGATGAGCTTGGAAGAGGCTGAGAAATGGCTTAGTCCGAATTTAGCTTATTAAAGATTTGAGTAAAGCGAATTGCGTATTGAGACATTAGCATTACATCAAATAATTAAAGAATAAATATTAAATTAATCTCAATACGCAATACTCACTACGCAATACGCTAAAATGAAGATTACAGACCATATAAAAAACGCAAAGGGTAAAACCTTATTCTCATTTGAACTTTTGCCACCTATAAAAGGGCAAAGCATTCAGTGGATTTATGATGCTATTGACCCACTTTTAGAATTCAATCCGCCTTTTATTGACGTAACCTCATTAAGGGAAGATTACATTTACAAGGAGCAAGAAAATGGTTTACTGCAAAAAGTTTCTTATCGCAAACGTCCAGGTACAATTGCTATTTGTGCGGCAATTATTCATAAGTATAAAATAGATGCTGTTCCGCATTTAATTTGCGGCGGTTTTACAAAAGAGGAAACTGAAAATGCATTAATAGACTTACAATTTTTAGGGATTGATAATGTTTTAGCTTTAAGGGGTGATGCTCGTGCTGCAGATACGTCATTTGTTCCAACAAAAGGCGGACATTGTTATGCAACAGATTTAATTGAGCATATTAAAAACCATAATGAAGGGAAGTTTTTGCATGAAGACATAGATACTTTCAAAAGTGATTTCTGTATCGGCGTTGCCGGATATCCTGAAAAACATTTTGAGGCTCCTAACCTAAATGCTGATTTCAAATTTTTAAAGAAAAAGGTGGATATGGGCGCAGAGTTTATTGTTACCCAAATGTTTTTCGACAATCAGAAATATTTCGATTTTGTAAATAAATGTAGGGAAAACGGGATTAATGTACCCATCATTCCTGGATTAAAACCCATCAGCACACTTACCCAATTAAATGTTCTGCCTAAAATTTTCCATATAGATTTACCTGAGGATTTAACTGATGCTTTATCACATGCTAAAAGCAATGCTGAAGCAAAAGAAATTGGAACAGAAGCTATGATTAAACAGTGTAAAGAGCTCATCGAATTTGGCGCACCTGTATTACATTTTTATACCATGGGCAGACCAGAACAAACGAAACAAATAGCTAGGGCGATATTTTAGTTTGTCTTTTTAACATTCAAAACTTTTATCATGAATAACTTAAATAAAGACGCACAAATTCTTGAGGAAATCTTCAATCAAGTTCAACAGCAAGGATTAGCTTATTTAAATACCATTCATGAAAGGTCCACTACAAGTCAGCAAACAGTAGCACAGGTTACCGATTTAAGTTACGATGGAATTGGGACATTAGATACACTCAAATATTTTAATGAGAGGTTTGAACCAATTATCGTTGCCTCTTCTGGACCAAGATATTGGGGATTTGTAACTGGTGGTACTACTCCTGCAGCTATTGCTGGCGATTGGTTATCAACTATTTACGACCAGAATACACAATCGATAAAAGGTAATGGTGATATTTCTGCCATCATAGAACTAGAAACCATTCAGTTATTACTTTCACTTTTTAACCTGCCAAAAGATTTTTTTGGTGGCTTTGTAACAGGAGCAACCTTATCAAACTTTAGCTGTTTAGCAGTTGCTAGGCAATGGATTGGCAAGCAATTAGGTAAAGACTTTAGTAGGGATGGCATTACAACCGGAATTAAAGTCTTATCAGCTACGCCACATTCATCAGCTATCAAATCTTTAGCAATGCTGGGAATCGGTAGCAATAATTTCATTGCCATAAAGGTTGGTGAAGGCAATAGAGAAGCAATAGATATTACAGATTTAACGGAAAAGATAAAAGCACTAAATGGCGAACCTTTTATTCTTATATCAAGTGCAGGAACAGTAAACACTGTTGATTTTGATGATTTTGAAGCAATAAACAAATTAAAGTCGGAATACAATTTTTGGTGGCATATTGATGCGGCATTTGGTGGCTTTGCTGCTTGCTCACCACTGTATAAGCACCTTGTTAAAGGCTGGGAAAATGCAGATAGTATTACGGTCGATTGTCATAAATGGTTAAATGTTCCTTATGAAAGCGCTGTGTTTTTCGTGAAAGAAAAACATCAACGTCTGCAAGTAGAAACTTTTCAAAATTCCAATGCCGCTTATTTAGGCGACCCTCAAGAGAACTTCAGCTACCTTAATTTCTTACCAGAAAATTCAAGACGACTAAAGGCATTGCCAGCTTGGTTTACATTAATGAGTTATGGCAAAACTGGCTACAAAGAATTGGTTGAAAGCAATGTTTTAATGGCTCAGCAATTTGCTGATTTTATCACCAACAATAAAAATTTCGAACTCCTTGCTCCTGTCCGTTTAAACACCGTTTGCTTTACTTTAGTTAACGAAGATTTAGTTACTGATTTTTTAAATCAGCTTAATGCTACAGGCAAGGTATTTATGACACCAACTTTCTACAATGGCAAAAAAGGGATAAGAGCTGCTTTTGTCAATTGGAGAACTTCAACAAATGATGTTGCGATCGCAACTGCGGAAATGGAGCGGATAGCCACTTCTTTGTGTATTTAAGTGTTTTACGTTATTACAAAACAATGGCACTCCAATAAATTATTGCTGTTATTTTTGGGGCAATGATTAAAAGCTCAATAAAACAACTAGGCTATGTGATGCTCATCACCTTAACTTTTTTAAGTTTTGGCAGTTATGTTTTATTGGAAAATTTCAAGGCTAAAACAGAAAATGTTAGTAATGAGGTTTCTGAAGAAAATGCAGAATCAAGCAAGGAAACTTCAAAAGAACTTACTAATAGCTATCTCTTTGAAAAAGCATTAAACCTATCCTGCCTTAACTACGCTAGCATTAAACAATTTCCTTTGTTGGAGATTAAAGTATCTTCATTTTCTGTAAAGCCAAGCACACCCCCACCAGATTTATTTGAGAGTTAGATCAAATAAAAAACATCCAAATTAATATATAATACTTTTTAATATGAAACAAATACTTTCTATTATAGCTATTGCTATGGTCGGATTTGTAGCACAATCTAATGCGCAAACCGTTAAACAAACTAATGTTACCCCAATTACAAACTCCTTATCCACAGTTGTAAAACTAGAGCCAATAAATTTCACTTATGATAAAGATTGGTTACAAAAACTTAATTTAAAACCTTCACAAAGTGGATTTAATATAGAACAACTTTCAAAGGTTAATCCAAAATTGGTTGTAAATCAACAATTAAATTATAGCGAAGGAAAAAACAACAATAAAACAGTTGTAGTTCAAAAAGTAGATTATGAAATGCTGATTCCAATGTTAGTTGGTAGCATTAAAGAACAACAGCAACAAATAGATGCGCTAAAAGCAGAGCTGAAAACGCTGAAGAGCAAGTCTGCGAAGTAGTAATATGTAACGTCATTTCGAAATGAGCTTTTCGCGATTGAGAAATCTGTTAGTTTTACCTCCTAGATTTCTCCTCGTACCTCGTTCGAAATGACAATTATTTCTCTTTATTCCTCCAACAAATACCCTTTAAATCCTTCAAAATCTTTTCCCAAATCATCATACAATTCTGGGTTATTTTTTAGACTTTCTACTTGTGCAGGTAATTTGATTTTCTCCAAAATTTCAGCAGGAAAAACTTCTGGGAACTTACAAGCGTGGGCAGTAGATAAAAAGACTTTAGCACTTTTATCACTTGGGTTTTCTTCTGCATAAGCTTTCGTTGCAAGATATGCAATGGCGGTATGCGGACAAGCAACATAATTGAATTGCTCAAAAATCTCGTTAATTCCGGCCAAGGTTTCCTTATCTGTAAAACGATAAGCTTTTACCAACTCTTTAATTGCATTTTTATCTTCATTAAACAAATTCATGATACGCACCCAATTGCTTGGCGCACCAACATCCATCGCGTTAGCGTAAGTTTGTACAGATGGTTTAGTATCATAAATACCTGTTTCTAAAAAGCGAGGAACAGTATCGTTAGCATTGGTAGCCGCAATAAATTGATGAACAGGTAATCCCATTTTGTAGGCTAATAAACCCGCTCCTATGTTTCCAAAGTTTCCACTAGGCACTGAAAAAACAACCTCATTAAAACCTTGTCTTTTCAACTGTGCGTAAGCATTAAAATAATAGAAGGTCTGAGGAATTAGCCTTGCAATATTTATCGAATTAGCAGAAGTTAACCTAAATTTTGCATTCAACTCGTCATCAGCAAAAGCTTGTTTAACTAATGCTTGGCAATCATCAAAAGTTCCATCAACAGCAATTGCCCTAATATTTTTTCCATTAGTAGTTAATTGCAAACGTTGTACTTCGCTTACTTTCCCTTTTGGGAACAGTATGGTTACCCTTGTATTTGGCACACCCAAGAAACCTAAAGCAACAGCACCTCCTGTATCTCCAGAAGTAGCTACTAAAACATCTAATAGTTGCTCTCCATCTTTTAAGAAATAAGCCATTACACGGCTCATGAATCGAGCACCGAAATCTTTAAAAGCTAAAGAAGGCCCGTGAAATAATTCCAGCACAAAAGTCTCTTCGTCTAATTTTACAACTGGAGCATCAAAGTTTGCAGCATCTTCAACCAAAGCTTTTAAATCAGCAGCTGGAATTTCATCCTTTAACAAAGTTGATGCAATTTTATAAGCAATCTCTGGTAAAGAATAGTTCTCAATATTATTGATGAATTCTTGCTCTAATTGAGGGATTTCTAAAGGCATATACAAGCCTCTATCTTGCGGCATACTATTAAAAACTGCTTCTTGGAAGGAAACACGTAAGTCTTTATTGTTGGTTGAATATAACTTCATAATTTATGGAAAATGGAAGATGGTTGATGGAAGATGTAGGCTTAGTCACATTTTCCATTTTACATCTTACCTGTCTACATTACTTTAGGCCCCTCAGCATTTACTGAAGACACGTAAGCGTTACTATTGATTTTTAATTCTGTTAAGTGTTTTTGTTGTGCATCAGTAATTTTTCGGGCAGTTGCCTCATCTTTGGCCAACGCAAAAACAGACGGACCAGAACCCGATATCCCGAAACCAACTGCACCATTTTCCATTGCTAGTTCTCTTAAAGTTTCAAAACCTGGAATTAAAATAGAACGAGTTGGTTCAATCAATACATCTTTCATACTTCTGCCCACTAAGTCGATATCGTTTAAAAACAATCCACTTACCAAACCAGCTACATTTCCCCATTGGGTAACCGCATCTTTTAATAATACCTTAGCCTTAATCATTTGCCTTGCATCTTTTGTTGGCACCTCAACTTCTGGATAAACAATAGCAGCGAACAAATTTTTTGGTGTTGGCAAAGCGATTAAATCTAATGGTTCATAACTACGAACCAACACGAAACCGCCCATTAGAGCGGGTGCTACATTGTCTGCGTGACCATAACCGCAAGCTAATTCTTCGCCTTTCATGGCAAAAGGAACTAATTCTTTAGCGGTTAATAAATTACCCATTAACTGATTAATGGCATATAATCCAGCAACTGTACTCGCCGAGCTAGAGCCTAATCCACTGCCGATGGGCATTTTTTTATGCAATTCTATTTCTACACCAACATCTTCCCTATTTAGATGTTTAAGGTAATGTTGCACACTTGCGCTTACGGTATTCTTTGCAGAATCTAATGGCAAACGACCATCATCGCCAGTAATTTTTAACAAACGAACACCTGGTTCATCCACTAATCGCATCACCACTTCATCGCCAGGTTCATTTACTGCAAAACCTAAAACATCAAATCCACAAACTACGTTGGCAACGGTGGCAGGAGCAAAAACTTTTATTTCTTTCATTTTATTAGATTTGAGATATCACATCATTATCTCTATAATTCTTTAAACTTTATTACTCTTTAGTCTTTAAGCTTTTTCTCCACCAACATTAATGATATCTGCAAAAACTCCCGCAGCAGTAACCTCAGCACCAGCACCTGGACCTTTAACTACTAATGGCCTAACCTTATACCTGTCAGTTGTAAAAGAGATAATGTTATCACTTCCCGAAAGCATGTAAAATGGATGGTTTTCATCTACCATTTGCAAAGTGATTGATGCTTTTCCATCTTCCAGTTTTCCAATATATCTCAATACCTTTTTACTAGCTTCTGCTTCTTGTTTCAATTGGGTAAAATAGTCTGCATTCAATTCTAATTGTCTGTAAAACTCTTCTACTGTTGGTGCTTGCAAACACGCATCTGGCAGCATATTTTGAATGCTTACATCAGCTTCTTCGAAAGCATAACCAGCATCACGAGCTAGAATTAGCATTTTACGCATAAAATCTTTTCCGTTCAAATCATCGCGTGGGTCTGGTTCAGTGTAACCTAGTTCTTGCGCTTCTTTTACAATTTCGTGGAAAGCAGCATCACCTTTAAAGTGGTTAAAAATGTAAGATATTGTTCCAGATAGAATGGCTTCTATACGAGCGATTTTATCACCACTCATCATTAAATCTTTTAAGGTTCTAATGATTGGCAAACCTGCCCCCACATTGGTTTCGTAATAGAAGTCTACACCAAACTTACGAGCTGTATTTTTAAAGGTTTCGTACTGAGCAAAACTTGCAGAATTACCAATTTTATTACAAGTAACTACCGAGATGCTTGCTTCGAAAACGCCTTGGTAAAATGGTACTGGTTTCGGACTAGCAGTATTATCTACAAATACACAGTTCGGTAAGTTCATTGCTTTCATTTGAGCTACAAAATCTTCCAAGTTTGCAGTTTCGCCTTGTGTATTTAGAGTTTCTTCCCAGTTTTCTAATGCTATGCCATTGGGCGATAAAAGCATTTTACGAGTATTACTAATGCCCATTATTTTTACCTGCAAATCATTGTTTTTAGCCAAGAAAGGCATTTGAACTTGTAATTGTTTGAACAAGGTTTTACCTATATTCCCAGTCCCTAAACAGAAAATGTGCAAAGTTTTATTCAGTTCAGTATAAAAAGCATCATGTACCGCATTTACTGCTTTCGATAAATCTCCTTTGGCAATAATTACCGAGATATTGTATTCTGATGAACCTTGCGCAATGGCGTGAACATTTACACCATTTCTGCCTAAAGAGTGGAACAACTTACCAGAAATACCCGGTGTACGTTTCATGTTTTCGCCAACAATAGCCAATACCGCTAAGCCGTCTTCAACTTCTGGCGCTTGTAATTTGTTCGCTTGTAGTTCTAAATCAAACTCTTTTGCAATTAAATTAACTGCTTTAACTGCATCTGTGGGTTTTACCGCAAAAGTAATGCTATGTTCAGAAGATGATTGTGTGATTAAAACTACGTTGATTTGCTCACGAGATAATAACGAAAACAATCTTCCACTAAAACCTGCTTTACCCACCATTCCACTACCAGCTAAATTAATGATGCTGATATCATCAATAGAAGAAATCCCTTTTATTGGCAACGCCGATGGTTTTGCACCGTGTAAAATATAAGTCCCTTTGAAATCTACATCAAAGGTATTTTTAATTACAATTGGGATTTTCTTTAAAAATGCAGGAGTCATTGTTGGTGGATAAATTACCTTAGCACCGAAATAAGATAATTCCATTGCTTCGATGTAACTTAATTCCTCCAATGGAAAAGCTTTTTTTACAATCCTTGGGTCGGCTGTCATCATACCGTTAACGTCAGTCCATATTTGGATTTCACTAGCATTTAATGCCGAACCTAAAATTGCAGCAGTATAATCACTGCCACCTCTGCCTAAGGTTGTAACACGGTTAGCTTCATTACTAGCAATGAAACCAGTAACAAAAAGCATTTTACCTGCATTGTTTTCGTAGAAATCCTTAACTAAAAAATCGGTTAATTGAGTGTTTACACGAGCCTGACCAAAATTGCCATCTGTTTTAATGAATAGTGTTGCATCTGCAAAAACCGCTTCAGGAAACTGTTGTTTGGCAATGTGACAAACCATAAAAGTAGAACAACGTTCGCCATAACTTAACACTAAATCTTTGGCTTGTAAACTCAGTTCTTGCAAATTATAAATGGCTTGCAACAATTCTTCTAACTCGTTGAAATACAATTTCAACTTTGTTAAAACTGGGTTTTGCGCAGAAGCAGGCAATAAAGCCCTAATCACTTCAAAGTGACGTTGCTCAATCGCTTTTAGCTCTTCATTATAATCTTGTCCCAATGCAGCTTTTTCTGCCATGGAAGTCAACAAGTTGGTTACACCGCTCATTGCCGACAAAACCACAACTGGTTTTTCTTGCTGCTGATTTTCTTTTGCCAAGATGTTCAACAAAGCACTGATGCTTTCTACTGAACCTACTGATGTACCGCCAAATTTTAAAATGTTCATGATATAAGGTTAAAAAAAAAGCGCTCCCGATTTTGTCGGGAGCGCTTTATATGTTGTGTTCAGTTATACCACTAGCGTTTCCCCATCAGGCTTTTGCCTGTTGTCAATGTTGTTGTTGTGGTAATAATTGAGTTGTTAAAAATCATTTTTTCTTAGTGTATTTTCTACACCGCTAAGTAGGCGATTATTTTTTACAATGTCAAGTATTATTTGAAAATAATTTTAATTTTTTATTAAAACGGTTTAGTAGTTGCCAAATTCGCAACATAAAAGGCTTTTTTAAGCATATTTTAAAATAATTATTTGAAAAGGTGCTTCAGAGATAATTGGATTGGTTCTGTCCCGCTGTTCCTACAAGCCCCGATGAAGAATCGGGGGCTTTTCGTAACCATCTGGTTTAGAGATGAAAGGCTTTTGCTACTATTGAAGTTTGCATTACAAATCGCAAAAATAAAGCTTGTCCTAATGGTCGGTGTCTCACCAACCATCTTATTATTCTAGTTCAAAACCCAAAGGTTTCTGCAGGTGAGACACCAGCCGATAAGCGAAATATTCCTCAAAATTCACTAATTTGCAATAAGCAAAAACTCAAATGGAAGATAAGGTTTATGATATTTTAGGCGGAATTGAATACGGTTCTTTCGAGTCAAAAATGTCTTGTTTAAATCAGCTTGATGATTTGATTGAATTTAAGCAATTATCAATAGACGAGCTAGAAGAATGTGCTACTAAACTAGTTGACATTGTTTTGTATGAAACAAATCCGCAGCTTGTTAGAGAGATTTTTAGAGCAATTGAAAACATCTTTTTGGCAAACTCAAGCATCAATGTTTCTTTAGAGGGTTTAATTGATGTATTTGAAGAAGACGAAGCCATTTTAGCCAACACATTAATCTTAATTCCCTTTACTGGTCAGAAAAAATACATAGAGCTGGTAAAAACCTACCTTAACCATAGCAATGAATTGGTTAGCAAAAATGCTGCTTACGCATTAAAGTATTTGGACAGGTAGTTTTGGTTCCTTGCACAGGCTTGTGTCTCTAAACCTGACAGTAGCGTAAATCCTTTTACCAAAGTCCCCTTCAGGGGATTTAGGGGTGAAAGATTGAAGCGAATGGCAGGACTATCCTCAAATTGAAACACTGCATTTGCTTTTCAAAATAATCCTACGCACATTTTCCATCTTACATCTTACATTTTCTTACATTTGTGCTTTATGCAAGGATTAGTCATTAAATCTACAGGGAGTTGGTACCAAGTTTACGCCGAAGATGGTAAAACCTACGATTGCCGTATTAAGGGTAAATTTAGGATTCAGGGTATACAAACCACTAATCCGATTGCCGTTGGCGATAAAGTTGGTTTCGAATTAGAGCCAAATGCAGAAACTGGTGTAATTGATACATTGCAGGATAGAAAGAATTACATTATCCGCAAATCGATTAATCTAAGTAAACAAGCACAGATTATTGCCGCCAATTTAGACCAAGCTTTTCTTATTGTAACCTTGGCTTCGCCACGAACTTCTTTAGGTTTTATAGACCGTTTTTTAGTGACTTCTGAAGCTTATAGTATTCCCACTTGTTTAATATTTAACAAGCTAGATTTATTTAGCAAACAAGGCTTAGAATTTTTGGCCGAGTACAAAGCCATTTACGAGAAAATCGGCTATCCTTGTTATGAAGTTTCTGCTTTAAAAGGCACAAACGTTGACCAAATTAAAGATTTATTAAAAGATAAAACGACTTTATTCTCTGGTCATTCTGGTGTTGGAAAATCTAGTTTAATTAATGCTTTGTTACCTGGTTTCGAGATTAAAACTGGCGAAATATCTGATTGGAGCGACAAAGGTCAGCACACCACAACATTTGCCGAAATGCATACTTTACCTTTTGGCGGCTACTTAATTGACACCCCTGGAATTAGGGAATTAGGTGTTTTTGACATTAAGCCTGAAGAACTAAGCCATTATTTTGTGGAGATGCGGGAGCGTTTAAACCAGTGCCGTTTTAACAATTGCCGCCATGTAAACGAACCAGGTTGTGCAGTAATTAAAGCTGTTGAAGAAGGCGAAATTGAAGTAAGCAGATACGAAAGTTACTTAAGTATTTTTCATAATAATGATACTCGTGCCTAATGGCACAGTCTAGAGTCAATAGTCCAAAGTCTTGAGTAAAAACAGACTCAGGACTGCTGACTTAAGACTATTGACTTCTCTTCAAAAAGTCTTTTAAATAACTGCACTCGTTTACTGCGGTTTTGTAAAATGGTGTTTTAGCATATTGATTTTTCATCTCTGCGAAGTATGGGTTTTCTGAGTTCATTCTTGTGTAAATGCGGTCTTGCTCCTTACCTAACTTTTCATAATCTTCAGTTTCATTCCAGGTTATAGCATCATATTTTTGCAGTATTTTTTTCTGTTCGCACCTAGCTAGCATAAAAGTACATTTAGCTTTAAAGTTTGCGTCTTTGCTTAATTCTCTAGCTTTTTCGAAGTATTCCTTGGCTTTCAAAGCTAATTTATAATCTGAATTGTAATCGTATTTCCCTCTATTCTGGTTAGCAAAAATTCGCCAATCATAACTTATAAAAAACCAAGCGTTGCCAAATTCTCCAGTTTGATAAAGTCCTTTTGCCATTTGATAATAATATTGCGCTGCATTCTTTTTATCTGTATTTGCTAGTCTTTGTAAGTTTAGCATTTTTTTTGCAAAGGTTTTCTTGTTTAAGCGGTTAGGTTTGTTTACATATTTTTTAGGATAATCCGTTACCGTTTCTGCAAAGGCATTAGCATATTGTTTATGAACTAAATGTTTACCGTTATCTAACCATTCCCACTCTTCAGGCATCCAATATTTATAAGTTTTAGACAGTTTATTGAAACATTCTATGGCCTTTGCATATTGGTGTGCACGTAGATGAGCAGTTCCTTGCAGTTCATAAAAATCATCACTACTAAATTGATTAAGACTTTTTGCAAGTAAACCATCGAAATTATCTATAGCTGTTTTAGTTTTATAAGTCGCAATTTTATCTAATGTATTTTCGCTTAAGCTTTGCATCCAATACATAGTAGTTTGATAGCTTAATGATTTTTTAAACTTCATATTTTTTAGCAATTTATATTTTGCATCGCCTTTTAACATTGCCAACGCAGCTTTTGCCGTATCGCCCAATTTTGTATAAGCTGGAGCTAAGACTTGCTGGTAAAAATTTCTGGTTGTAATAGTATAACGACTTTTTTCACCTTCATTCCAGCCATAATAGTACTCTGAATCCTTTGGTTGTACTGGGTTTTCTTCTAAACGTTTTTCATCAAGCCATTTTAATGCAGGTAAAAGTTCATTTTCATTAAAATTATTTCCTTTTTTAATCTGATTGGCTTTAACTAACAATTCTGTTATGCGATATTGGTCTTTTAGCTTAGGAGATAATTTTTCTAGATTAACCTTATTCAAATATTTCATAGCTAAAACATCATTATGTTCTATCCACGACAAGTAAGCAGCGGTAATATTACCAAAATCTGGTTCGATATATTTTTTCTCGTTAGCTATCCTAGTGGCAAAATCTCTTACTACTTTTAGGTGTTTTAAGTTAGCAGTTTTCAAACTATCTGCATTTTTACCATAATTAAAATAATTCCCATATATAGAGGCAGAAAAATAATCGTAAGCCATAGGAGATCGCTCTAACAGATTTTGCTCCAGCTTATTCACTTCTCTAATTACCAATGCACCCACTAATTGGTTTGCTGGATTACATTCATAAACATCTTTAACTAACTGTATCTCAGAATCTGGCTTCTTAAACCCATTAATTGCATAAATATTAGCTTTCTCATCCTCACTTTTAGCAAATTTCAATACATCATCCATTTTAGCACTTGTCCAAAAATAATTTCTATAAGCCACTATCCGTCTTTCTGGATTGCTTGCAAAAACCTTAGAAAATAAAAAGGCTGCTTCATCAGCTTTACCTTCAGCTCTAATTATACCCGCATATTGTGAAATTGCCCAACCTTTAACAGCGCTAGTTGAAGGATTATTGGCAATGTATTTCTCATACACCATTTTACTCTGCTGCTTATTGCCTGCATAACGATACATTCTTTGAATTTGATAAGCGTATCTCAGTTTTAGAAAATCATCTTTAAAGTTAGGTAGAAGCGCTAAGTTTTTATCAGCACATTTCATTAAGAAAACACTATCAACTATTGGTTGAGTCCAAGAACCATAGATATGCGAAATCATAGGTTCACATTGTTTTAGCAACCTGTAATAGTTTAATGCAGCTTTATTTTTACTTAAAGCGGCTAAAAAATTGTTTTTCTTTAAGCTATCTGGTAATGTGGATGTCCATTTAAAAGATGCCTTTTTTAATCTGACATCAGAGGCACTATCTAACTCGTACATTATCTTACGAACATCTTTTAGCTTTACGCCTAAATATTTTGCCCACTCAGCACTATTTACATTCTCTTCAGCCCAAACATCATCTTCACTATTTAAGAATAACAGCCCATTAAAAGCAAAAGGTTTGTATTGGTCACCCTGTACATTATTGTGGAAGTAAGAAACATAATAATCGTATGGGTCTTGTTCTGGTCCGCAAGCAATATTCACAGCTAATTCGCCAAAAAAAACGGCAAAAAAACTAACGCAAAATATTAGCGATTTCTTCCAATTGAGTGATTTCATAATTTTTAAGTAGATTTTTATCTAGGTGGTAGTAGATTAAATTTATTGGTTTTTCTGATAAATAAGATGATAAATATTCAGCCGTTTTTTTGAGGTCTTCTACCTTACTTTCTTCATATCTTACCTCATCATTTCTGCTTAATCCGAAAGCTGGTAAATCTGTTTTGGCAAGATATAACCCATCTTTTTGCAAGCTAAACAACGCTGATTTTTTCAAATCTGATAAGCTAACTCTTTTTGAAATTCCTGCATATTGTTTGTTTCTAAAAACTACGCTCCAAGAAAATAAGGGCAGAGCAACATCAATATCCATCGGATAAAAACCAAGATTTTCACCTGCATATTTTTTAAGTTCAGGTACATCTAAAATTGAATTTTGCGTTCCATACTGACGAAGATTACCCATATTATAACACATCAATAAAACTTTATCAACTGGCGGAATTCCACTTTTCTCTTGATTTTTTAATTGATGTAACCTTAATGTTGAGGATAAAAGCCTCGTTTTATTATTTGTTTTTAGCTTCTTAAGCAATTCGAAATATTTGGTTCTGGTGGTTGCCGTCCAATCACAATCTATCTGCAACTCTTCATAATCCTTTTGCCCAGATTGTAGCACTTTTGATTTTACAAAAGCCAAAATATTATAGGCTAATTGTTCTACTTGTGCATCACTTTGTGTTTTTAGGACTTCATTAACAATGAAAACCACAGGAACAATTTCAAGATTTTTCGGAATTGAATCAGTAAAATTTATTGGTGCAACTGGAACAGCTTTTAGATTGATATCTAAATCTACATCCATTATTCTCACATAAAACTTCTTACTGTGAAACTGGTTTAAATATTGGTTTTCAACTTTGTTTTGTTTATAAACCGTTTTCCAATAATAAAAAGACGTACTTACTTCTCGCTTTTGTTGGCAAGCAGTTAGTAGAATTATAAAAAACAATATATACTTGTATCTCATTAGCTAAAACTAATATTTAAAAAGATGAGAAGCTATACGTATTAGTAGGTATTTTTAATAAAAGATGAGAGCAGTTTTACAAAGAGTTACACAAGCCAGTTGCAAAGTAGATGGCCAGATTACTGGAGAAATTGAAAATGGTTTTTTGGTCTTATTAGGTGTTGAAGATGCAGATACCCGAGAAGATTTGGAATGGTTGGCTCAAAAGATTGCCAATATGCGAGTTTTTGGGGATGAAAATGACTTGATGAATAAATCGCTTGCAGACATCAATGGAAATATCTTATTGATTAGTCAGTTTACTTTGTTTGCCGCTACCAAAAAAGGGAATAGACCAGGTTTTACAAGGGCAGCAAGGCCTGATAAAGCTATCCCGATGTATGAACAAATGATTAAACAGTTATCAACTTTGTTAAATAAGGAAATCCAGTGTGGCATTTTTGGGGCAGATATGAAAATCAGTTTATTAAATGATGGACCAGTTACCATTTTAATGGACACGAAGGATAAAGACAACCATTAACAAAAAATCATGACGATAGAACAAGCGCAAGAAAGTGTCGACAACTGGATAAAAACAACAGGTGTCCGTTATTTTAACGAACTAACCAATACTGCTATTTTAATGGAAGAAGTTGGTGAAGTTGCTCGAATTATGTCTCGTAAATATGGTGAGCAATCTTTCAAAAAAAGTGATGAAGAAGTAAATCTAGCTGATGAAATGGCTGATGTTTTATTTGTATTGATTTGTTTGGCTAATCAGACTGGCATCGACTTAAACGAAGCATTGATTAAAAATCTAGAAAAGAAATCCATTCGCGATGCAGATAGGCACAAGAATAATGAAAAGCTAAAATAAGTCTGGAGTTGGGAGTCTTGAGTCTTCCGTCATCTTCCATTTTACATTTCCCATCTTACATCAAAAGCAACCTTAATTAGCATCGGTTCGTAACCATTAGTATTAAACTAATTTAAAACGAAATCATTATGTTAATTTATCTAAGAAAAACCCCAGTTGGCATTATTTGCCTAGCCTTATTGTTTGCCCTATCTTGTAAAAAGGATAAACCTGAAGAAACCCCTATTGTAAAAAAGGGCATTCAAATTTCCACCGATGTAAAATTTGGTGCAGTGTTAACGGATAGTGTTGGTAAAACTCTTTATTTCTTTTCTTCAGATGTAGCTGGAACAGCAAATTGTACGGGTGCTTGTGAAACTACTTGGCCAATTTATTATTCTGCCAATGCAAGTACAGATTTAAATGTCAATGCAGCAGAAGTTGCCGTTATTACTCGTGCTGATGGAAAAAAACAAAGTACCTACAAAGGTTATCCATTGTATTATTATATGAACGACTTAGCAGCAGGACAAATTAATGGAGATGGTGTTGCAGGAATTTGGTTTGTTGCAAAACCCGATTATGCGTTAATGGTTGCTAATTACCAATTAACTGGCTTAAATGGAAAAACTTACACCAAAACTTATGCAGAGGGAACTGGCAAAACAGTCTATTTTACAGACTCTAAAGGGAGAACATTATATGCTTTCTCTCCAGACAAAAACAATAAAAATACATTTACTACAGACTTAACTAAAAATGGTATTTGGCCAGTTTATGAAGGAGAGTTGAAAAGTGTGCCGTCCATCATCACAAAAGATTTGATTGCAGTAATTGATGTTACTACTGTCGGCAAAAAGCAATTAACCTACAAAGGTTGGCCTTTATACTATTTTGGTCAAGATGTTATTCGTGGAGATAATAAGGGAGTAAGTGTTGGTGCTGCACCAGGATTTTGGCCAGTGCTAACGGTCGCTACAACTGTTGCGCCTAATTAAACCAATGGCTTTTTTAATTTTAGCCGCAGATTCGCAGATTAATATATATCAAATCTGCGAACTTGCGGTCATTTATCATTTACAACTCAGCTTTAATTTTCGCCGCAGCTTCGGCTAATTCTTCTTGAGTAGGCTTTAGCTTTTCTTTACTAAAATTCATATCACTCACATTATTCATTGGTATCAAATGAATATGTGTATGTGGCACTTCTAATCCAATAACGGCAACACCTACTTTTTTACAAGGAAATGCTTTTTTCAATCCAATGGCTACAATTTTGGCAAACAATGTTAATCCAAAATAACTTTCATCATCCATATCAAAAATATAGTCGATTTCTTTTTTTGGGATAACCAAAACATGTCCCATTACTAACGGATTTACGTCTAAAAAAGCCATAAACTCTGTAGTTTCTGCAACAATGTGTGCTTGAATTTCGCCACTTACAATTTTAGAAAATATGCTCATTTTTGAGTATTTAGTTTTAGTATAAAGTATTAGGACAATCCATCTTACCTTTTACATTTTCCGTCTTACACCTAGTTATCTAGATATCTCTAATATTTCAAATTCCATTTTACCAGCTGGCACTTGGATTTCTGTAGTATCGCCAACAGATTTACCTAATAAACCTTGAGCAATAGGAGATTTCACAGAAATTTTTCCTGTCTTTAAATCAGCTTCGCTTTCGGCTACCAATTGATAAGTCATTGTAGCGCCGTTTTTAACATTTTTAATTTTAACGATAGACAAAGCCAAAACTTTAGTTAAATCAAGTTTGCTTTCATCAATCAGCCTTGCGCTAGAAAGTGTTGCTTCCATTTTTGAGATTTTAGCCTCATGTAAACCTTGTGCTTCCTTGGCCGCATCATACTCTGCATTTTCAGATAAATCTCCTTTATCCCTAGCCTCAGCAATAGCCTTAGATATTGCCGCCCTGTCCACAGTTTTTAATTTGTGTAATTCCTCTTTCAGTTTATCTAAACCTTCTTGGGTATAATAAGTTACGTCTGACATAATTGGTTATTCCTTATAAAATCCTCTAAAAAACAAACAAGACTACATCGGCATCTAGCCTACATAGTCTTGCTTCAATTAAAACGAAGATATAAGGCAATTTTTACAAAAGCAAATATTTTCATACTAATTATTTCATCAAACCTTCATCAGCATTTGCTAACTTTAAAATTCTAATTTTTATAAAACGATGAAAAGACTTAAACTATTATCACTTTTAGTTATTGCTACAATATCTATACAAAATCTTTGGGCACAAGATTTATATATGCCTAGAAATGTTAAGGCAGCTTACCAAAAAGGCACTCGTGCTGCAGATGGGAAACCAGGTAAAAACTATTGGCAAAATCACGGTAAATACAATATGGAAATTGCCGTAAATCCAGACACAAAAATTGTTAGCGGAACCGAAACCATCGATTACTCAAACAATAGTAAGGATACATTAAAATCTATTACCATTCGTTTTGTAAATAATTTACACAAGCCTACCTCATCCAGAGGAGGAGAAGTGAGTGAAGATTTTCTTTCAGCTGGATTAACCATTACATCTTTTAAAATTAATGGAGAAGTTTATAACATCAACGGAAAATCATGGGGAACTACGGGTGAGGTAAGATTAAAAAAACCATTACTCCCAGGTCAAAAAGCATTGCTAAATATCGATTGGAATTATCCTTTATCGAAAGAAAGCGGTCGCGAAGGGCAAATTGACCCAACAAGTATGTTTGTAGCTTATAGTTATCCTCGTGTTTCTGTTTATGATGATTATAATGGATGGGATAGATTGCCGCACACAGATAGACAAGAGTTTTATAACGATTTTAACGATTATGTTTTTTCCATTAAAGCTCCTAAAAACTATGTGGTTTATGCCACAGGCGATTTATTAAATCCCGATGAAGTTTTACAACCTGAGTTTGCTGCTCGATTAAAAAAATCTTATACCAGTGATGAGGTTATTCATATTGCTACTGAACAAGATATGAAAGGCGGAAAGGTTACCTTACAAAACGACTGGAATACGTGGAAATTCTCAGTTAACAACATAGTTGATGTTTGTTTTGCATTAAGCAGCACCTATTTATGGGATGCGGGAAGTGTAATTGTAGATAATAAAACCAACAGAAGAGTAAGCACACAAGCCGCTTATGATGTAAAGGGAACTGATTTTGTGAACTCTGTAAAAAACAACAATTATGCCCTGGCATGGTTCTCTAACAATTGGCCAGGCATTCCTTATCCATTCTCAAAAATGACTGCCTTTCAAGGTTTTGCAGACATGGAATATCCTGGAATGGTAAACGATTCGCAAATGGGTGACGCTTCATTTGCACAATTGGTACAAGACCACGAAATAGCACATACTTATTTCCCATTTTATATGGGTATTAATGAAACCCGTTATGCTTTTATGGATGAAGGTTGGGCGACAACTTTAGAGTATTTAATCGGCATTGCCGAAAAAGGGAAAGAAGCTGCCGATAAGTTTTACAAACAATTTAGGGTTAACAGCTACATTAAAGATAAGTCTGCAGAAGAAGACCAGCCTATTATTTCAATGTCTACGCAATTATCTGGAGCAGGTTACGGCAACAACTCTTACGGTAAGGCTTCCTTATCATATCTAGCATTAAAAGATATGTTAGGTGATGCTACATTCAAAAAAGCTTTGCATACTTATATGGATAATTGGAATGGAAAACATCCAATTCCTTGGGATTACTTCAACTCGATGAATACTGGCTCTGGGCAAAACTTAAACTGGTTTTTTAACAACTGGTTTTTTAGCAATAACTATATAGATTTAGCCATTTCAAAAGTATCAGCAACTGCTGGAAAAAATGTATTGAGCATTAAAAACGAGGGTGGTTTCGCTATTCCTTTTGATGTGGTTATTACTTATGCTGATGGAACCAAGCAGACTTTACATCAAACTCCAACGGTTTGGAAAGCTAATCAGAAACTGGCAACTGTAAATTTTGCAGGAGCTAAGAAAATTGCGTCAATAGTATTAGATGGAGGCATTTTTATGGATGCAACACCAGTTGATAATACTTGGAAGGTAAAATAATTTATAAGTCGTCATTGCGAGGAAGAATGACGAAGCAATCTATCTTGCAGGAAAGATTGCTTCGCTTTGCTCGCAATGACGAAATTATTCACTTTGCGCTCTTTGCGCCTTTGTGGTTAAAACTAACCGTTAATTGCATTACAAGTTGGCTGATGTTTTACTGGAAAGTTTAATGAATTAGCAATAAAACACATTTTATTCGCTTCCTCATGTAAAGCGTTTGCCTGCTCAATTTGCTCCTTTTTCGAGATTAAAACCTCTGGTTGCAATAAAATTGAAGAGAATTGCCCGCTTCCATCAGCATTTTCTACCATTGTACCCACTGCATTATCCTTATATTCCATCACAACAATATCGTTTTTAGAACATAAATGCAAATACCAAAGCATGTGGCAAGAAGAAACGGATGCTAATAACAAGTCTTCTGGGTTGTATTTGGTTTTATCACCCAAAAAAACCGAATCTGATGAGCCTGAAATTGGTTGTTTGTTTTCAATTGAGACAACAAAATCTCGGTCGTAAGAACGGTAATCCATAGTTCCTGAACCTTTGTTGCCTGCCCAAACTAAATTAGTTTTATACTGATGTTCTTTTGCCATACCTTATAGATTTGAGTATTGAGATGTGAGATTTGAGATGAAATCATCCAACCTCGCATCAAAATCATTTATATTTTGTTATGAGCAATTTATGGAATTATAATTTGATTTCCGCTAGCTTTTCAGCTAAAACTTCAGAAATTTTTCGATAAGAATCAAAGGTCCACCCACCAACATGTGGCGTTAAAATAACTTTCCCATTTCCTTTTAATTCATCAAACCAAGGTTGTTCTCCTAGGGCTGGGAATTTCTCGGTTTCTAAAACATCTAAGCCTGCACCTAAAATTTTTCCGCTTTTAATGTTAGCAAGCACAGCTGATGTATTTACAATTTCGCCTCTGGCCGTATTGATAAAAAATATCGGTTTTTTGAAGTGATAAAAATACTCTTCGTTTACCATTTGCCTCGTTTCTTTTGTCAACGGAATATGTAAACTCAACACATCACTATGTTTTACAATTTCTTCCATACTTACTTCACGAGCAAATTCGTTACTGAAACCTGTCTTGTATTTATCGTATGCAATTACATTTACCTCGAATCCAGCTAGTTTCCGAGCCATTTTTTGCCCCATAAAACCATAACCAACAATGCCTACCGTTTTACCTTTTAATTCGCAACCACGATTACCTTCCCTATCCCAAACTCCATTTCTAATTTCATTATCCGCATTGCGAAAGTTATTCATCAAAGCAAGTAAAAGTCCGATGGCGTGTTCTCCCACCGCATCTCTATTCCCCTCTGGAGCATTAATCAATTGAATGTTTTTTTCATTTGCAATGGCAACATCAATATTATCTAATCCTGCCCCTGCCCTAGCTACAAACTTTAAATTTGGTGCAACGTCAAAAAGTTCCTTGTCAATTCTAAACTTGGTACGCACAGCGATGCCAACATAATCCTTAATTACAGCTAATGTTTCAACTCTAGTTATTAATGGTTTATCATCAACTTCAAAACCTAAGGCTATTGCTCTTTCTTTAAATACAGGATGTAAATCATCAATTATTAAAATCTTCTTGCTCATGGATTAGGCTTGTGTCAATTGAGTTAAATGCTGTGTTAAAGTAATAAAATCTTCAACCGTTAACTGTTCTGCTCTTTTATCAAAAAACGGGTGGTCGTCCATTTTGTCTTTTGGGATTGTGCCCGACAAAGAATTACGCAAAGTTTTTCTGCGCTGATTAAATCCACCTTTAACCGTACGCCAAAACAATTTCTCATCGCAAGGCAAGGTCTCCATTTTATTTCTGCTTAAGCGGATTACGCCAGAGTTTACTTTTGGTGGTGGATTAAATGTTCCTGGTTTTACAGTAAACAAATATTCTATATCGTAATAAGCTTGAATTAAAACACTTAAAATTCCGTATTCCTTTGTTCCAGATTTTGAAGCACAACGTTCAGCTACTTCCTTCTGGAACATCCCTACCATCTCTACCACGTTATCCTTATGTTCTAAAATTTTAAATAGAATTTGAGAAGAAATATTGTAAGGAAAATTACCTATCACTGCAAATTTGCCTGGGAAAATAGAAGTTAAATCAAGTTTTAAAAAATCGCCGCTTATTAACCTATCTCCCAACTGGGGATATTTACCAGCCAGAAAAGCAACAGATTCAACATCAATATCAATTAAAAACGTTTCTAGATTTTCTCTTTCTAATAGGATATCAGAAAGGATCCCCATTCCTGGTCCAACCTCTAAAACCTGACGATATTGGTCGGTATGAATGAGTCCATCCACAATTTTTTCGGCAATTCTTTTATCTGTTAAAAAATGTTGCCCTAAATGTTTTTTTGCTTTTACTAAACTCATAATTTTATTTTACCGCAAAGAGCGCAAAGTTTACGCTAAGAACACAAAGTTAAGGTTATTATCTAAATGGTTTTATCATTTAACCATAAAGAGCAAAACCTTACAAAAATCGCTTCTTTTCTTTGCGATAATCTCAGCGTTCTTTGCGTTTAACTTTTGTTGCGCTTTTGCGGTTAAACTTTATATTCGCTAATTTGCGCTAAATTCTTTCAAATAATAATGAGCGATAAAGTTAAAATAGGTATCAGCATAGGTGATGTAAATGGCATAGGTTTAGAAGTAATTTTAAAAACCTTTGCAGAGAGTAAGATGCTAGATTACTGTACGCCTATAGTTTACGGACATACAAAAGTGGCTTCTTTCCATAGAAAAGCATTAAATTTTGGCGAGTTGATGTTTAATGTAATCAGCAATGCTGCAGATGCAAACCCACGTAAAGTAAATATGATTAACGCTTGGGAAGAAGATGTAAAAATCGACTTAGGCGTAGCTAACGAAACTGGCGGAAAATATGCTTTATTATCATTACAAAAAGCCACGGATGATTTAGTGAGTGGTGCTATTGACGCATTGGTTACCGCTCCAATTAATAAGAATAATATCCAATCAGAAAATTTCAGTTTCCCTGGTCATACAGAATATTTGCAAGAACGCAGCGGAAGTAGCGATGTATTAATGTTTTTAATCAGCGAAACTTTGCGTGTTGGCGTTGTTACCGGTCATATCCCTGTTTTGGAGGTACCAAAGGCAATTACACAGGAAAAAATTGTTAAGAAAATTCAATTAATAAACGAAAGCTTAAAGAAAGATTTCTGGATTGAAAAACCAAAAATCGCTGTTTTAGGTTTAAATCCACACGCTAGCGACAATGGCTTATTAGGAAAAGAAGAAGCTGAAATTATTTCTCCAGCCATTCAAGAAGCATTTGATAAAGGAATTATTTGTTTCGGACCATATCCTGCTGATGGATTTTTCGGCAATGGTACTTACAAAAAATTTGATGCAGTTTTAGCTATGTATCACGACCAAGGCTTAATTCCTTTTAAAACCATCGCTTTTGATACAGGTGTAAATTATACCGCGGGCTTAAAATTTGTCCGCACTTCTCCAGACCATGGAACTGGTTATGATATTGCCGGTAAAAACATAGCAGACCCAACCTCATTCATGGAAGCTGTTTTTGCAGCAGTTCACATTGTGGAACATCGCCGTGAGCAAGAAAGCCTACTGAAAAATCAATTACGCAGTGGTGGAAAATTAATCGAAACCGCTAGTGACGTAAAGGATGACGCCAACTAGGTAGAAGGTTTAGTGTGGATTGCTAAATGTTAGCGCAGCAACTAAAACATTAACCGACATTTCTGGCATAAGCTTTGTTTAAAGACTTATAATTAACTGCTTGCGATGCTTAGATTAATATTTTCTTTTTTGTGTTTAACACTTATAACCAAAACATCTTTAGCTCAAAAGTTAATAATTCATCCTAAAAAAGGCGAAATCCACTTTTCTTCTAAAACAATTATTAAAGACAAACAAGCATTTGAGACTGCAATAAATCAAAAACGCGACAAGTTGGTTGAAGCATTATTTTCAACATTTAATGGCATGTATGATTCGGCAATTGTTGATTCAGCATTTCTAAAAAAAGTAAAATCTGAAATGAAAGATGAGCCTTTTAAAGTTGAAGATTTTGATTATCATCAGGTTTATTTAGATACAATTATCAAGAGCTATATTACTAATGCAGATACTTTGGTGGGCGATTCCACAATCATCAATGTCAAAAAATCAACGTTTGTTACACAATCAAAAAAAGATAATTTAAAAACTTTTAGTAGTCCAGAAGAGTTCGCTTTCAGCAAAAACAAAGATGTTACCATTAAAGAATTTAGAAATGAACGAAAGGTAATTAACGGCTACAATTGTTTTAAAGTAATTTATAAATTTAAGGTTGATTTTAGTGACGTTGAGGAAATTGACGGCGTAGATATTTTAGGTATTTTGGGCGTTGACCAAGTTAACACAACTGAATTTTGGGTTACTGAAAAAATTCAATCTCTTTTTCACCCAATATGTAGGGACAAAGAAATTTTAGAAAAATATTATCCGTTAGAGATTCTTCAACAAACCTCGTTTTTTAAAGGAATGACAATGTCCTATACATTAAAATCCATAAGTTTAACAAAAAATTTGCCATGAGACTTTCTCCAATTATTCAGCCTGCTGAGCTACTTACTTTAAATCAAGATAAATTTGTGTTAATTGATGCAAGTGCAGGTTCGAAAGCTAGATATGATGAAAATCATTTAGCTGGTGCATTATATATTGACTTAAATACTGATTTAGCAAATATTAAAGATTTTGCCATCGGCGGAAGACATCCTTTACCTAGCATCGCACATTTTACAGCAGTTTTGCAGCGGTTCGGAATCGATGCAGATACTCATGTTATAATTTATGATGATAAGAATGGCGGTAATGCAGCTGCTCGTTTTTGGTGGATGTTGAAAGCAATTGGACATATAAAAGTTCAAGTTTTAAATGGTGGTTTTGATGCTGCAGTTAAAGCTGGATTTGCCACTAACGCAAACAAGGAGACTCCCAAATCTGTGGGACAATATAAAATCACGCACTGGAATCTGCCTTTGGCTGATATTAATGAAGTAGAAACAGCAAGCAAAAAAGGTAATCAAACTATTGTAGATGTTAGAGATGCCAATCGTTTTGCAGGCTTAACCGAACCTATCGATTTAATTGCAGGTCATATTCCTAATGCCATAAATATTCCTTTTACAAATAGTTTAGATGAGAATGGGTTTTTCTTTAATTCTAAAGTGCTAAGAAAAGTTTTAGAAACGGCATTAGAAGGCGTAAAATCAGAAAACCTAATTGTGCATTGCGGTTCTGGTGTTACAGCTTGCCATTTATTATTGGCAATGGATTATGCAGGTTTGGAAATTCCGAAGTTATATGTTGGTTCATGGAGCGAATGGAGCAGGAATGATAAGGATATGGTTTTGGCAGAGAAATAGTTTTTTAAACCATCTAAGAAACCTAAGACCAACAAAGAGCATATTTTTAAATTCTTAATGACTTTAATTACCTAACTATGAGGGGCAACCCATTTCCCTAAGAACCACCACCCAAGTTAACTAAACCTTATTGAAGCGAGCACGAGGCTCGATTCTTCATCGGGACGAAGTAAAGCGGAAAGAAGGGCTGAATTAAGCGAAAAGCAATGTCACTGTTTTTCAAATTATTTATTGTGACGAACTTTTTTAATCTGCTAATCTGTGGCTATAATTTTTATTATAAAATAATTCCCCACTCCTTAGATCCCTGCCTGTCCGGCAGGCAGGCTTCGCCATGCTCTGGATGACAAAGCCTTAATTAAACCGCATTTAATCGCGTGATTTTACAAGAGAGATTCTTCAATGCGTTCAGAATGACAAAAATGTAAAAATATTTCATTTTATAAATATATTTCCTACCTTTGCAGGCTAAAATTTAGTTACAATTGAAGGCATTAAAACAATTTTCAATCCCGTTTACCGGCTTAAAATTGGGCAAACATCAATTCGAATTCGAAGTTGATAAAAGCTTTTTTGATGCATTTGAGTACTCTTTAGTAAAAAATGGAGCACTTAAAGTTGAGGTTGAATTAGATAAACAGGAAACAATGTTGATTTTGAATTTCCATATTTTGGGAACCATTCAATTGAATTGCGATAAATGTTTAGCTGAGTTTGCACAACCGATTGACATAACTGAAAGGCAAATTGTAAAGTTTGCAGAAGACGATTTAGAAAGTGATGATTTAGAGATCATCATGCTAAACAAAAAGGAAAGTGCGCTTGATGTTTCGGAAATAATTTACGAATTAATCAATGTTTCAGTTCCTTATATAAATACTTGCCAGCAAGTTGGCCAAACTGTAAAATGCGACCCAGAAATGATAGCAACCTTAGAGAAATTGGCAAGTGGATCGGCAGAACAAGAAGAAGAACAAAATGACGACCCTCGTTGGGCGGCATTAAAAAAATTAAAATAATAATTAAACAAGACAATGGCACATCCAAAACGCAAGATTTCTAAACAAAGAAGAGATAAAAGAAGAACTCACTACAAAGCTGTGGCTCCTTCTTTGGCTACATGCCAAACTACTGGTGCTATACACGTTCCTCATACAGCTTACAATGTTGATGGTAACTTGTACTACAACGGTAAATTAGTTATAGAAAACACTTCAATAGGTTAATTTTCTGAAAAATTTTTGTGTTTTCCAGTGGTTTAAGTTTAACTTAGATTGTTGGAATTAATTAGCATTATGCTTACACACAAAAGATTTTTACTATGAAAATAGGTCTCGATATTATGGGCGGAGACTATGCTCCCAAAGCTAACGTTTTGGGGGCAATAGCAGCTCATCAATCCCTTACTCCCGATCAGCACTTGGTGCTTATTGGCGATACCCAGCAGATTAAACCGCTACTTTCAGAGAATGGATTCAATCCGGATCACTTTGAATATGTACATACTGATGAAGTAATTGGTATGGGTGAGCACCCAACAAAAGCCATTCTTCAAAAACCAAACTCAAGTATTGCAGTTGGCTTCCAATTATTAAAGGAAGGCAAAATTGATTCATTCGCTAGCGCAGGAAATTCTGGTGCTATGCTTGTTGGTGCTGTATTTAGCGTAAAAACAATCCCAGGAATTATTCGCCCATGTTTATCAACCATTGTTCCTAAATTAAAAGGAGGAACAGGATTGATGTTGGACGTTGGTGCCAATGCAGACTGTAAACCAGAGATTTTATTGCAATTTGGTGCTCTAGGAAGTATGTATGCTGAGCATATCATGCAAATAGAAAATCCGAAAGTTGCGTTAATGAATATTGGTGAAGAGGATGAAAAAGGGAATATACTTTCATTGGCTACTTTTCCTCTAATGAAAGAAAGCAACCTTTTTAATTTTGTAGGTAATGTAGAGGGAAGGGATTTATTTAATGATAAAGCTGATGTTATAGTTTGTGATGGTTTTACGGGAAATATAATGCTAAAATTAGCAGAATCGTTTTACGTATTAACCATTAAAAAAGGATTAAAAGATGAATTTTTTGATCGTTTTAATTACGAGAACTATGGCGGAAGTCCTGTTTTAGGTGTAAATGCTCCTGTGGTAATTGGCCACGGAATTTCTAGCCCTGAAGCTGTTAAGAATATGATTTTCCAATCTAGAGATATGATTTTAACTGGATTGGTTGGAAAAATACAAGCCGCATTCCAATAATTTAACATAGATAAAAATGAATAAAATTCACGCTGCCATTACCGCTGTTCATGGTTATGTCCCAGACTATATCTTAACGAACAAGGAAATGGAAACCTTTGTAGATACATCTGATGAATGGATAACATCTAGAACGGGTATTAAGGAGCGAAGAATATTAAAGGGTGAAGGTTTAGGCACCTCAGATATGGCTGTGCATGCTGTAAATGGTCTGCTTAAAAAGAGAGGAATCGATGCATCAGAAATTGAATTAATCATTTTCTGCACCACTACTCCAGATTTTACCTTCCCGGCAACCGCTAATGTATTAGCTGATAAAATTGGGGCAAAAAATGCTTGGGGTTACGATTTACAAGCAGCTTGTTCTGGCTTTCTATTCGGCTTATCTACAGGAGCCTCATTTATAGAATCGGGAAAACATAAAAAAGTATTAGTAGTTGGTGGCGATAAAATGTCGTCTATCATTAATTATAAAGACCGTACCACTTGTATCATTTTTGGTGATGGTTGTGGTTGCGTTTTATTAGAACCAAATGAAGAAGGATTAGGTGTTCAAGATTCTATCTTGAGATCTGATGGCTCTGGAAGAGATTTCTTAGGTATGAAAGCTGGGGGTTCTGTTAAGCCAGCAACTCACGAAAGTATTGATGCTAACGAACATTTTGCACATCAAGAAGGTCCAACCGTATTCAAATTTGCTGTAACAAATATGGCAGATGTAGCTGCAGAAATCATGGAACGCAATAGCTTAACTGCTGATGATGTGGCATGGTTGGTTCCTCATCAAGCTAACAAAAGAATTATTGACGCTACTGCTTCAAGAATGGGTGTAAATACCGATAAAGTTATGATTAACATTGAGCGTTACGGTAATACTACAAACGGAACTATCCCTCTTTGTTTATGGGAATGGGAAAGTAAACTTAAAAAAGGCGATAATTTAGTTTTAGCCGCATTTGGCGGAGGTTTTACTTGGGGTTCTGTATACTTGAAGTGGGCTTACGGCGAATAAATCTAATGCAAATGGTCAATGGTTAATAGTTAATGGTTTGGACGCTTAAGCTATCGTCCATCAACTATAGACTATCAACCAATTTCTTTCTAAAATAAAACAAAAAAACTATAACTTAGTTAATTCATTAAGACACCAATTTTTTAACATAACAACAAAAGAATGGATATCAAACAAATTCAGGAACTCATTAAATTTGTTTCTCGGTCAGGAGTAAATGAAGTTGCTATTGAGCAAGAAAACTTCAAGATTACAATTAAAACTAACCAAGCACCAGTTTATGTAAATGCAGCTTTACCAGCAGCAGCGGCTCCACAGCCAGTTGCTCCGGCAGCAGCACCAACAGTTGCAGTTGAAACTAAAGCACCAAGTGCTCCAGAAGTTGAAGATACTTCAAAATATATTACGGTAAAATCTCCAATGATTGGTACTTTCTATCGTTCTTCTAGTCCAGATAAACCATCATTTGCAAATGTTGGCGATGAGATTGGCGTAGGTAAAGTTGTTTGTATCATTGAGGCAATGAAATTATTCAATGAGATTGAAAGTGAAGTTTCAGGTCGTATTGTAAAAGTATTGGTAGAAAATGCATCTCCAGTAGAATACGATCAACCATTATTCTTAGTAGAACCTATTTAATTCATTAGCTCATCAGCTAATTAAAAAAAATTATGTTTAAAAAAATATTAATTGCCAACAGGGGCGAAATCGCTTTGCGAATTATACGTACCTGTAAAGAAATGGGCATAAAAACGGTTGCTGTTTACTCTACTGCAGATAGAGAGAGTTTACATGTTCGTTTTGCCGATGAGGCTGTTTGTATAGGTCCGCCCCCTAGTAAAGATTCTTATTTAAGTATTCCAAATATCATTTCAGCAGCTGAATTAACCAATGCCGATGCTATTCATCCTGGTTATGGTTTCCTTTCAGAAAATGCTAAATTTTCTTCTGTTTGTCGTGATTACGGAATTAAATTCATTGGTGCTACACCAGAGCAAATCAATGGTATGGGCGATAAAGCTTCTGCTAAAGAAACAATGAAAATTGCTGGCGTACCAACTATTCCAGGTTCTGAAGGTTTGTTAGAAAGCGTTAAAGAAGGCATTAAAATTGCCAACGGAATGGGTTATCCTGTTATTCTAAAAGCTACTGCCGGTGGTGGTGGTCGCGGAATGAGAATTGTTTGGAAAGATGAAGAGTTTGAAAATGCTTGGGACAGTGCTCGTCAAGAATCTGGCGCTGCTTTTGGTAATGATGGTCTTTATTTAGAAAAATATATCGAAGATCCACGTCACATTGAAATCCAAATCATTGGGGATCAATATGGAAAAGCTTGTCACTTATCAGAAAGAGATTGCTCTATCCAACGTCGTCACCAAAAATTGGTTGAAGAAGCTCCATCTCCATTCATGACACCTGAATTACGTGAAAAAATGGGTGAAGCTGCTATCAAAGGTGCTTTAGCTGTTAGTTACGAAGGTGCTGGAACTGTAGAGTTTTTGGTAGATAAACATCGTAATTTCTACTTTATGGAGATGAATACTCGTATTCAAGTAGAACACCCAGTTACTGAAGAGGTAATTAACTTCGATTTAATTAAGGAACAAATTAAGGTTGCTGCAGGTATTCCAATCTCTGGAAATAATTATGTGCCAAATATGCATGCAATTGAATGCCGTATCAATGCAGAAGATCCTGCCAACAACTTTAGACCATCTCCAGGAAGAATTACAAATTTCCATTCTCCAGGTGGTCATGGGGTAAGAGTTGATACACATGTTTATGCAGGTTATCAAATTCCATCTAATTACGATTCGATGATAGCAAAGCTGATTTGTGTGGCACAAACACGTGAAGAAGCAATTTGTACCATGGAGCGTGCTTTAAGTGAATTTGTTATTGAAGGAGTTAAAACAACGATTCCTTTTCATTTACAATTGATGAAAGATCCGAACTTTAGAGCTGGTAACTTTACTACCAAGTTCATGGAGACTTTCGAATTTTCAGCATAAATATGGACTTACTTATTCCTGAATACAGCCTAATCATTTTTCAGACATTAATCTTTATTTTAATCGTTGGATTAGCTTACTTATCCTTTAGATTAATTAAATATTTCTTAAGATTAGATAAAAGAAATAAGTAATATTTGACCAGACTATCTTATTTATCAGCAAAAAATAATCTTTTTTAAGATATTAACCGTAAATACCATTCTATATCAAACAGAATGGTATTTTTGTTTAACAAATAATTTCAATGAGCGATAATAAAGCAAAGGATCTAATCGATTCTATAAAAAATAAAGGAAAAAGTTTAGAGGCTGAAATGTCGTTTTTCGACCATATCGACGTTTTAAGGAAGCATTTATTAAGAGGCTTAGCCGTCGTAACCTTATTTACCTGTGTTGCTTTTTATTTTTCAGATTTTATTTGGAGCAAGATTATCATGGGTCCAAAAGACCCTACGTTTTGGACTTATAGAATGGGTTGTAAGATTGCAGCAATGATTCCATCCTTAGCTCAAGATTTCTGCATTACAAAAATAGACGCGAAGATTATTAATACAGAAATGTCGGGTCAGTTTACCTTGCAAATGACATCTTGTATCATGGCTGGCCTGATTTTAGGAATACCTTACCTTTTATTTGAGGTATGGCTTTTTATTAAACCTGCCTTGCTAGAGACAGAAAGAAAATCATCTCAAGGATTTGTATTCTTTGCATCGGTATTATTTTTATTAGGTGTTTTGTTTGGTTACTATTTTATAGCGCCTTGGTCTATCAACTTCTTGATTAATTTTACGGTAGATCCTGGAATTGAAAATACATTTACTATTGATTCTTATCTCTCAACAGTATTAACCTTAACATTAGGAACTGGGATCATCTTTCAACTACCTGTTGTTATTTTTATTCTTTCGAAACTTGGAGTAATGACGCCGCAGTTCATGCGAAAAAATAGAAGATATGCAGCTATTTTAATTTTGGTAATTGCTGCTATTATTACACCAACAGCAGATCCATTTACCATGATGATTGTTGCCTTGCCTTTATTCTTATTGTATGAGTTGAGTATCATGATTTCATCGAACATTCAAAAGAAAAAATTAAAAGCAGAAGCGTTATTCTTTAAGAATTAATTCTTGTCATATTTACTTTGTCAACTTTCTTACCAATTAAAAAAAGTTGACAAAGTTCCAAATTCCAAGATTCTTCAGGTGCTACCGAGATAAAATCGGTACGGGTAAGAAAGACAAGCAATTTGGTTAATAACAAAAAATTTACGCATTTGCTGTATTATTCTACATAAATTTGAAAATGCCTTTAGAAGATAAATTAAAGATAGCAATCGGTGCAGATCACGCTGGTTTCGAATACAAAGAGATTTTAAAAGATTTCTTGGCGAACTATGAAATAAAAGACTTTGGGACACATACTGCTGACTCAGTAGACTACCCAGATTTTGCTCATCCTGTTGCTTCTGCAGTAGAAAGTGGCGAATTCCATTTTGGTATTTTAGTATGTGGAAGTGCAAATGGAGTAGCCATTACAGCAAATAAACATCAAAACATAAGAGCTGCTATTTGTTGGGAAAACGAATTAGCTGCATTATGCAGACAGCATAATAATGCAAACATCATCTGTATTCCTGCTAGATTTGTATCCACCAATGTGGCAAAAGAAATGACCACTACTTTTTTAACGACAGCATTTGAAGGTGGTAGACATCAAAACAGAGTAAATAAAATATCCTGCTAACAAAAATTATAAAACCCACTAGTGAGTAAACCGCACTAGTTAAAACAAACATTAATGAAAAAAATATTTTTATTCACCGGCTTTGCAGTAGCGCTTAGCTTGAGTGCTGCAGCTCAGAAGAATGCTGATGCAGTAAAATTCAGTGAAACCATCAATAAAAAGAGAGGTTACGATCACTTATCAATTTTAGCATCAGATGAGTATGAAGGTAGAGAAACTGGTAAAAAAGGTGCTTGGATGGCAGCTGAATACATCAAAAAACAATTTCAAAGTTTTGGCTTAAAAGGGCCTGTTAAAGACAGCGCAGATCCTTATTTTCAGAAACTAGGTTATGCTTCTTTGAGTTTGTCTAAATCAGTATTATCAATTAATGGTCAAGCTAAAGAAAGTCTTAAGGATTATTATATTACTCCTGCTTCTGTAAGCTCAACTGGTTATGACATCAAAGCAACTTCGGTTTTATTTGCTGGTTACGGCTTAAATAAAGAAGGATTTAATGAATACGAAGGACAAGATGTTGCTGGTAAAGTTGTAATGATTTTTGCAACTGGCGATCCAACTGCACCTGCTCAAGCTCCACAAACTGGTGGTCGTCGTGCAATGTCAAGCGTTGGTAGTCAACAAGCAAAAATTAAATACCTATTAGACAATAAAGCTGCAGGTGTTTTAGTGATTAACGCTAACGTTGATAACATGGATCCAAGGTTGAAAAACGCTTTGCAAAATGGAAATCCATACCTAAAAACTGCAGACAGAATTAAAAACATGTCATCAGCACAAGGCTTACCTGTTATTGTAATTGGAACAGCTGTTGCTAACCAATTATTAGCTACGGTTAATACCAATTTAGATGATATAAAAAAGAAAATCACTGAAAGTAAAAAACCAGCTACAGTTGCTATAAATATACCTGTTGCATTTAGCGCTAAAAGTGTTGAAACTGATGTTAGAGCAGAAAACGTTTTAGGTTTCTTAGAAGGTTCTGACCCAAAACTAAAAAATGAAATCCTGGTACTTACTAGTCACTATGACCATATTGGTTTGGTTTCAGATCCTAATGCAAAAGATAAAGTAAACAACGGTGCTGATGATGATGGTTCAGGAACAACTGGCGTATTATTAATGGCTGAAGCATTTGCTAAAGCGAAAAAAGCTGGTAAAGGTCCTAAAAGAAGTATTTTATTTATGACTGTAGTTGGCGAGGAAAAAGGTTTATTAGGTTCTGAATGGTATTCTGAGCACCCAGTTTTCCCAGTAGAAAATACAATTGCTGATTTAAATACAGATATGATTGGTCGTGTCGGTGAAGAATATCTAGGCAAACCAGATAGTGCAAACTACATCTACTCTGTTGGTTCATTTAAATTGAGTACTGAACTAGGTAAATTGAGTGAGCAAATAAACGAAACTTACACGAAAATGAAATTGGATTATAAATATGATGATCCAAAAGACACACAACAAATCTACTATCGTTCAGACCACTATAACTTTGCTAAATTAGGTATTCCTGTTATTTTCTATTATGATGGAATGTTAGAGCAAGATTACCACAGACCTGGCGATGAGGTTAGCAAAATCAATTTTGATTTGTTAGCAAAACGTGCGCACTTAACTTTTTACACTGCTTGGGAATTGGCTAACAGAGCTAATAGACCAGTAGTTGATAAAAACGCAGACGGTACGCCTAAAACAAAATAGGTTCATCTAAAATATCAAATCCCGATAGTCAAAAGCTATCGGGATTTTTTTTGTCTATTCCCTTTACATTTTACATCTTCCCTTTTACATTTTCTAGTATCTTTGAATATGATGAATATTGCTGAGGAATTTTTGGAAAAAGCTGATGAAAAGGCGTTTGATTTACCGCATCGTAAAACTATAAACCATAACATTGGGAAATATAATGTAGCGGTTGAAAGGGGTTTATCAAAATTCGAAAATCTAGAAGCATCAAAGAAAAAGGCACACGTTATCAAATGGCGTGTAATGGAAAACCTAGACAAGTTTTTACCTGAATTTGAATCTAACTTTCAGAAACGTGGAGGAAAGGTAATTTGGGCAAATGATGTGGAAGAAGCTCAAAGAGAAATTCTGAATATCATCCAAAAAAATGGCGGCAAAAGTGTCATCAAATCTAAATCTATGACTACAGAAGAAATTCATATCAATGAGTTTCTAGAACAGCATGGGATTGAGTCTTTAGAGAGCGATTTAGGCGAATACATTGTGCAATTGTTAGGTCAAAAACCTTATCACATTGTAACGCCAGCTATGCATTTAAGCAAGGAAGAAATTGCACAATTGTTTCATGAAAAATTTGGAACACCGATAGATGCTACACCACCACAATTAGTTCAAAAAGCGAGAGAGCTACTAAGAGAGAAATACCTGCAAGCCGACATTGGTATATCTGGAGGGAATTTTTTGATTGCAGACACTGGAAGTATCGCCTTAACGGAAAATGAAGGCAACGCTCGTTTATGCACTACTTTTCCTAAAATTCATATCGCCATTGTTGGCATTGAAAAGGTAATTCCATCCATTGCAGATTTAGATCTATTTTGGCCACTATTAGCAAGCCATGGAACTGGTCAGAACTTAACGGTTTATAATAGCATTTTAACAGGTCCGAGGCAAGCAAATGAAACTGATGGGCCAGAAGAAATGTATGTTATCCTTTTAGATAATGGCAGAACTAATCTATTAGCTCAGAAAGAACAAAGACAAGCACTTTATTGCATTCGTTGTGGAGCTTGTTTAAATGCTTGTCCTGTTTATAAAAATATAGGCGGTCATACTTATAATACAACTTATAGCGGTCCGATTGGCTCGATCATCACTCCCCATTTTAAAGGGATGAAAGACTTTAAACATTTAAGTTATGCTTCTAGTCTCTGCGGAAAATGTTCTGAAGTTTGCCCAGTTAAAATCGATATCCATAAAATGTTGCTCTTAAATAGAAGAGACGCTGCCACTGAGCATATCAATACCAAAAAAGAAGATATTGGTTGGAGCCTGTGGAAAAAAGGAATGAAAAAACGTTCGCTAATGGACTTTGTTGGCGGTAAGATGAAAAATTTCTTCCTTAAACAATTCTTTAAAAAGAGCTGGGGAAAATATCGTGATATGCCAGAAATAGCTGAGAAATCTTTCTCTAAGCAATGGGAAGAATCTAAAAAAGTCCAGAGTCCTGAGTCGTAAGTCAGGAATCTTGAGTAAACATTCAAGTTTTGAGTTGGGAGTTTTGAGTTGAGAAAATCCCTAAATTAAAACGAAACACTAATATTAACCAAATATGCAGTTCGACAGGAAAGATAAAGATGATGCAAGCCTTTTAGCGCTTTACAAAATATTACTTTATCCAAGGATGGTAGAAGAAAAAATGCTCATTCTTTTGCGTCAAGGTCGAATTGGCAAATGGTTTTCTGGAATTGGGCAAGAAGCCATCGCCGTTGGCAGTACTTTGGCCATGCAGGGCGATGAATATATCTTGCCGATGCACCGCAACCTGGGTGTGTTTACCAGTAGAAATATTCCGCTTAAAAAACTGATGGCGCAATGGCAAGGTAAAATATCTGGCTTTACTAAAGGCCGTGATCGTTCTTTCCATTTTGGCACGCAAGATTATAAAATCATTGGAATGATTTCCCATTTAGGTCCGCAAATGGCGTTAGCCGATGGGATTGCATTGGCAGATTTAATAGCCAACAGAAAAAATGCAACTTTAGTTTTTACTGGAGAAGGTGCAACTAGCGAAGGAGATTTTCACGAAGCTATTAATGTGGCGTCAGTTTGGAATTTACCAGTTATCTTTTTAATTGAGAACAATGGTTACGGTTTATCAACTCCTATTAACGAGCAATTTAATTGCAAACATTTAGTAGATAGAGCAATTGGTTATGGTATCGAGGGAATTCAAATTGATGGCAATAATATTTTAGAAGTTTATGATAAGATTTCTGAAGTTGCCAAAAGCATCAGGGAAAATCCGAGACCAGTTTTAATAGAGTGTTTGACCTTTAGGATGCGAGGCCATGAAGAAGCTTCAGGTACCAAATACGTTCCTCAACATTTGTTTGATACTTGGGAACAAAAAGACCCTATTAAAAATTTCGAGAAATTCTTAATAGCTGAAAAGATTTTAAATGAAGATATAATTGCAAGCATAAAAAGTGGATTCAAATCTGACATTGAACAAGAAGTCGAAGCTGCTTTTATTGAGGAAGAACCAATAGCAAATAATACCACAGAGTTGGATGATATGTTTGCGTCTCACATCTATAAAGAAACTCTTCCGAGCGAAAATAAAACTGAGAAAAGATACCTAGATGCGATAACGGAAGGATTGCGAGAAGGAATGTTACGCTACGATAATTTAGTTATCATGGGACAAGATATTGCAGAATATGGTGGTGCATTTAAAATAACTGAAGGTTTTTTATCGGAGTTTGGCAAAGCTAGAGTTCGCAATACCCCAATCTGCGAATCTGCTATTGTTGGTGCTGGTTTAGGTCTTTCTATAAATGGTTATAAAGCTGTAGTGGAAATGCAATTTGCAGATTTTGTAACCTGTGGCTTTAATCAGATTGTGAATAATTTGGCAAAAACTCATTATCGTTGGGGAGAAAAAGCAGATGTTGTAGTTCGGATGCCAACGGGAGCTGGAACAGGTGCAGGTCCATTTCACTCACAAAGTAATGAAGCTTGGTTTACTAAAACTCCAGGCTTAAAAGTTGTTTATCCTGCTTTTCCTTATGATGCAAAAGGCTTGTTAATTGCAGCCATCGAAGACCCAAACCCTGTTATATATTTTGAACATAAATATTTATACCGCAGCTTAAGCGGGTTAGTTCCCGACGGCTATTATACCGTAGAAATTGGGAAAGCCAATGTGTTAAAACAAGGTGAACAATTAAGCATCATCACCTATGGTTTAGGTGTACATTGGGCTTTAGAATATCTAAATAATCATCCCGAAATTTCTGCCACATTGGTGGATTTAGTAAGCTTACAACCTTGGGATAAAGAAGCCGTTGCAAATGCCATTAAAGCGACTGGAAGGGTAATCATTTTACACGAAGACACTTTAAGCTCTGGCTTTGGCGCCGAACTATCTGCTTGGATTTCAGAAAATTGTTTTGAATACTTGGATGCCCCTGTTATGCGTTGTGCCAGTTTAGATACAGCCATACCAATGAGTAAAGTACTGGAAGATAGTTTTTTAGCGAAAAGCAGGTTGGGAGAAAAAGTAAGCAAATTATTGGGGTATTAGGTTTCGTCATTGCGAGCTTCTGTTTTTCACAGAGCGAAGCAATCTGCTTGGAGCTTAGGGCTTGAAATCAAAAGCAATTCAATTTCAAACTACCTTCCCCCATCCAGCATCTTGGTCATATTCCTTATAAATCTTTGCAGAAGAGAACTTTCTCTTGTTATGATTTCGGCATCAGCCATCATCCCTGTTTTTAGCACGATGGGATGTGTGCTGTCTTTCTGCTCGAAATTGGTAAAATCTATCTTTGCCACAAATACGCTATCCTTTAGGGCAGCATCTGTAATGTAACTGATCTTTCCATTTATGATGCCATATTCCTCAAATGGAAAGCTTCGCATCTTAATTAAGGTTCGTTGACCCAAGCTTACCTTTCCCATATTATATTGAGGTATTTGAACTTCTCCAAAAAAATTAGTGTTGCCAGGGTTAACGATGAAGAGCTCTTGATTAAGGTTTACATTTTGGTTTTCTTGCAAAATACCCGCATAACCAACACGACCAGCCAAGGGCGACAAGACCACATATTTCATGATCCAGCCATCTGTTTCATTCATCATCGTACTTAATGCCTGCCTAAATTTAGATTGTTGTTCCTTTATGGTATTGTTTAAAGTAGCCACCTCTTTTTCCTTTGCCAAATAAGCCGAATTATTATTGAGTAAGGCAGTTGCAGATTGTTGCAATGGGTATTTACTGGAAAGGTATTTATTCTCTTGCTGTTTAAATTCGCTATTTGAAATAACGTTCTTGCTCTTCAATTTTTGATAGGCCTTATATTCCTCTTCTGCATTGGCATATTCTTGTTGCTGTATTTTTTGCTGTTGATTGATTTGCTTTTGCAGCTTCCGTATCTCCAATAAATCGTTCTCTAAATAGGTTTTCTGTGTTAAATAAAAACCTCCATTTTGAGTATTGATAAACGCCAAGTATTCTTGGTAAAAGGATTGATAACTATTCTGCAACTCGCCTAAATTTAAACCTTTAGTCTCAAGGTCTTTAGCTGTTATTGCTTGTGCGTCATTCAGCTTATCCTGTAATGATTTTAATTTTTCAGAAAAGCTGAGCACATCGGTATGTATGGCCGTACTTTCTATAAAAGCCAATGCTTGTTTATCCTTAACCATTTCATTATCCTTAACCAATATTTCAACCAGCTTACCAGCTTGGTGGGCAATAACCCCCTTAGGCGAATTCAAGGAATTTACTTTCAATGATGTCTTAACTATATCTGGGTAACGAATAAAAGCCGATAATGCAATAATCATAACCAATATCAAAAAAATTAGTGCAATACCTCTTCTCAATATCCAAGACGGTACTGCGGTAATGATTTCATTAACTTCTTCGCTACTCTGATATATTAATTCTTGTTCTATTGGCATAATTTATTTTTTTTTAAACTTTGCACTCTCTTCCCTTTGGGAAGGGTTGGGGATGGGCTCCTTATTCCCCCAACTCTAATTGATTTTTAACTAATTGATAATATTCTCCTTTACTCTTTGTTAATTCGGCATGCGTTCCTTGCTCTATAATCACACCCTTGTCAAGTACAACAATATTGTCTGCATTTTTTACGGTACTTAACCTATGCGCCACCACCACTACGGTTTTACCTTTAAAAAATTCTTCTAGGTTTTGCATGATGATGCTTTCGTTATTAGCATCGAGCGAGTTAGTGGCTTCATCAAAAAAGATGTATTCTGGATTTTTATAAACTGCCCTAGCTATTAAGATGCGTTGCTTTTGCCCTGCACTAATTCCGTTACCTTCTGCACCAATCTTGGTATTTAAGCCCAAAGGTAGACCTTCAATTAAATCGTTAATATTGGCCATTTTTATGGCATGTTGTAATTTATCCGAATTAGGGTAATCATCTGCCACTGCAATATTTTTTGCAATGGTATCAGAAAAGATAAAACCATCTTGCATAACCGTACCACATTTGCCTCGCCAATACCTATAACTTATTTGATCTAAATTAGTTACACCAACTTTTAATTCCCCTTTTTGTGGCGTATAAAACCTTAACAATAGTTTTAAGATAGTGGTTTTGCCGCTCCCGCTCATACCTACAATGGCAGTCGTTTTTCCTTCTGGGATATTTAAATTGATGCCTTTAAGCACAAGCTCGTTACCTGCGCCTGGGTAGGTAAAGCTTAAATTGTTAATGCTAATGGTTTTGTTATTGGGCAACTCCTTTAAGAACACTTTGTCCAATGGTTCTTCATCTTCCATTTGGTGTATTTCATTTAAACGCTCTAAGCTAATTTTGGCATCTTGCAATTGTTGGATAAAGCCTAATAGTTGTTCAATTGGACTATTTACCTGACCAACAATGTATTGTATAGCCATCATTCCGCCCAAGGTTAAATTTCCATCAATAACAGATTTTGCCACCAAAAACGTAATGATGATATTTTTACCCTCATTAATAAAAAAAGCACCTGCTTGTTGTATTTGCCCCAGCGAAAGGCTTTTAATACTAAACCTGAACAAACCAGCTTGCAGGTGTTCCCATTCCCAGCGTTTTTGTTGTTCGCAATTGTTCAGTTTAATTTCTTGCATCCCATTGATGAGTTGCACCATACTACTCTGGTTTTTAGCAGAAATATCAAAACGTTTAAAATCTAACTCCCTGCGCCTTTTTAAAAATGCAATTACCCAGAGGGAATACAAAACACTGCTTACCAAAAAAATGAAAAAGATATTTACATTAAAATAGGCCAATACGCCTGTAAACACCACCAAATTAAACATAGAAAAAATGGTGTTTAAAGTTGTACCCGTCAAGAAACTTTCTATTCGTTTTTGGTCGTTCATCCGCTGCATGATATCTCCTGTCATTTTGGTATCGAAGAAACTCATAGGTAGCTTCATTAACTTAATGAGGAAATCTGTAAGAATGGAAATGTTAATTCTAGTGCTAATGTGCAATAAAATCCAAGACCTGATGAAATCTACACTCATCCGGCCCAAAAAGAGCATAGTTTGTGCAATGAGGATGATGTAAATAAAATTAAGGTTGCGGGTATTGATACCTATATCTACAATTGATTGGGTAAGGAAAGGAACAATTAACTGCAATAAACTACCTACGCCTAAACCCACAAATAATTGAATAACCAATTGTTTATAACGGTACAAATAGCGTAACAGATAACTAAAATCTAAGCCTGCTGTTTTATCTCCCTCCTGCTCGTAAAATGCTGGTGTTGGGCTAAGTATTAATGCTATACCATAATTGTTATCGCTTAACCAATGTTTCAAAAACTCTGCCTCAGTATATTTAATTAAACCTTTTGCAGGATCTGCGATATACCAATAGGCACCTTTACGTCCCCTTCCCTTTGGGAAAGGTTGGGGATGGGCTATGACAAAATGGTTTTGCCCCCAGTGCAAAATGGCTGGCAATTCTGTTTGTTGCAATTGTTGTAAGGTTAACTTGCAACTCATTGTTCTAAAACCAATCTTTTCTGCAGCTTCACTAATACCTAAAAGTGAAACGCCTTCCCTATTAATGCCAGCAATTTCCCTTAGCCGTTGCAGACTGAAATTTTTACCATAATATTTAGCTACCATACGTAAGCATATAGGGCCACAATCCATTTGGTCTGGTTGTTTATAGAAGGGGAATTTTTTCAAGGGTAAAAGTTTGTATAGATTATTGCTTAACAGCTCTAACAGTTCAGTCTATGTTCTGCATATAATTCAATAGTTAGTGGCCCAATAGCCATTGTTTGGTGACTGATGAATAGCTAATCAACAGTTAAAAGGCAATAAATAATTACATTATTTATCTAATAATTGCTTAATCAGGTCTAAATCTGTAATGTTTCTTGAGATAATTTTCCCTTTGTCATCTACTAAGATATTTGCAGGAATGGCATTTATTTTATAATTTTTTGGTATAACTGATAAATGTCCTTTACCATCAGAAATATTAAGCCATGGATAATTTTCTGCTAAACTTGCTTTTTTCCAACTAGCCATATCCTCATCTAGCGAAACTAAAACAACATTAAAATTTTTAGATTTATTCAAATAATAAAATGAATACAATTCTTTAAGAGATTCTTTACAAGGGGCACACCAACTAGCCCAAAACTCAACTAATGTTAATTTATTGTTGCTTTTTTTGAAGTATTCTTCATTCAGTAATATTTTATCTCCTGATAAAGTATTGCCTAGAATTGGAATTAAATCCTGATTTGATATTTCGGTTTGTTTTTCAGGTTTTAAATTTCTCACATATCCGTCTATACTTTCTTTCAATGCGATGCCATAACTGGTACTCTTAATTTCGTCAGTTAAGTTTTCATAGATTTTTTGTTCTTCTAGATCATAATCAAAATTTTTTGTCAAAATATAAGCAGAAATGATATTATCCGGGTTTTTGCTGGCAATACTTTTTCTGAGATTACGAATATCAATCTTGAAATGGTCAACCAGTTTTAAAGCACTATCAGCTAATATTGATTCATTAGCTGCTATGAATTTTTTATGTAACACAATTCTATCATCTTTTAATTTGTTTAAACTATCTAAACCCTCAAAGAAATATCTTAACAAATGATCAGATATTGAATTGCTAGTTATATTGAACTTCTTATTTGACATATCCAAAGTTATCTCATACTTAGCATGGGGGTCAATAACAATTTTATAAGAAAGAAATTGAGAACCAAACTCTAAACTTAACATAGCAACTTCTGATTCTCCAATAGTATCTTTAAACCTTGCTTGCTTGTTTTCAATAGTGGCGTTATATATATGTTTTACTTCTTGTCCAACAGTCCTGTTAAATGTTTTTAAAACCCAATTACTATTATCTAATATTTTGTTCTCAGGATCAATAATTTTTATATTAATCTCAAAAATTTGAGCGTATAAAATTTTGGGAAGAAATATGATGAGAAAGGCAAAAATTAATTTCATTATCTTTTTTTAATTGGTGGCTTTTAATAATAAAAAGCCACCAAATGTAAATTCATTTTTAAACGCCACATTCTACTGATACGCAGAATATATCATGTGCACAAAAATCTTGTGCAAATAATTCTGCAGTCGAATAAGGAGCACCACTAGGAACTGTTACACTTCCACTTTCAGAAGTGCCATTTGTAAAATAATAAGTACATGGTACACTGATAGCACCACTGCCATTTTCCACCAAACCACCCATTACATTTTTCATTTCGGCTCTGCTAAGTTGGGTTGCACCTGCAAAAGCATTTGGATTTAATTTTAACGTTTTCATAGATTTGTTTTTTTAATTGTTATGCCTCCCTCTTTCGCAGGGGCGGCTTAATGCGCCACCAATTTAACCTTGGTGGTAGGTTTAAAGCTAACATCCGTTAGCTTGGAGGCGGCTTCGCTTGCAATCGGGCTGCCTCTTTACCCCTAATACTTTCTTCAAAAAGTATTTTGTTCGAACTTTGGGATTTCTTAACTCCCTTCTCTTTGGAGTAGGTTAGGAGCCTAACTGCATAACAGGTAGGATTTTTAATTTATCAAATATTTTAAGTCCAATTATTTCAAGCTTTAAAGAGGGTGTGGTAGGGGGATGTTATGTAGTTAACATCGTAATTTAGAATCTTGACTTTAAAAAAATACATAATCAACCTACAGGGTTCACCAGTTAAATGAAATCTAAAAACTATCTTTGAAAAATCTCATTGAGCTTTAGACTTAAATCTCTAACTTGTTCTACCCCTTCATAATAACTTAAAATAATTCCATTTTTATCAATCAAAACCAAGGTTGGCAAAAGATTTATTGCATATTTGTCTGCAATAGACATTGATCTGTTAAGGTTTCCATTCATATCTTTTTTGATATCGTTCAAAACATGGTGCCAAATTTGGGTTCCATCTTGAAATATTGCCTTTTTCCAGTCGTTTGGACTAAAATCATCTGCTATACTAATAATTTCTAAACCACTATTATGATATTTTTTAAATATCTCAATTAACGCAGGCGTGTTTTCTCTACATGGTTTACACCAACTTGCCCAAAAATCGAGTAAGACATATTTTCCTGTAAAATCTGAAAGATTTATTATCTTGTTTTTGAGATCAATTGACAAGAAACCTTTAGCTGGTTTTCCAGACATATTATTAATTCTTCTGTTGATGGTTTCGATTATTTTTATTCCAATAAAACTGTTTCTAACCCCATTACTTAATTTATTATATAAAAAACTAACTGTATCAATTGGCCAACCCTTGCTGTAAAGTCTTAATGCATAGCAGCTTACAAAAGATTCTGGATTGCTTATAATAAATTGTTTATAAATCTTCTCCATTTTAACAAAAAGATCGCTTCCTTTATCTTCGAGCTTCTTTATTTTATCATTTAGAAGTTCATATTCTAATTGAGTTTTCACACCACTTATCTTTAGGTTCTTAAATTCATTATATTTAAGCTCAACATCAATAATAGTAGGTTCAATATAAAAAATTACTGCATTTAAATCAGTATCAGAATTTGATTTCACAGCTCCCCTTAACGCAACTCTAGTTGGCTCTGTTATTTCTCCTGTGAAATAAAATTTTCCATTTTGTAATAGACAGGTATCACTTTTATTGGTATTAAGATTTTTTAGTATAATTTTACCATTTTCTTGTCCTAATACTTTGCCATTCAATATAAAAAAAGAGCTAGTTGATGTTTCTTGAGCCGCCACGCCGATTAAATTGCAGAAATAAAGGGTTAGAAAAAAAAATAATAATTTCATATTGATATTAATTTAATTTTCTTAATAACACAATAAAAATCCTTTTCCTTAAGATACATCCACCTCAAATCATCCATTTTAAAAAAAACTTGTCCATACATTAATCTTATTAGCTTGGCAATATATTTCCATTAATTACTGTCTAGCAAAATATATATCTAATTATTTTTTCATAGATTTCATTAACCAAAAAATATTATAACAAATCAATAAATTCTTTAAGTGGATCTGTTATAATATTTTATCTAATTTTAGTTTATTCCTTTACACATACATCATCCGAACAATCTAGACCAGGGCAACAGCCTTTAGGACCACAAGGATCCATTTTTTGTCCACAAGCTTCATCACTTAATGATATTTCTAAAGACCCTCCCATAACATTTTTCATTTCAGCTCTGCTCAGTTGGGTTGCACCTGCAAAAGCATTTGGGTTTAATTTTAAAGTTTTCATAAAATTGTTTTTATTTAAATTTTTTTGTGCCACCCTTTTTGCGCTGGGTAGCTTAATGCGGCACCAATTAACCTTGGGGCAGGTTTTAAAGCTAACATCCATTAGCTTGGAGGCGGCTTCGCTTGCAATCGGGCTGCCTCTTTCCCCTAATACTTTCTTCAAAAAGTATTTTGTTCGAACTTTGGGTTTTCTTAACTCCCTTGGAGGTATAGGCTTTAGTTTATCAAAAATTTTAAGTCGGCAATTTGGTAAGGTTCGGGCAGCTTGTAACCATTTATAAGTATAGTTGGAGTTACAGTAATTTCAGCTAAATCGCACCATTGTTTTTGTCTTTTTGATATATTGTTAACTTGTTCATTTATTTCTACATGATAATCTCTTGCCCAAACATCATATTTTTTTTCTCGTAAGGCATACCAATCATTTAAAGCTTTTTCTACCAAGGTTGCATTATTTGTTAAATTTAATGCAGCTATGTGGCGTGCTATTTTTGTTTTTTCATCATTATCATGGTCAGCAGTAGCAAACACAATTTTCAGCCGAATATCATCTCTATTATCTAACAATTTTTCTAAAGTCTCGTGGGCTTTGGCGCAAGGACCGCAAAATGGATTGCTTACCATAGTAATAATAGTTTCGGCAATTGGATTACCTAAAACGGTTGGCATTAAATCATCAGGCACGGCATACCTAGCTTGGCTAGTTAAAGCCTGATTAAACAATTGAGAATTATATTTAAACTTATTTAATTGGTTTTTAAGCACTCTATATTCGCTAGCTTTTAATAATATTGGCTTTAATATATACCAGATTAATACTGGAGCAATAAAATATAAAGACAATAGGTAAAGGGATGGAATTATGAAAGCTTGAGGATTTAATGCAAAAAAGCCAAAACCCAAAAATAGAGTGAGGATTTCTAACCATAAAACAACCTGTACCGTGCAACATAACACGCACCAATTTTTATGGATGTATTGATAGTGGATAGACCAAAGCGTATATGGCAAACAAAGTATATTAAGCCAAAACAACAAACTTAAAGACGATGGCAAAAAGAGCAATGATAAAAAACTACCAGCAAAATAGAAAAAACCTACTTCGCTCCAACTTAACCAAGAAGTTACTTTAGCTGCTTCTGATTTTAAAATGGCATTGCAGTTATTCTTTTTGCCTAAGCTGCATAAATTTTGCACCAAAGGATTGTTAGCATCTATGCTATAAGTTAGCAATAAAATAGAAGAAGCTAAACCAACTATTTTAAGGAGTAATATAAGATAATATCCCCAATTATAGATATTTAAATTGAAACCCGTTAAAATGGCAATCAAAATAATTGTTACAAGCATCGGGACTTTTAATTGCTGTAAATTATTTTGTATCTGTTTAAGCTGATAATTCTTTTCTCCACTGTCTGTGTCAGCTTCAGCATATAATAAACTACCACTCCAACTTTTTAAAAATTGATTTTCTGCTATTTTTTGGTCTTTCTTTTTTTCATCACTAATAAATACTTCGCCATTTTCTATATTATGTACTAACACAAATGTGCCTCCATTTGCTTTACTATGTGCAATAAATGGGAATAAACAATTTTGTAGATGGAAATTTTCTTTAGACCAATTTAATATGGTATGTGGCACATTAAATTCAGTCAAAATATTTCCAACAGCCAATATGCTTGGAAAACTGGGATGATTTTCGATTTTGTCTGTTAATGTACCTTGACTAACCTTAACACCCAACACTTTTAAAAGCATACCTGTTACTGCTACTGCATTAGCTTTTTTTGTTGTAAATAACCTTGCCATGATCAAAAATTAAAATAGATTAAAACCTTTAATTTTTGTGCTTGCCAAACTACAAGTTCGGCATATTTTATGCAGGGAGGGGTATTAAATTTTTGTGTTTTCATTGCTATAAAATTATCCCATCTTTAATTTTTAGTTGTTGTAACACGTAATAACTAAATAATTAGTTTAAAGCTAGACAGTTTATTTTAATTTTTTTGTGATTTGTTTTCACATTTTGTGATTTATAATCACAAGCTATAAATGCATTAAATTAATTTGTATTTTGACGCCAATCTCCCGGTTAAAAACATACTACTTTATGAAAATTGGTTTTATATTAAAAGAGCTACGCTCTTTAAAGGGAGTTTCACAGCAAAAAATTGCTGATTTATTAAACATTGAGCGAAGTACCTATTGCAAATGGGAAACAGATACGATTGTGGTTAACGTTAATAGGCTGCAAGATATAGCAACAATATACGGTCTAGACCTAGAATATATGGGCAGGTGCATAGAAGCACAAAGAATAATTTCTAAAAACGACGTTACGAGATTTATACAAATGGCTGAAGAAAAGGTTAAAAACATATAACCCTTGGCACGATAATAGCCTTATCATAAATAAGATACATCGAGTCTGTTTAAAATTTATCTAATAATTTGTTTATGCTTCTTTTCGGCTGCAACTTCGTTTTGTTTTTTTGAGGTAGAAGCGCCGCTATCTCTGCAAAAACAAGCCTTGTTTCGCTCAAAAATAAGTTATAAACATTTTCATAACATAAATTTAAACAAACTCATATTTATGAAAGCGCTATGAAATTGTACACTATTCTAATCCTCCTTGCTGTTTTTAGCACAATTACTGGTTGTAATAAATTCAAGTCCGATCATCCACAAGCAGAAATTACCGACCAATATACTACAGACCTAACTGCTAATTCAATTCTACACTACGCAGATTCGATAAATAAAAACCTAAACCGCTACACCAAAGCCACTAGTCTGGTTTATATGCTTGGCGATTTATCATTCTATGTAGAAAAATATAGCGAAGCTGATCAGCCCATTTTATTAATTGAACACGCCTTTAATGGCGGGGTAAGCAATAGCCTCAAGAAATATTATTTTAGAAACGACAGCTTGATTTTAGAAGAAGAAAAAAATCAATTGGCTAATGATGATGGCTCTATATTTAAGGATTCAAGAACATTTTTAAGAAGTAATACCATATTTAAGGTAGAAAACAGAACAGCTTCGGTGGGTGGCGAAATTAAATCTTTACCTTTTTTAGATGTTCCGTTAAGTGTTAATAAAACCGCTGATAAAACCTTATTAGACAATGTGAAAACATTAAATGATGTAATTAACAGGGTTGATAGATTTGATGTTGTTTTTGAAAGCATTACCACTTTCCCAGATTCGAGATATATTGTTTTAAGAAGTAAGATTCAGAATAGCTATACGGCCAGTATTCTAGTGCAAGAGAAAGATGCATTTATTGATAGTCTATTAAATGATCCAATGACTTTTAAAGATCAGAAGTTAAACTTTACTTGGGCAATAAAAGATAAGGAAGCAGTCTATGTTCCAGTGGCCAATAACACTTCAGCAAGCGGGTTGAAAAGATAAATATTTCCATTGTCCAAACATTCGCATCTGTAACGTTTTCTTATCCGCTCTCCTTTCTTGAATTTCCTACCATCTTTTAAAGTAAATATAGCATGAATAGGAAGCTCCTCAACCCTGGTGGTTGACAAATGTGTGTCGTATTTTTTTAAGGCTCTTGCAAGCGTTAAATCTGTACAACTGGAAGCCGCTGGATTGTTTAAATAATTGGTAATGGTATGATGAATATCTGGTGGAAAAACCTGAATTTCAAAAAATGGTTTCATCATTCTTTTAAAATTTGTCTTCCATTCTGTGCCGTGAGGTTTCGCTTTATTTTTATGGTCGTTCCAAGTTAACAAATGTGCAAACTCGTGCACCGTGGTTACCAGAAAAGCATATTGATTTAAATCGTTATTAACGGAAATTTTATGGCCTTTATCTTTGAATGGGTGACGATAATCGCCAAGTTTAGTAGAACGATTTTTTGAAATTTTAAATTCACACTGAAAGTAATCAATCCATTTGGCAATGATAGGTGCCGCAGGTGCAGGCATATATTGTGCTAATACGTTAACCTTATCCATTTATTTTAAGAGAATTGAATGCAATTTTTAAAAATAAACAAAATTCAAAAATAGATTGTCATTTGATTGCGTTTTGTAGTTTATTTAGCCGCAGATTCGCAGATTAGGTTTTATGCATTATTGCATTAGGATACCCAATCGAGTTGGGTATGACGCACAATGCAAATACCTATAATAAAATGATGCGTTTTGTAATAATTGAGTTGAGGGGAATTGCAGTTTGTAAGCGTGAAGGATAGTAGCGGAAATACTTTTTTGCCTTAAAGGCGCAGCCTGGCAAAAAAGATTGAAGCGAAAAGCCTGACCCTTGCGTAGCTTGGGGCACGCCCAAATCAGTGAGCAGTTCCCAATTATCAGTTGGCAAATTGCTTGAAGGTATGATAGAAAACTATTTTAAGAATTGATAGGCAATCAGTGCCGCCACGTAAGCCATTGCTGTCATGTAAACCAATTGAATAACTGGCCATTTCCATGATTTGGTTTCTCTATAAACAACCGCAACCGTACTCATACATTGCATGGCAAAAGCATAAAAGAACATGATTGAAATACCTGTAGCAAAAGTATAAACAGGTAACCCAGTTTTGCTATTTATTGAAGCTAGCATGCGTTCGCGAATTGTTGTGGTATCCTCATCACCCCCATCTACACTGTAGATTGTTGCCATAGTACCTACAAAAGCTTCTCTTGCGGCAAATGACGTTATTAAGGCAATACCTATTTTCCAATCGTAACCCAATGGTCTAATTGCTGGTTCTATCCAATGACCAAGAATACCTACGTAAGAATTTTCTAGTTTTTCGCTATTAATTAGCACATTAATATGGTCAGTGTTTTTTGTGGTATCAGCCAAGGCTGATGCATATTTTTTATCTATGTTATCAAAACGGTCTCCAGGCCCAAAAGATGCCATTACCCATAACACGATAGAAATTGCAATGATTACCTTACCTGCTTCAAACACAAAAGTTTTTGATTTTTCATAAACAGTAAGGAACACATTTTTCCATCTTGGCATGCGATATACTGGCAATTCCATGATGAAATAAGATTTCTCTTTAGCTTTGATGATAAATTTCATCACCCAAGCAACTATTACTGCCGCCGCAATTCCAACTAAGTACATCGCCATTAGAGCCAATGCCTGTTTATTTATTATTCCAAAAACGGTTTCTGAAGGGATAATGATAGAAATGATTAAAATGTAAACTGGTAACCTTGCCGAACAACTTACTAATGGTGTAACCATAATTGTAATCATCCTATCCTTCCAGCTTTCTATATTTCTGGCTGCCATGATAGAAGGAACGGCACAGGCTAAACCACCAATCATAGGTACTACAGATTTGCCACTCAAGCCAACCTTACTCATCATTTTATCCATCATAAAAGTAACCCTAGACATATAGCCAGTATCTTCTAGGATAGAAATAAATGCAAACAAAATAGCAATTTGAGGCACAAATATAACAATACCACCTAAGCCAGCCACCACTCCATCTAATAATAAACTAGTCAATAAACCTGTTGGTAAATGTTGATGGCCAAATTCCGTAATCCATCCAAATGAGGCTTCAATCCAATCCATAGGATAGGTTGCCCATGAAAAGATAGCGTTAAAAATGACGAAAAGAATTAAAATAAATATGGCAAAACCCCAAACTTTATGAGTTAAAATAGAATCAAGTTTATCGGTTATTTTAAATTTCTTTTCTGCCCCAGTATCAAAAACAATATCTGTTAAAACTGTGCTTAAGTATCTATACCTAGCAACTGTTTCTGCTCCTTGTAGTTTAGCTGACTCAAATTGATGTGCTTTTTCAATTGCTTCAATCTCATCTTGTTCAGTTTCGGTAAAAAATGCCAAATGCTCATGTTGGTGTAGAACCTGTAAAGCATAGTAGTCATTCTCAGTTTTTATTTTTTCCTTTACTTCCGCAATAGCTTCTGGGGCAAATGGTTTTACATCTACTCCATTAATTTGTGTGCTTATTGCTGTAGTATGAGAAATTGCTTTTTTTAATACATCAAGACCGTCGTTTTTTCTCGCAGACATGGCAACAACCTGTATGCCCAAACGCTCTGAAAGTTTGTTAACGTTAACGTGTATGCCTTCCTTTCTTGCTAGGTCGGTCATATTTAGCACCAGCAACATAGGCAAACCCAAATCTGCAACTTGTGAGCATAATAAAAGATTACGACGAAGATTTGTCGCATCTACCACCATTACAATAACATCTGGGTAGCTTGAGTTATTTTTATCAGCTAAAACCTGAAATACAATACTTTCGTCTTTACTTTTTGGATATAAGCTATACGTTCCCGGCAAATCAATAATCTCAGCATTTTGGGTTGAGCTAAGTTTGCAATAGCCTACTTTTTTATCTACGGTTATTCCAGGAAAATTTCCAATTTTTTGGTTTAACCCAGTTAACAGATTAAAGAGGGTAGATTTTCCGGTATTTGGATTACCAACTAATGCAACTTTAATATCTGCCAATGTACTATTGAATTATAATTACCGATGCTTCGCTTTTGCGTAAACAAAGTTGATATCCCGCAACGCGGATAGCTATTGGATCGCCAAGTGGGGCAAAGCGTTCTACTTCTACAACTTCGCCCGGAAGGCAACCCATTTCCATTAACTTCACAGACATTTCTAAATCTGTAAATGCTACGATTGTACCTTGTTCTCCTGGGTTTAACTGCGAAAGTTTCATACTTTAAATATGGCGCAATTTACCCTTTATTTATATTAAATACAAATAAGGACACGGCTAATGTTTAAATAAAAAAGGGGTGCAATCAATTAGATCGCACCCCTTTTTATGAAAAATGTAATTGGCTTACATTCCGCCCATTCTCATACCACCCATTCCTTGTCTTTGGCCGCCTTGTCCACCTGTACTAACACCAGCAATTTTGCTTAATGAGAAAGTAAATGAGAACATATAATAACGTTTCAACACGTTGAAGTTTTGATCTGTTATAGAGTTACCTCCAGTTGAACGTGTTATACCTGTGTTTTGATTAAACATATCATTTACTGATAATTTAAATGTTCCTCTGTTATTAAAAAACTGACGGCTTATATAACCGTTTACTGTTGTAAAGTCGGTATCATATCCTGCACCACCACCTGTTTGTCTATTATAAGTAACATCAGTTTGTAAACGAATATTACCTGGGAACAAATAACTGATATCTATATTTGGTGCAAGTTTATAAAACCTTGTATTGTTACCAATGGTATAAGTAGCTCTAGTTACAGTTCCAGTAATTCCTGCGATTAAATCTAACTTATCTAGATTAGACACTAATTTATAGCCATTACTTGCACTAAGTTCTTTGGTTATGTTTTCTTTACCTTCACTTATGTTTGTGCTTTTTGCATAACTACTACTTGCATTGATTTGTAAGGTCAATTTATTCCCCTTTATAAGTGGCAAACCAACATTACCGAATAAATTAGCGTTAAAATTACCATCCACGTTAGCGTAACCATTAGCAATTTTCCCAGCGTTATCACCAGTAAGAATCAAACTTTGATCGTTACCAAATGCATTAAATGTTTGTGTTAAAAATGCACCAATGAATAAGGTACGGTAGCTTTTAAAATCAAAATTATTGTAGAAAACTCTTAACGTGTTAGAGAATGAAGGTTTTAAATTGGGATTACCAATAGGCACACTTACTGTATTGCTATTATCTGCTATAGGTTGTATTTGATCTATAGTTGGCTGATTTGTTCTACCGTCATATCTAATGTTTAAACGTTTAGTAGTACTGAAGTTATATCTAAAAGTAGCTGAAGGCGTTAGATTAACAAAATTTTGGGTAAATGAAGTAGATTTAGTTAAATTTTCATTTTCACGATGAGTTTGCTGTAATCCCAACCCAATGTTCCAGTTGTACTTTTTCTCATTCTTATTGAAGCTAAAACCAACACCATTAGTTAAAGTTTTATTTTCAAATTTATTGCTGTAATCCAAATCTACAACATCATATTGTTGCGTAATAGAATTAAAGTCATAAGTATACCTCTCTTTATTATCATAAGCAAAACCATTTTGATAGTTAAGTTCTAAGCTTAAGGTCTTACTAAGAGGCTCAGTATAAACTAATCTTGCTGTACTATTAAATGCTTTTGTATCATTGTCAATAAGTTGATTAAGTGATTGATCAGACACAACGTTTGTTGGAGAAGTCAAAATCTCTGGATTCAAGTTGTAATTATCAGCATCAGCACTATTATAACTTGTATTTACATTTAAAGACAAAGTACGTCCTCTACGTACAAATTTTTTCCTTATTAACATACTATTACTAAAAGACGGAGATTTTGAGTTAGTATTCAATGTTTGCTTTCCTACCGCATTACCCCTTATTGACATTCTATTGTAATTTTGCACGCTATTGCCTTCGTTATCCGAATAGGAGAAGCTAGGTTGAAGTCTGATAGAAGTACTAGAATCGATTTTTGTATCAATAGTAAAATTCAATCTATGATTTAAACGTTCTGTTGTACTATTTAAATCACTTCTATTTGTATTTGTATTACTTCCTAAGAACGTTTGAGAGAATGTATTATTCGTATTAAATAAAGATGTTTTGTTAAAGAAATAGCTTCCATTAACTTGAGTGCCATTTTTATAAGTATCTGCAAAGTCTATACCTCCAGCATTAGTTGTGGTGATTCCAGATTGTTGGCCACCACCAGTAGAAAACTGCATTCCTCGGCCGCCGCCGCCGCCGCCGACACCGCCACCAAAGTTTTGTTTATTTACATTATTAAATTGACCTAATAAAGTAATACGTTGATTTTCATCAAATCTTGTAACACTTAAATTCACATCATATCTATCGTCAGTTCCATAACCTACTGTGTTATTACCTACGAAACCTTTGTTTTTAACACCGTTTTTTGTGGTAATATTGATGATTTTCTCACGATTTCCATCGTCTACACCAGAAAATTTAGCTTGATCTGACATGTCATCAATAATTTGAATCTTATCAACCATATCTGCAGGTAAATTTCTTGTAGCTAATAACGGGTCGCTACCCATAAAATCTTTACCATCTACTTTAACACGTTTAATGGTTTCGCCTTGAGTAGTTACCGTACCATCTTTAGAAACCTCAACACCGGGTACTTTTTTCAATAAGTCTTCTACTACTGCATTTTCCTTTACTTTAATAGTTTTAGCATCAAATTCCAAAGTGTCTTTTTTAACTACAACAGGAGGAATTTCACCTTGAATGGTAACACCTTTTAAGGTTACACCAGTATCTTCCATTGTTAAGTTGCCAAAGTTTTTTGAAGGTGCAGCTGCAGTTATCTCAAATTCTTGGTTAATAGATTTTAAACCTATGTAAACTACATATAATTTATATTTACCTGGAGCTAATCCGCTAACGGTAAAAGTTCCTGTTTGTGTAGTATTAGTTCCTCCAACTGTAACTGAATCGCTTAGGCGTTTAACTGCTACGGAAGCGTAATCAACTGGAGATTTATCCTTACCATTTAATACCTTACCAGTTGCCGACCCAGTGTTTTGGGCAGCCGCCGTATAGCTAATAAATAGTAGGGCAGCAATTATTGTTCTTTGTAAAAAATTCTTCATTTCGGTTTTATAATATTTTGTAAAGTTACCTATCAGACTATGGATAGCCAGAAAAGTTTGTTAATGTGTGTTAAAAAGAGGGTAACAATTTAAATACAACTAACTTTATCGTTACAGTTGCAAATAATAAGGGGGTAATTTTAAAGAGTTGAGGGGTTAATATTGAGCCTTGTAATGGTTTCTCGGCATTTTTGGGCAGTTGCAAGATGGTTTGAATAAGCTGCAAGAACTTAAACAAACAGCAAGTAATAAAATTAATAAACCACTAAACCTTTTCATTGTAATTAGATAAATGTAGTAATATATAACTGAAGACGCCCATAAAAGCGCCTAGCATATCACAACCAAAATCCCACCATTCTGCAGATCTATAGGTGAATACTTTCCATTGCAACAACTCTATTCCCCCACCAATTATTGCATTTATTAAAATTACTTTAAAAATCGTGAGGGAGCGAAAGCTAAAATTATGTTGGTACTTTATTTTTCCATAGAATAACAATATTGTTAAAATATAGAAGAACCCTAAATGGGTCATTTTATCAAATCCCTCAAAAAAGAATCCCTGGCTTTTTGGGGGTTTCATATTACAAAGTATTAAAATAACGATGGTCCAAACAATAGACCATATCTGATACCTTAATACCTTGTAATTCTTTTTCAACTATGCTCCTACTAAAGCTTTATAATCATCTGCACTTAGTAAGCCTTCAAGCTCGCTATCGTCAGAAATAGTAATTTTAATGATCCAGCCATTTCCATAAGGATCAGAGTTAACCAACTCAGGACCATTATTTAACTCATCATTAATTGCTAAAATAGTTCCAGTAACAGGCATATACAAGTCAGATACAGTTTTTACCGCTTCAATAGTTCCAAAAACTTCTTCTTTACTTACTTCAGTACCTACTGAGTTGATATCAACATAAACAATATCACCTAATTCACGTTGTGCAAAATCAGTAATACCAATTGTTGCTTCGTTGCCAGAAATGCTAACCCATTCGTGATCCTTTGTGTATTTTAATTCTGATGGAAAATTCATTGTATTTATTTTAAATTTTATGTTTTTTGGTTTATTAAGTAGGCTAGCAAAACTAACTTGCCCCAAAGGTAGTTAATATACCCATTTATAACAATTACTAATTAAGTGTAACACGTAAACTAAATCCGAAACTGCTAAATGAAGTATTAAATGATTGAGATGTGTAAGGTTTGGTAATATTAGAATCATAGAATAGTTTAACATTAAACCTTTGATTTAAAACATAATCAATACTTGGTCTAAGTGTTATATTTTTAGCTCCAGATGAAACCTCAGCTTCTGTTATATCTGCTCTATAAATAACCGTCTTATTATCCCTTACAGAAACATCAAGTTTAAAATCCATATTATTATCCATCTTTAGCTGACTGAACAAACCAAATGGGAACCTGAATTTCGTAGTACGATAGCCTAAACCAAAAATCAAATTATTTTCAGATAGTTGCGCCAATTGCGCATTTGATAAACTCAATGCCATAATTCTGGTTTTATTGATCTCAAAATTGGCTGTTAAATTATTTTTCAATCTTGTGTCAATCCCTATTAAAGGTGCAAATTGCTCTGAAATACTTACTTGAGCAAATTGATATAATGGCAAGAAATTCTGAGTAACATCTCTTGTACTTACATAACCATTTGTTTCTTGATATTTTAGCAAACTATTGAAACCGTTAACACTGTAAATAGAACGATAGCCATGTCTTAAACTTAACTCTGTAAATCTATCTGCAACAAATGGAATTTTTGATAAACCTCCATAAGCGATTCTCCAATTTGGTAAAGGAATTTTGGGTAAGCTATTTAAACTTGAAGTACCTGCATTTTTACCTGTATAGGCCGCTATAAAAGATGAGATAATCACATCTTGTGAATTTTTATCATATCCATCTGCATAACCGCCAGAGCTGCCATTGGAATTCGGATTTTCGTTACCTAATCGGTTAGAGACAACTTGCCTATTGGCCATGAACTGATTAAACAAACTTGACACCTTGCTTCCATTTTTATCTTTAAATGCTGTACCAAGGGTAATGATAGATACACTGTAATCTCCTGTTGTTGTAGGGCTTAAATTTCTAAAGTTTTTAATGCTATTATCGTATCTAAAATTTGTAGAATAGTTCAATGTTCTATTTTTGGTGGCACTTAACGTAACCTTAAAATCTTTTAAAGGCTCTAAAGTACTTGTTAACTGAAAATCTTCTCTTAGCGTATTGATGTATAATTGCGTTTGTAATTCATCGGTAGTTAACCAACCATTTATCAAGGCCCTTTCTCTAATATCTTCTTGACTACCAAACACAAATCCCAAGCCAGGCGCTCCCGTTTTGTCAATACCAAAATATTTTGTTTTAGGCAAATAACCTGGCATAAAAGTTCCCTTTGTTTGCGTAAAGGCCACATTAACATTTCTCACACTAGTTAATAAGCCAATCAAAACATCACTAAATTTCTTAACCGTATCTGCACTGTTTGCACTTCGCTTAATGAAACCAAATTTATTATAAAGGCTAACTAAATTTAATGTTGGGTTTACTTGAATCGTTCTAGAGTTTTGTATGGTGTTACCTAAATTGATATTCGGATCTCTTAAAGTCGACAATGGTTCTGTTTGCCAATTAAAGTTCGTGCCATAAGTTGTTGCAACAGTAACCCAATCTAATCCAGGTATTTTGTTAATTGGCAAGGTATATCTAATGTTTAAATTGTGGCTATAATCTGTTGTGCGACCTAATGTTTTAAGATTTTGCCAAAGCGTATCTCTTTTTAATCCATTAATTCTTCCTTCTGGTTCATCAATAATTGAATAATTGGTTGCATCAAAATCAAGGCTTAATGAATTGGTTAAATCCCATGCAATTCCGTATATCCTCGAAACTAAAAAGTTCTTATTAAAGGTAGTATTGATAGGAATATAGTTATTTGGATCGTTATTTCTTAAGGTATTTTCAGCGTAAAAACGATCTACATCAACCCTAAAGTTGATAGATTTTGGCATCAATGTAAAATTGAAATCCTTTAATAATTTCAGCGTATTCGATTTTATTATCTTTTCAAATGGTTGATAGCTTCTTGGAGAACCAGCATAATTATAACCTAATGATGCTTTGTAAGTGTGTTGTATACTTGTTTCATTTATAAAATCGCGATGTGCAAATTTGGTTTGCGCATAAGTAACATTAAAGTTTTCTATATCCCAAAGGTGATTTTTTGTATCGTTTGCGGCTCTTTCTTTGCGAACATTGGTAAAGTTTATGCTACTTCTGGTGGTATAATCTTGAGCAAAATTTAAAATAGAATCTTTTTGAGCCCTGCTGGAAGCATTTAAAGCATTTTTTAATTCAATATCTGGTGTGCGAGGATCGAACTGAGGTGTTAAAATTTGTTTAGAGTAACTAATGTACATTGGTATTTTAATTCCAGTTTTTTGAGGCAAGAACTTACCTAATTCAATACTTGATGAAACATCGAAAAATTCATTGTCTGTTCGGTTTCGCTCACTTACCTTTTTCTCTAAGGAACCAAAACCTATGGTCGATTTACTTCCAGAAATATTTAAATCGGCAAAGTCCGCTAACTTCGCATTCATCCTTGCCGTTGCTGCCCATCCGCCACGTTCATCAAATTCTGTTAAACGAAGTTCATTAAACCACACTTGTGCAGACTTTGGCAAGCCATCATCGCCAGCTGGTGAAGCAAGGTTACGTAAAGGATTTTTTAAGCCCAACATGTAAACCCTAACCTTACTCATATCTGGCTGCCCTTTTACAATAATGGTATTTCTTCCATCGCTATAAGTAAAAGGAACGTTAATTGGCCAAGGCAAACCACCTGTAGTTCGGGCATTATTTCTAGCGGTTTTTGCCTTTTGAAATAACTCCAATTGGATATCCATTTTGTTCTGATCTGGCCAAATGGCATAAGGATCGCTCGTGCCAGGCTGAGTTACTTTTAAAGGCTGATTATATTCGTAGTAGTTATCCTGATTATCTGTTCCAATACGTAAAAACGCACTTAAATCATTATCTGCAATAGAAACCTCACCTACAGTTTCTAAGTGGATGTACATTTCTAATCGTTTGTAAGATCTAAAATCATTGATAGCGGTTTTAAAAGCTGCTCTACCATAACCATCTTTTAAGTCTTTAATAATAACTGCTAGCGATTGTTCATTTTGGCGGGTATCACCACGATAGTTACTAAAATCTCGCTCACGCTCTATTCCAGGAGGAATAACATACGGTATTGGTGAACGTTTTCCATTTTCTTCTATGTTTACAGTCGCCACTTCAATAGTAGAACCATCTGGTGGAGCTGGTAAAAGTGATGGATCTGCAATTACGTTTATAGCCTGATTTTTTGCATTATATTGGCGCCATTCTCCTCTAACCAATTGCACTTTTGCAAATCTTAAGATAGCTGTATCAGCAAAGTTGGTCATGAACATTCTGATGAACCTGATAGATTTAAAGTCTTGAATGCCGCCTACCTTTTGTTGATATTGAGCTAAGGGAATACGAATTTGATACCAAGTTGCATTTTGTGTTTGGCCATTAGCCAATTTTACTTGAGAAACAACCTTATCTGTTACAAAATTCTGGCCCACTTCTAAATCTCCAGGGCGCATAGAAATTTTGTACTGAAAATATTCATCAGACTGGGTCATGTTATTATCTCTGTTAATGTCTTCACCATCTGGCAAAGAAGTAGAGGCAGAGTTTTCAATTCCTAACTCATCACGAGATTGCTGCGATGTTTTTGAGTTACCTTCTGGTCCGTTATAGTTTTGATATCTCCTTAAAACACCAGCGTTAATATTATCTAAATTGCTTCCTCTGAAATAGCCATAATCATCTGATGATGGATCATTATCCAATGCCGAAGCAGCGTCAGGATTTAATTGCGCTTTAATTTGTGCGATTTGTGCAGCAAATTTTACTTTTTCATTTGCGTTTGATAAGCCATCTAAACCAACATCTTGTGCTTTCCTAGCCGCTGGTTCATTATCGAAAGCTTGTACAACAGGTTGCAGTTTTGATACACGCCCCCAATTTGTCTCATCGTATTTAGTTGCATCCTCATTGGCAGGTAAGCCATTTTCTAACGCTTTTCTTCCATCCTTTAATAAATCTTCAGAAATGTTTCCAATGTTAAAGTATAAATCTCCACCTTGTGATGCAGGCTTATACATAAACGGATCCATTACCCAAAGCTCTATATATTCGATATTATTTGCTTCGAAATCATTTACATCTATTCGCCTAGAAATACCACCCCATCTGGCTTTTGGATTGCTTAAAAACCCATTGGCTGCAAAGCCAGTAGGTGTATAATTATATGGTCCACGCAACATTGGATAATAAGCTAAATCTAATGTTGGGAGCCTGATCGATTGCCCTGTACTTGTTTCCTTAAATGGAAAAACTTCTTGTTCAATTATCTCTCTCACATAATGATTAGATAACTCTGTTCTGTTATTTTTTAAACTAGCTGGCAAATCTGATGAACCAGTAGTGTAAAATGTTGGGTCTATGTTATAGAAAGCTAATTTTGCCCTATTGTACCCATAAGCCAAATTATCTACCAACTGCGATTCTGAGAAAAATTGTGGTGTAGATGAAATTTGCCAAGGCACAGAACTTTTAAGGTCAATAATGGAACGAGAAGCTTCAAAATCATCAAGGTAACTTGCACCACCTTTTTCACCACCAGAATTAATAGCGCTTGGATGTCCAGGAATTAGTTGTGCATACTCACCAGAAAATGAAATACTCGATGGCGCCTTAGTAGAAATGAAAGGAATTTTATCAACCAGTTTAGTTAATAGCCTAGAAGGAGAACTATAGTTCATATCCAAACCCCATATCGTGTTCGAGATAGGTTCTTCTCTGTAATTAACTTTTTGGGTAAGTGGTTTTTCACTAAGGTGCATTAACGTTCCACCAAACGTTAACTTATTGTTTACGTGATAGTCGAACCTTGTTCCAAATAGGGATTTCTGCTGTAAGCCAAAAAGTTCATTGTTTTCTGTGGTAATTCTAATCGGTTGACCCGAGATCAAAACAGCAGTATTAATAATTCTAACTCTACCACCTTGATAATCTACAGTATAATCTGAACCTTCAATTAATGGAATTGTACCTGCAAAAACCTTAACAGAACCTTCAGTAACATTAATTGAGTTTAATGAAAATTCTGATGAAATTTCTGATTGATAATTACCTTTGATGATGTATAAATCCTTATTACTAAATAATTGCTGTGCTACAACCTTCGTAGAATCATACAACTGCGGAAAAGTATATTTATCAGCCAGAACCTGTTCGCCTGGCAAGCTAAATTTAGCCGCTAGATCAGTACCAAACGGCTCTAACAATGGAAAAATAATACGACCATTTAGGGGATCAATAGTTACATACCCATTATTGGTATTGTTAATTAAAGGACCAACACCAGAACCCGAAGAGCCAGGGAAATTACTTTGAGAAGTATTTTGTTGTGCTAATTGGCTAAGTGTAAATGGTTTGTTTTCAGCTTCAAAATCAAAAATTCCATCAGGCTTCTTTTCCTTTTGTTGATTTAGCTGATCAAGGTTAGTTAAGGAAATGTATTGTTTTAATGATGTTCTAGAGCCTTCCCTAATCAAAGGCATTTCGATGCCTGTTTTATCATCAATTCTAAAAATGTCTAGTTTAAAGTTTTGAGGACTAATTTGGTATCCGCCAATGGCGTAAATATTTTTCATCATCAAATCCCAAGTAGGCAAATTGGTTTTGATGGTTTCATTTTTTAACAATTTGGTATACAAAACTTTCGGCGTTGCCTGATCAAATGCAACATCAGTAGAAAACTCTCCTACTTGATATTCTACTCCATTGTAGGTATAACGGTAAGAAACAGCCAATACCTCATCGGCATTAAGCGGATTGTTTAAGGAGATATAACCTAATTGAGGTTGAAAGTTATATTCTCTTTCATTCAATTTCCTTGCATAAGTTAGCTTGGCAAAATTATCCGTTGCTCCATTTGCAGCAAAATAAGAAATTACACTATTGCTATTGGTATTCCTAGCATCTGCAGGAAGATTTGCCAATAGATTATTTGACTGTGTTGGAAAATTTGGATTTGTAAAAGCAGAAGGTAAAACTGATGCACCCCCAGTAACCTGTGCAGTATTATACGGTGCATTTTCACCCAAATCTAAAAAACCTAAAACATCTCTAGAATCTTGCGTATTTCCAGTTTTGTTGGTAATCCAAACTTCAATTTTCGTTACTAAAATACCTGATAAAATTGTTGGCGGATTGGCTAATGCCCTATTGTAATTATCCCTAAAATATTTTGCTAAAAAATAGTGCTTGTTAGCTTCGTAATCACTTCCAGTAATTCTAAACTCATTCTGTTGTGCTCCATTATTTATTTGCAATTCTTTTGACTGAGATTTTTGCTGAGAAAATACCGCAGACACATCTAGTTTACCAAATTGTAATTGTGTTTTAACCCCAAATAAAGATTGAGTACCACTTATGAGCGAGCTATTTAAAGGCAAACTAACATTACCAGCCTCAATCTTTTTAATGATGTCATCTTTACCGCCTGTATAATCTAGCTTAATCTGGTTTTCAAAATCAAATTGAGCTTCGGTATTGTAGTTCATCTTGATTTTCATCTTCGTACCGATGTTACCAATAACATCCATTTGTATACGCTGATTAAAATCGAAATTACTTTGCACCCGCTGCCTTTCGTTAAACAACGGATTCTCATTTTTATTAATACGGCCTAAAAAAGTAAGTTCTGCATCGCCTCTTGGCTGAATATCAATTGTTGTTCCTCCAAAAATCTTTTCAAAAACTCGACTATTAATTTTTACAGGTGGTATGATACCCGTCTTTCTTACCTCGGCAACTTCAGCATTAGATAAGTCACGCCAATTCTGGCGTTTCATTTCGCTATTTACCAACCTTAAATATTGGTCAATCGTTAAATATTGCGGAACAGAGTAAAGTTTATCTCCTACTTTTTCTACAATGATGTATCGTTTGTTTAGCGCATCATAAGTAACTTCCCTTGTAATATTTGATGGGAGGGTTAAAAATGGATTAGCGAAATTTCGTAAACCGAGATTACTTTTTTCTTTAGGATTAAAGGAGTTTTTAAGCGAATCTGTTCCTGTTCTTGCCGGTGTAACCTGAGAAAAGGCGTTAGTTCCAGCAAAAGAGAAAAGTAAGAATACAAGGAGAGTAAGTTTGTTTCTCAATCGCAGTTAAATTAATTATAAATTTCTCAAAGCTGTTTTGATCATTTGTTCTACTGTTAAATCCTGATCGCTTTTTTTAACAGCATTGTCTATGGCTTTTTCTGCAACTTGTTTGCCAAAGCCAAGCATAATTAAAGCAGATAACGCTTCATCCTTTGTTGTATTATGTAGTGGCATAGAAATTAATGAATCTGAGCCCTCCTTCTTCAATTTGTCCTGTAGCTCTAGTACAATTCGTTGAGCAGATTTTGCCCCAATTCCCTTAATTCGCTGTATTAATGCCACATCGGCATTTATAATTGCCGTTTGTATTTCTGTTGGTGTAATTGACGATAACATCATTCTGCAAGTTGCTGCGCCTATACCAGAAACAGATATGAGGTGTAGAAACAATCGTCTTTCTCCCTCCTCTGCAAAACCATATAAGGTATGCGAATCTTCTTTTACTTGCAACCAAGTATAAATTTTACATCGCTCTGCATTGCCAATTGCAGAATAAGTATTAAGCGATATATTGATGTGATAACCAACACCTCCAGCTTCTACCACAACATAAGTTGGGCATTTAAATGTTAATTTCCCATCAATATACGCGTACATAAAATTTTATTTCTTAACTATCTTGTTTAATAAACCTCTTTTTTTGCCAGCATTTGCCACTTCTTCTTTTCCTTGCACATCTAATACTGCAATAGTAACCATATTTACTATTTCTCTAACAGAACTTCCTAACTGAACAATATGAACAGGCTTTTTTAAGCCCAATAAAATTGGCCCAACCGCTTCAGCTCCGCCTAATTCCTGTAAAAGCTTGTAAGCTATGTTGCCTGACTCCAAGTTAGGAAAAACTAATGTATTTGCAGGTGCATCTGCCAAACGACTGAACGGAAAATTTTCTCTCAGCAAAGAGTTATTTATGGCGAAGTTACCTTGCATATCGCCATCCACCACAACGTTTGGATGTTTGTCGTGTAAAACCTTAACAGCCTTACGTACTTTATCAGGGATTACACCTTCATTTGAACCGAAATTAGAATAAGATAACATTGCAATACGAGGTTGAATATTAAACTTCCTAACCGATTTATCTAACAATAAAGTTAAGTCTACCAGTTCTTCTGCAGTTGGATCAACATTAACCGTTGTATCTCCAAAAAACACAGGCCCTTTTTGGGTCATCATCATGTACATTCCTGCAACACGATTTACGCCTTCTTCGGTTCCAATTATTTGTAAGGCAGGTTTAATGGTAGAAACATAGTTTTTCGTTAAACCAGAAATCATCGCATCTGCCTCGCCAAACTCAACCATTGCAGCGCCAAAATAATTCCTGTCACGCATAAACTTCGTTGCTTCATATAAACTTACACCTTTACGTTGGCGTTTGTTATACAAAAACTCAGCATACTTTTTACTTCTTGCCGGCTCTAAAGCTGGCTCAATGATTTGAACGCCTTCTAAATCCAAAGCGTTTTCTTCAATCAATTGCTGAATAACTTCTTTGTTTCCTAAAAGGATAGGAATTGCAATATTATCATCCTTAACAATTTGTGCCGCTTTTAAAATTTTATAATTATCAGCCTCTGCAAAAACCACACGTTTTGGTGCCGATTTAGCTTTGTTGGTCAAGGCACGCATAATGGCATCATCCATACCTAAACGGCGTTTCAATTCTTCAGCATACGCATCCCAATCGGTTATGTTTTTACGGGCAACACCAGATTCTATTGCAGCTTTAGCAACAGCCATCGAAACATTGGTCATTAAACGGAAATCCATTGGTTTCGGAATGATATATTCCTTACCAAACTTGATATTACGTTCGTTGTAAGCCATATTTACTGCTTCAGGAACAGTTTTTTTAGCTAATTCTGCAATGGCACGAACGGCTGCAATTTTCATCTCCTCATTAATGCTGGTGGCTCTAACATCTAAAGCTCCTCTAAAAATATACGGGAAACCTAACACGTTGTTAACTTGGTTCGGATAATCTGAACGACCAGTTGCCATGATAATATCCTTACGGGCATTAATCGCCAAATCATAAGCTATCTCTGGGTTAGGATTAGACATTGCAAAAACGATTGGGTTTTTAGCCATCGATTTTAACATTTCAACAGTAACACAGTCAGCAGATGAAAGACCAATAAAAACATCAGATTCTTTCATCGCTTCTGCCAATGTATTTAGGTTTCTGCTAGTAGCAAACTCCTTTTTAATATCATCTAAAACAGCTCTATCCGCACGGATAACACCAGTTCTATCGCACATCACAATATTCTCTATTTTAGCTCCAAGCGAAACATATAAGCGAGAACAAGAAATTGCAGCGGCACCAGCACCATTCACAACAATTTTAACCTTGTCTATTTTTTTCTTCTGTAAATCGCAAGCGTTTAACAAAGCAGCTGCAGAAATAATTGCAGTACCATGCTGGTCGTCATGCATTACAGGAATATTCATTTCCTCTTTTAAGCGACGCTCAATTTCAAAACACTCTGGTGCTTTAATATCTTCTAAGTTTACACCGCCAAATGTTGGCTCTAAAGCTTTAACGATTTTTACAAAATCATCAACGTTTTTAGTATCTAATTCTAAATCGAAAACATCAATATCAGCAAAGATTTTAAACAACAAACCCTTGCCTTCCATTACTGGCTTACCAGCTTCCGGACCAATATCCCCAAGTCCTAAAACAGCTGTACCATTACTAATAACTGCCACCAAATTACCTTTGGCAGTATATTTATATACATCTTCTGTATTTTCTGCAATTTTTAAACAAGGCTCTGCCACACCTGGCGAATAGGCCAGCGTTAAATCTCTTTGTGAAGAATATGGTTTGGTAGGTACAACTTGGATTTTCCCTGGTCGCCCTTGCGAGTGATAATCTAGTGCGTCTTGTTTTCTATTGGTCTTACTCATAATATACTATTTGTAACAGGCAAAGTTACAATTATTTTCGCAGGGTATATATGATTTTTAAGGATTAGAAAAGCAAAATTAAAGCATCAATTTGCGGATAGTCCTGCTGTACGTTACAAGCCGCTCCCTATAAAGATTAGGGATTGCGGGCTTTTCACTGCCATCAGGTTTATTTAAAGAAAGGCAGTGCAACTATCTAAAAATGCATGCGCAAAAAGCATTAGATTCTTTAATAAAAAACTTAAAGCATTATTAACAAAAGTTAAAAATTAAACCTTACACTTCTTATCCACTTAATATTCACTTCACATTGCGCCAATACTTTTGCGCTGTTCAATTAAGGGTGAACATTCACAAAACTAACATTACTACAAAAAATATGATTTAATATTAATAAAGGAAACTCGATTCTGAAGCAGAATCGGTTTCCTTCGGCAGTAAAATGGATTGAGGCCCCATACTGCTGAACCCAGCAACCATAAATTATTAATCACTAAGTATTCAAAAATATGAAAATAAATTTACTAGAGTTACGCAAAGCGTTTTTTATAGCATTAATTCTTTGCGCTCAAATCTTATTCATCTTTATTACCCAACAAGTTCATGCTACAAGCAATATTAACATTGCTGATCTTGGAAAAATTACTGGGAAAGTAATAGACGAAAATGGTCTACCTTTTCCTGGCGCTACCATTAAAATTGTACAAACCAATCAAATCTTACAAAGTAGTACCGATGGGAGTTTCTCATTTAGCGTACAGCCTGGAACATATACACTAAACATTTCTTTTCTATCTTATCAATTGCAAGTAATAGATAACGTAATTGTTAAATCTGGAGAGACCACCAATCAAACTATTAAAATGGTTCCAGATCAAAAATCATTGAGCGAGGTTGTAGTGGTTGGTTATGGCACACAAAAGAAAGAGAATTTAACTGGTGCTGTAGATCAAGTTACTTCAAAAGCTTTAGAAAACAGGCCAATTACCAATTTAACTCAAGGTTTACAAGGCGCATTACCAAACCTTAACTTAAAGATGATGGACGGTAGACCAACGCAATCTCCGAGCTATAACATTAGGGGTACAACTTCTATTGGGCAAGGTGGTAATGCTTTAATTTTGATTGATGGCGTAGAGGGAGACCCAAGTTTGCTTAATCCAAATGATGTAGAAACTGTAACCATGCTAAAAGATGCTGCAGCTTCTTCAATTTATGGAGCAAGAGCTGTTTTCGGTGTAATATTGATCACTACAAAAAAACCAATTGGAGGTAAAACTACAGTTAACTATTCTACAAATTACGCCACCAAAAGTCCTCTACAAGTTCCCGATTTTGTAACAGATGGTTATACTTGGGCAAGAATGTTTGCAGAAGCATTTGTAAATGGAGATGGCGCTTTCCCTCAAAATGCTAACAAGTCTCAAAAATTCTCGCAAGCATATTTGAACGAGTTTAAGAGAAGAGCAGAGTCTGGCCAGCCTTATAATCAGGTAGAGATAGATCCAAGCACAGGAGAGTATGTTTATTATGGCAGCACCGATTTTTACGAGCAATTATACAAAGAAAATACTGGTGCAAATGAGCACAATCTTTCTTTAACCGGAAGTGGAGAAAAAATTTCATATTTAGTTTCTGGCAGGTATCAAAAGCAAGCTGGTTTGTTTAGATATAACTCTGATGATTATAGCATGAAGAACTTTAGAGCCAGAGGAGCTATTCAATTGCTTCCTTGGTTAAAGTTAGATAACAATGCCGATTTCTCTGTAATGAACTATCATAACCCATTAAGTGTTGGTGAAGGTGGTGGTGTTTGGAGAAATATTGCCGATGAAGCTCACCCAACATCGGTTATGTTCAATCCAGACGGATCCTTATCAATGTCTGCAGCTTACGGCCCTGGAGATTATTTTTATGGCAAAAGTGGTTCTGATACCAAAAGACAGGTTTTTAGAAATACAACCTCATTGTCTTCTAAGTTCTTAAAAGATAAACTAAGCATTAATGGCGATTTTACCTTTCGCATAACAAATAACGACGTTGAACAAAAGAGAGTACAGTTGCCTTATAGTAACAAGCCAGGAGTTATTTCTTATTTAGGAACGACAACTAATGACCTATTATACGACAGAAGAGAAACGCAATACATTGCTAACAATCTTTATGCGTCTTATGAAGATACATTTTCTGATGCACACTATTTTAAAATAATGGCAGGTTATAACTACGAAGAGTCTACTTATAAACGCTTAGCAGCTCAAAGAAATGGTATCATTTTCGAAGATGCAACTGATTTAAACTTAGCACTTGGCCAGGCAATTACAACTGGCGGTGGTTACGAAAAATGGAATGTTTTTGGAGGATTTTCTAGACTTAACTATGCTTTTAAAGATAGGTACTTATTAGAAGTAAATGCAAGGTATGATGGTTCATCAAAATTCCCATCAGACCAAAGGTTTGGTTTTTTCCCATCGGTTTCTGCAGGGTGGAGAATTGCCGGAGAGCCATTTTGGAAAGTATCACCAAAATTCATATCTGATTTAAAAATAAGAGGATCTTATGGTTCACTTGGAAACGGGAATATCGGATCATATTTGTTCCAGGAGAATTTTTCTATCTCTCAATCTAGTATCATTTTGGGTGGGGTAAAACCTCAACGTACTGGTCAGCCTGGTGTTTTACCTGATGGCTTAACTTGGGAAACATCAACCACAAGCAACATCGGTTTAGATATTTCTATGTTAGCTAACCGTTTAACAATTACAGGAGATGCCTACATCCGTAACACTACAGATATGTTTACTGTAGGCTTAACTGCACCAGCTGTTTTTGGTGCAACTGTACCAAAAGGTAATTATGCAGATTTACGCACAAAAGGCTGGGAACTTAGTTTAACTTGGAGAGATAAAATTAATACCAAGAAACCTATTAACTATAACATCAGGTTAACGGTGGCAGATAACACATCTAAAATAACTAAGTATAACAATCCAGATAAGTTACTTTCAGATTATTACGTTGGACAAACCATCGGTGAAATTTGGGGGTACACCACAGAGGGTTTTTTTATTGACCAAGCTGATATCGATGCTCATGCGAAACAAAGTCCGCAAATGAGGGCATCACCAACAAACATTTGGTATCCTGGAGATATCAAATTACAAGATTTAAACAAAGATGGTTTTATCAATGTTGGTAAAAACACCGTAAATGACCCTGGGGATAGAAAAATTATTGGTAATGCCGCTCCAAGATATACTTATGGTGTTAGTATCGGTGCAGACTGGAATAACTTTTTCTTCTCTACATTTTTTCAGGGAGTAGCTAAACAAGATTGGTACCCGAGTACAGAAACAGAATTTTTCTGGGGACAATATAATCGTCCATATAATAATATACCCACTTTCCATTTAGGTAACATGTGGACACCAGAAAATACAAATGCTTATTTCCCTAGAACAATGTCTCGTGCTGCTTCATCAAACACCAACAGAACTTTAGGCGTGGCGCAAACAAAATACTTGCAAAATGTGGCTTACATCAGAATGAAGAATATTCAAGTGGGCTATAATTTACCTGCAAAATGGGTATCAAAATTCAAGGCTAGTAGCGCAAGGATTTACTTCTCTGGAGAGAATTTATTTACCTACACTCCACTTTACAAAATAACAAAAACACTTGATGTGGAGAATACAGTACCAGCCGATCAAGGTTTTAATTCAGGTGCCACAAATGGAGATGGATATAATTATCCTTTGCTAAAAAGCTATTCTCTTGGCTTAAGCTTAACCTTTTAATTATAAGAACTAAAAAATATTATTATGAAAATAAATAAGTTATGGTTGCTTTTAGTTGTCATTAGCGTAGTAACCGCTTGCAAGAAACTAGACCAAGAACCCCAATCCACTGCTTCAAAATCTGCAATTTTTGGTAGTGAAAATGGATTACAATTGTATGCAAATTCATTCTACAGCATTTTACCAGGTAACTCTACAAGCTTGGATGCCATGTCTGATTATTTAGCCGTTAAAGAAGTACCCAGTTTTATACAAGAAGGTGTTTATGCACCAAACTTAAGTTCTGGCTGGAGCTGGGGTGATTTAAGAAACATTAATTATTTCATTGTAAATAACATTGACCAAAAAATATCACCTGAAGCTAGGAGAAATTATTTAGGGTTAGCGAGGTTTTTTAGGGCCTATTTTTACTTTGAAAAAGTAAAAAGATTTGGAGATGTGCCATGGATAAATAAACCACTTGAAGTTACCGACCCAACACTTTATAACGGGCGTGATAAAAGAACTCTAGTGATGGATTCTGTATTAGCCGATATAAATTATGCAGCTGAGAACATCAAAAGTGTAAATGACCCTTCTAGAAGCACCATTACAAAAGACGTAGCATTAGGATTAAAATCTAGAATTTGTCTATTTGAAGGTACTTTTAGAAAATACCACACGGAGTTAAATTTGCAAAATACAGCAACAGAATGGTTAAACAATGCTGCCAGTGCTGCAAAAATAATAATGGATAAAAACACCTATTCTATTAACACCGCAGGTGGAACGAATAGCTCTTATCGTCAGGTATTTATTAATCCAACACCAGTTAGTAGCGAAGTCATGTTGTCTTCAATATGCGATTTAACCTTAAATGTTTTAAACGAGGCAAACTGGTGGTGGACCAGCGGAACATATGGTGCAAAAGCTAGTTTTACAAGAACCTTTATCAATACCTATCTTAATATTGATGGAACACCTTACACAGACAACCCTAACTATCCAACTATGTTATTTAAGGATGAGGTAAAAAATAGAGATTTAAGGCTTAAACAAACTATTCGTTCTGCAGATTATAAAAGAATAAGTGGCGGCACACAAGTTCCAGCTCCACCGGTATTTTCTTATACATTTACAGGATATCAGCCAATTAAATGGACTTTAGACGATATGTATTACGATGCTGGAGCATTAAATATTAACTCTATTAGCATGATGAGATATGCAGAAATATTGCTAAATTATGCTGAAGCAAAAGCAGAGTTGGGAACACTTACAGATCAAGATTGGATTTTGACAGTTGGCAAATTGCGTTCTAGAGCCGGTATTACAGGTGGTTTAACTACAAAACCTACAACAGTTGACCCTTATCTAGTTGCTAACTATTTCCCGAATATTACAGATGCTAGTATTTTAGAAATTAGAAGGGAACGAGGTATTGAATTGAGTTTAGAAGGACTACGATTTAGCGATATTTTGAGATGGAAAAGAGGTGAACTAATGGAGAAAGAATGGAATGGATTTTACGTGCCAGCCCTTAACACACCAATGGACTTAAATGAAGATGGCATTTTAGATGTTGCATTTTATCAGGGTACAAAACCAACTCCCGCAGTTACAGGCGTTACTTATGTAGATGTTTCCAATACAATTGGCGGAAAAGTTAACTCGCAAAGATTAAAAAACGGAACTTCTGGCCAACTAATTTGGATGAATGAAATCTCTAGAAAATGGAGCGATAAACAATATTATTACCCAATTCCTCAGGCAGATGCACTCAGGAATCCAGCCCTTGGTCAAAATCCAGGTTGGTTTTAATTATCCATAAATTTAAATAAAATGAAATTAAAATTCTTATTCATTGTTTTGATGTTTGCCATGACATCATTTAGCACAAGTGCACAATCATTTAACATCGCCACTTTTAACATCAGATATGATAACCCAAGAGATTCTGGAAATCTCTGGATTGATCGTGCCCCAATAGTTTCTAACCTCATTCGCTTCCATGAATTTGACGTTTTCGGCGTTCAAGAAGGACTAAAAAATCAATTAGACGACATAAGCAAGACTTTGCCAGAATATGCAAGATATGGTCGTGGTCGTGATGATGGTAAAGAGGCCGGAGAGCATTCAGCTATTTACTATAAAAAAGACAGGTTTAAGTTATTAAAAAGTGGTGATTTTTGGTTGTCAGAAACACCTAATACACCTGGCAAAGGTTGGGATGCCACATGTTGTAACAGAATATGCTCTTGGGTTTACCTAGAAGATATAAAGACCAATAAAAAATTCTACACTTTTAATGTTCACTTTGATCATCAAGGCGTTGTGGCTCGCAAAGAAAGTGGCAAATTAATGGTTCAGAAAATAAAGCAAATAGCTGCTAATGAACCTGTTTTATTAACCGGTGATCTTAATGGAAATAGAGAGAGCGAATGGTATTTATCAATAGCAAACTCTGGTGTAATCAAAGACACATTTACCGATGTTAAATATCCTTACTACAATAACTCATCTAGCAATGGGTTTAGAACTCCTCGCGGAATGGGCGTTATTGACCACATCTTTATGTCAAAACAATTTAAAGTTACCAGATGGGGCATTTTAACAGATACTTACTTCGGGAAGTATCCTTCTGATCATTTCCCCGTTATAGCGACGGTTAATTTATAAATAAAAAAAACATCACCTCAAAGGCTTGGGAACTAATCATTCTCAAGCCTTTTTTATTAACAAGTAATACCACAGAACAACATTTAATTATGCTCTTTTTTAGAAAAGCGGGGGCAGTAGCAGTTAAGCAAAATCAGTCCTGCTATTGCCTATAGCCCTCATAAAAATTCGGGGCTGCCGGCGCTATCAGGTTTATTTAAGAAAAGATTGTGGTTCTTGGAAATAAAAATACAGACTTTAGATTTAACCTAGCTCTTTATCTTCAAAACCATACCTGGTTGTAAAGCAGCTTTTTTTAATCCATTAGTCTTTTTGATACTCGCAACAGTTGCGCCATCAAATTTTTCGGCTATGCCTGATAGGGTATCTCCAGCTTTAACTTTATAAGTAATAAATTCTGGCTTTGCTATTTTTTTAGGAAGTGGGGCAACATTTGAACCATAGATTTTTAAGCTTTGCCCTGGAATAACTGTATTGCTTTTTAAGTCATTCCAAACTTTTAAATCTTGAACTTCTACCTTAAATAGGTTAGCTATTATAGTTAAATTCTGACCAGGCTTAACCTTGTACAGGTTACTTTTTGGTTTAGTAACGATGGGTTTATTTGCCAAAGCTTTTTTTCGCAAATCCCTAACATCATCTGTAGATGCTAAGAAAACACTTCTATCTGTTTCAATATCATTATTTAAAACATCATAAAGTTTAGCAAAATCATTTTGGTCTATTCTTGGCAATATTAACCTTTTCGGTAAACCATTTGTTCCATTTACAATCTTCTTTTTATAAGACGGATTTAATCCATACAAAGTAGATTCATCATAATTAATTGCCTTAGCAATATCGGCCAATGCCACAAAATGATTAACCTGAATGGTATCTGTTTTTAAATTGATAGATGGCGCTTGAGATACAATACCGTGAGTTTGAGAATAATTCATTAAATAAACCGCAGCTATAAATGCAGGCACATAATCTCGAGTTTCTTTAGGTAAGAATTTTCTAATTTCCCAAAAATCTCTAGAACCAGCTTTATCGATAGCACGGGTAACGTTTCCTTTTCCGCAGTTGTAAGCTGCAATGGCTAAAAGCCAATCGCCTAGTTCTTCGTAAGCATCTCTAAAATAAGCAGCCGCAGCATAACTTGCCTGAATTGGGTCTTTGCGTTCGTCAACAAAGTTATCCATATTTAAGCCATAAGCTTTTGCAGTACCAAACATAAATTGCCACATCCCAGTTGCGCCAACCCTAGAAATAGCGTGTGGATTCATCGATGATTCAATAATTGGCAGGTATTTAATTTCAGCAGGAATATTATAAGCTTTTAAAGCCCCCTCGAATATCGGGAAATAATAAGTTGAAAGACCCAACATTTTGCCCATTCTATCTTTTTGCTTTCCCAAAACATCAATGAAATTTTGAACGTATTCATTATAGCTTAGTGGCACGGTTTTCTGAATAGAATCTAAACGAAGTTTATAAGTTAAGTTCTGATTATAGAATAATAAATCATTTACAACGGGAACAGAAACGGTATCTGGAGTTGCACTGGTAATCTTTTTAAAAAGAGAGTCACTTTGTGCAGAACCGATGGCTATCGGTTTTACAGGATTTTGAGCTTGAGCAGAAAAAAAAGCTAAAAAACTCAACAGGGTTAGTACTATTCTTCTCATAGGCTATTTTAATCTTTGTCATTTCGACGTTAGGAGAAATCTGTTAATCAGATATCTCAGTCGTTCCTTCTTCGATATGACGAAAAAAATTATTCGTTTAAAAAACTATGTGATAAATTGAGCAACTCTTGCTCGTTAAAGTGTTTGGTCATTAACTGAACACTTAACGGTAAACCGCTTTTATTATTGCCCAAGGGCAAAGCAACTGCCGGAATACCAGCCAATGAGGCTAAAACCGTATAAATATCTGCCATATACATCACCAACGGGTCTTGCATATTTTCGCCAATTTTAAAAGCTGGTGTTGGTGTAACAGGACTTAATAAAAAATCATATTTACCTAACAATTCATCAACCTTGTTTCTAATTAATCGACGAACCTGTTGTGCTTTTTGATAATAGGCATCGTAATATCCTGCGCTTAAAACAAATGTTCCAAGCATAATTCTACGCTTTACCTCTTCGCCAAAACCTTCAGCTCTAGATGTTTTGTACAAGTTGTTTAAACTTTCGGCCTGTGTATTTCTATAACCATAATGAACGCCGTCATAACGAGAAAGATTAGATGAAGCTTCGGCTGTGGTTAACACATAATAAGCAGGAACCATGTAATCTAATAAATCAAACGAAACGTACTCTATACTATGCCCTTGAGATTTTAAAGTTTCAATCGCGTTTAAAATGGCAGCTTTAATTTCAGAATCCAAAGCATCATTCTCAATGGTCTCTTTTAAAACAGCTATTTTTTTATTTCCGCCTTGCGATAAATTTTGAGAATATTTTGGAACAGGAAGAGACGAAACTGTACTATCAGCATCATCAACACCTGCTAAAACTTCTAATAATAAAGCAGCATCGCTAACTGATGTAGTGATGGTGCCAACTTGGTCGAAAGAAGATGCGTAAGCTATAATGCCATAACGAGAAATGCGGCCGTAGGTAGGTTTAAAGCCAATGTTACCACAAAATGCAGCAGGTTGACGAACAGAACCGCCAGTATCTGTACCTAATGCAGCCAAACACATATCTGCCTGAACAGCAACTGCCGAACCGCCAGAAGAACCTCCAGCAACCCTTTCTTCATCAATAGCGTTTTTAACTGGCCCGAAATAAGAGGTTTCATTTGAGCCACCCATCGCAAATTCATCGCAATTTAATCTGCCAATGATAATGGCATCTTCAGCCAGTAAACGATTAACAACAGTTGAAGAATATGGAGACACAAAACCTTCCAACATTTTAGATGAAGCAGAAACCTGATGGTCTAGGTAACAAATGTTGTCTTTAATACCGATAACCATACCAGCAAGTTTGCCAGCGGTGCCTTTATCAATTTTTTGTTGAACTAAATCAGCTTGCTTTTTTGTGGAATCAAAAAACACCTCATTAAAAGCATTGAGGTGTTGATTTTTTTCTATTTGCTCAAAATAATGAGTGATTAACTGTGATAAGGTTAACTGCTTTTGCGCAAGTTCTCCTTGTATCTCCGTTAAAGAGGTATATTTCTTCAAAGTTTAAATTTAAATCAAGAAACGATAGAACTAAGGTTTGGTTTGGTTTTGATTGCTGTTTGGATTATCGCTATCAATACCGTCTTTACCATCTTTAAATTCTTTCATTCCCTTACCTAAACCACGCATTAATTCTGGAATTTTTTTACCTCCGAACAATAACAATAAGGCTAATACGATTAATGTAATTTCCATTGGCCCAATTGCCGCTAATAGGGTTGGTTGTGTCATGATATTTTATATTTAGTTTTTTTAATCAATTTTTAATTACGAATAAGAATCTCTTTTCGCTTTTTCTTCTGCATCAATTTCAGGCTTTACCTCTTCACTTGATGTAGGATTTACTTCTTCAGTTAATTCAGATTGAATTGGTTCATCTACTTCGGTTGGATGATGACGTTCAGCATGATTTTCTTCTGTAATTTTTTCTTCTTCCTTAGTCTCTTCTTCACTAGTTACGGAATTAATGTTGCGATGGATTTCTCTCTTCACACCTTCCGAAGCATCTTTAAATTCTCTGATGCCTTTTCCTAAACCTCTTGCCAATTCGGGTAATTTTTTACCTCCAAATAACAAAAGTACAGCCACCATGATGAGCATCATCTCACCACCACCCATATTTAAGAACTCTAATAACGTGCTTGAATACATTTTAAACTTATTTTATACAAATATAGACAATTAATTTGCCTAATAGATTAACGAGCTAACCAAGCTTCTGGATTTAAAAAAGTTTTTCCGCTTCTACTGATTTGAAAGCCAAGCTCAGGAACACCATCTGTGTTAGCAACAACTCCAATATTTTGTTTCGTAGTAACACTCGCACCTCTTCCAACGCTTACGCTTTTGAGATTATAATAAACCGTAAAATATTCCCCATGTTTAATTAAAACTACATATCTTCCTGCAACTGGAGTAATACTTGTAACTATGCCGTTAAATACGGCTCTTACACTTGCATCTTCACTAGTATGATACTTAACTCCTTCCTCATTCACAGTAGCTTGCTCAAATTTACTAATCCCAAAATGAGTGCTTATGTACCCATTTGAAACAGGAGCAGGCAAACTACCTCTGTTATTTTCAAAAGCAGTAGATAGTCTTTCTGCTTCGGGTGTTGCCCTTAACACCTCACTGTTTGTCTTTTGTTTTGTGGGTATATTAACTGGTGCTGGTTTGTTATCGGCTTTTGCCTTTAGAGCAGCCTGTCTAGCGGCCTCACGCTCCTCATCTTCGGCCTTTTTACGAGCGATTGCAATCTGTCTTTGGATTTCAGCATTTATTTGACGCTGAATCGCCGCCTGTTGCTGCCTATTTTTTTGAATGTCTTGTTTATATTTACGCTCGTCCTTACTTAGGTTATTTAACACAACCGCTTGTTCGCTTTTCTTTTTATCTAATCTATTTTTTTCGTTTAACTGCTCCTTAAGTAGATTAGTTTTATTTTTCAAATCGTGGTCTAAAACAGAAATTTGGTTATTTAAATCCTTTTCCGTCCCTTGGATGTAAGCAGCTTGTTTTTTACGGTATTGCCCAAACTGTTGTAAATATTTAATCCTTTTGTAAGCTTGATTAAAATCATTTGCGGCAAAAATAAACATCATTTTATCGTATGAGTTTCGGTTGCGTTGAGCGAACCTTATCATCCCAGCATATTCCTTTTTTAAATCTACCAAACGGGTTTGAAGGTTGTGTACCTTGCCTGTGTTTTCGGTAATTTTATTATCCAGACTTCTCATCTCCGAATTGATGGTAGAAATCTTATCTTGCATTAAACGCACTTGAGCCTTGATGGTATTTATCTGTCCTAAGGTAAGTTTCTTACCATTAGCTGTTTTATTTAGATTTTTTTGTGCTAACTCAATTTGCCTTTCTATGGCTTCTTTTTTCTGCTTAAGTTCTTTAAGCTCCTTACTTGTTTGTTGCGCAAAACCTGCTGTACAAAAACCTACAAATAGCAGGGAAAGAAATAGTTTGTTTAACTTCATTGCGCCAAAAATATAAAAAATTTAGTTGATTACCTCGTAACTTTTAGGGACAGAGAACGGGAAATCAACAGGTACATTACTCTCAATTTTAACAAATTCTATAGAAATATCAATCTTTTTTGCGCCAGACATCGAGTTTATTTTTAAACTTGATGGAAATAGAGCATTATTAACCGGTGTATATTCTCCATAAACAACCTTTAATGCCTGCGCATTTTTCACATCGTTTAAATTAGTTTCATTAGGTTTTAAAAGCGTATTAAACAAAATACGATAAGCCAAATCTTCAGCATTTCCATTTAAAAGCCAAACACCATTTTCTTGCTTTAAATCAGATTTTTCTGTCATAAATTCTGAAATTGTATTTCCAGAAAGAATTGCCTGCAACATTTTAAAACTAACTTGTTTACTTGTAAAGCTATAAACATAACTAAATGGCTTTTTAGTATATGTCTTCTGTAAATTATTCCTTAACAATAAACTATCTGGAGTAATTACCGCTCTTGCACCTTCTATTCCTGCAAGCCCCGTAACACTAACCCATATCTTTTTGTCTCTCTCCATTCTTATGTTCAGCGTCACATTGTTTTCATCGCCATCTACCTTTAAACTCGTTTTCCCTTTTAAGGATAAGGTATTAAATGGCAAGTCTTTGCTTTTTAAAAGCGTTAAATTTTGTGGTTTTTCATCTGCTTTTACCACAACTTTTTCTTGAGGAGCATCTGGTGTAGCTACAATTACTTTTTTTGGCCTACAGCCTACAGCTAGCAATACAATTGCAATTAGCGAAAAGCTATTTAATATATTTCTTCTCATTGATTTTCTTATTTAATTTTTCGGAATCATTTCCAGCTTGTTTGGCTTTTTGCCATTGCACTATAGCTTTATCCTTTTCTCCTTTTAGAAAAAGAATATCACCGTAATGCTCCAAGTAAACAGGATTTGAAGCCTCATTGTTTTGCAAAGCCTTTTCTATCCAGCTTAAAGCTAAATCATACTTGCCCAATTTGAAGAGAACAATTGCGTAAGTATCTAATACCGAAGCATTTTTTGGCAATGCCATTGCAGCTTTTGCGGCCAAGGTTTCAGCTTTAGCTAGATTCTGGTTTCTCAACGCCAAATAATAAGCATAATTACTACTGGTTAAATAATTATCTGGCGCTAATGAAACGGCTTTATCAAATGCTGCGTCCGCTTCTTTCAGTTTTTCTTGGTCAATCAACACTTCGGCCTGTAAAGCAAAAATCATCGCCTTTAAATTATTATCATCCCCATCTAATAGCAAAGCCGATTTAATTTCTAATCCAGCTTCTGCATTCTGACCATTCCTGTGCAAGGCAAAAGCCCTGTAATAATACAAAATAGCCTGATTTGGATAAATCGATAAAGCATCCTCACCTGTTTTTATCGCTTCTGTGTACAAGCCCATCAAAGTTTGAACACCTAACAATTTTTCCCAAGCTAAATACAACTGGTCTGATATTTTTAGTGCAGCCTGATATTTTTCTTTTGCCTCTTTTAAATTTCCTTGCTGGTAAAGTACATCGCCATATAAAAGCAATAACTTAGCATCTGCTTGATGAGTTTTTACCGCTATTTCTGCTAAATCTGCTGCATCTTTAGCCACTAATTGATTACTAAATCGTGGCAACATTGAGCTAACGATTTTAATTTTATTAGCGATAGGCATTTGAGGATTTGCAAAAGCAGATTTTAAAGGAACAATCGCTAACTCATTTTTTTTCTGCGATTGATAGATATCAGCCATTGCCAAATCGACTTCGAAATTATCTGGCTCCAAGGCTTTCGCTTTTAGTAACATAGCGATGGCATCATCCTTTTTATTCTTCTCTAACAAGATGCCGCTTAAATAAAGCATGTTTTTTACATCAGTCGGATTTTCTGCCAACAACTTATTAATGTCATCGTTGTTCGGCGTAGTGCTGCTTTGTATGGTTACGCGTTGTTTCGCCAAGATTAAATCTTTAGATGAGCCGAACTTTTTTTCAATCTCATCATAAACTGCTTTTGATTCTTCAACTTTACCCGAAATGAAAAGTGCATTTGCCTTGTCGAAATAATAATTGTCTTCTTCTGGCTCTAATTGGATAAGCTGATTAAAAACTTGAACAAGCGCATCCATATTGCCATTTCGTTTATATATCTCTGCTTGAAGTTTTAAATACCAAACGTTTTTGGGGTTAATTTCAATTGCCTTTTTTATGGAAGTTTCGGCATCTAGCAATTTATTCTGGCGATAGTTTACCGTCGCCAACTCAAAATAAGCAGCATCATTTTTACCATCAAGCGCAATAATTTTGGTGAAATTAGTGCCCGCATTGGCATAATTCTCAGCCATTTTTTCTTTGATGCCTGCAAAAAAAAGTTCTTTTACTACATTGCCTTCTCTACTTTCTGGAAGCGGAGGTTCTTGCGCAAACAAATTAATGTTTACAAAAAGCAAGAAAAGAAATGTTAAGCTGAACTTCATTTTTTAATTAATTATTGAATTTTGAGTGATTAAATGAGTGAATCTAGGATGCCTTTAATTTATAAATCTTCTTTAATGCTGTCATTCAAAATTCAATAATTCAAAATTTTATTTCCCCGTATGACCATAACCTCCAGCTCCACGAGCCGTATCACTTAATTCTTCTACATTTTCCCAACTAATGGTTTCGTGTTTTGCAATTACCATCTGTGCAATCCTATCGCCATCATTAATTGTAAAATCAGTATCTGATAAATTCACTAATAATACTTTTATCTCACCACGATAATCAGCATCTATAGTTCCAGGCGAATTAACAATTCCAATTCCGTGTTTAAATGCCAAGCCACTACGCGGTCTAATTTGCGCTTCGTAACCAATTGGTAATTCTATATGTAAACCAGTTGGAACTAAAAGTCGTTGTAAAGGTTTAATTGTAATTTGTTCTGGAGTAAAAGCCCTTAAATCCATTCCTGCCGCATGTGCTGTTTCGTAAGCAGGCAATGGATGTGTAGAGTGATTGATGATTTTAATATTCATTATTTTGTTGTCAGTATTCTTTTAACGTTATCTTTTTCCATAAAATATATTCCAGCTAGAAACACTAGCAAAAGTCCGTTTCCAATGTAAATATTTTGCTCAAATACATAGAATGATAAATATACCAAAATCAGCGAGATGCTTAAATAAGCAATCATTCTTTTTAAATTGTAAGGTATTGGATAAAATTTCTGTCCCAATACATAAGAGATTACCATGATGATAAAATAAGCCATCATACTTACCCAAGCAGATGCCATGTAACTGTATTTAGGGATAAAAATAATATTCATCACAATAGTGAAAACCGCACCAACCAAAGAAATATATAGCCCATAACGAGTTTGGTCTGACAAGCGATACCAAACCGATAAATTCATATAAATACCTAGGCAAACGTAGCCAAAAAGCAAGTATGGAACTGCTGGCAAACCCACCCAATATTTTTCATCAATAAAATGTTTAATTAGGTCAATGTTTGCTATTAAACCAACAAACAAAATAGCTAGAGCCAACACAAAATAGTTAAGAATATTGGCATAGGTAGTTTTCGCATTTTCATTTTTAGCGTGACTAAAAAAGAAAGGTTCTGCCCCAAGCCTAAAGGCCGTATTAAAAATGCTGATAAAGATTGCGAGCTTACAAACTGCGCCATAAATACCGGTTTCAATATCTGCAATTTTTGCAGGAAGATACTTGCCTAGTAATATCTTATCTAGATTTTCATTGATGATGAACGATAGATTAGCTACCAAAATCGGCCAACTATAGGCTAACATTTTATAGAAAAGTTGCTTATCAAACTTTAGCTGAAGGGCCCCAAATTCTGGAAGTAATAATAAAAATGTGGATATGCTGGCTACCAGATTCGCTATGAAAACATAACCAATCCAGTTAGGTTCGAACCAAGTGGCAAACCATTCTGCCCCTGCTAAATCGTGTTTAATAAATGCTGGTATAACATAGATAAAAACTAAGTTAAGCCCTACAAAAACGCCGATATTGAAAAATTTAACGACGCTGTATTTAATTGGTCTTCCATCTGCTCGTAACTTGGCAAATGGTATTACACAAATGGCATCGGTAAATAAAATCCATATTAAATACTGAACGTATTTTCTTTGGTCTTCATAGCTGGAATGGCTTTCGCTACTAGAGGTGAATTTTGTAATATAGTCTGTAAAAACTAAGCCTGTTATTAAAAAAAGAACTGAGATAAATGCAATAACCAAAAAACTATTATTGTAAACTTCTTGCTTTTTATCTTCGTGTTTGTTGAGGTAACGAAAAAAAGTAGTTTCCATACCAAATGCCAAAATTGCATTGATAATGGAAGCATAGCTGAACATTTTCGTAAAAATCCCGTACACGCCTTGTGCATAAACACTGGTGTAAATTGGGGTAAGAATAAAATTAAATAATCTAGAGAATATGGTGCTAATACCATAAATCATCGTTTGACTAGCAAATTTTTTATATACAGACATCTTCTAGTATTGAGATATGAGATGTGAGATTTGAGAGCAATTCCAACAATCTAGCAATTTAACAATTGAGCAATGTTCTACCACAGCAAGTTCTTTTTTACAACTTCAAAGTTGCGATAATTTTTAAGTTCTCCATCTACAACTTCCACATTTTCTACTTTAGCTTTTTCTGGCCCTTCATTACACCAATCAATGAACATTTCTAAGGTGCTAGCATCAGCCTCTGCTTCTATGTAAACAGTGCCATCTTTTTGATTTTTAACCAAACCTTTTACACCCATTTGGTCGGCAACAGCTTTTGTGCTTGCCCTAAAAAAAACACCTTGAACTTTACCTGTTACTTTTATATTGATGTGTTTCATTTTAACTATTTCTTACTCTTAATCTCTGTATTTACTTTTCGTTGAGGTTGATTTTTGGCTTTTTGTCTTACCAAATAAATAGCAACCACGAGCAGAATAACTGTTATTAAAGCTAATATTCTTTTATAAATCATTTAATTAATTATTAAAATCTAGTGCCTGTAATTTTTGTTTTTCCTTCACAAATTCAGTCCAAATTTCATTTAAAATTTCAGCAGCGGGTTTTATTTCATTCAACATGGCAGAAACTTGCCCAATCTCCAATTCACCTTCTTCCATATCGCCTTCAAACATACCTAATTTTGCTCTTGCCCTACCTAAAAGTTCAATCAATTCTGCTGTATTTGCACCCTGAGCCTCTGCCTGAGCAACCGCATCTGCAAATTCGTTCTTAAGCAAACGTACAGGAACTAGCTTTTTCATCCTTAATTTGGTATCGCCTTCGGCTGAAGAAATGATTTTTTCCTTAAATTTTGGATGAGCAGAAGATTCCTCAGCAACTGCAAATGCAGAACCAATCTGAACGGCATCTGCGCCCAAAGCAAAAGCAGCTAACATGGCTTTTCCGCTTCCAATTCCACCTGCTGCAATAACTGGAATTTTAACCGCAGCCTTTATCATTGGAATTAAACAAAGTGTAGTCGTTTCTTCTCGTCCGTTATGCCCACCTGCTTCAAAACCTTCAGCAACAATAGCATCAACACCGCATTGTTCTGCTTTTAAAGCAAATTTTGTATTAGCAATAACGTGAACTACGGTTATGTTTTTATCTTTTAAAAAGGCTGTCCAAGTGGCTGGATTACCTGCTGATGTAAAAACAATTTTCACATCTTCTTCCACCAAGATATTCATGATCTCGGCTACATTAGGGTAAAGCAAAGGAACATTTACTGCAAAAGGATTTGATGTTGCTGCTTTACATTTTTGAATATGAGTACGCAAAACATCTGGATACATTGAACCTGCGCCAATAATACCTAATCCGCCTGCATTAGAAACAGCAGCCGCTAATTTCCAACCACTACACCAAACCATTCCTGCCTGAATAATTGGATATTTAATGTCGAAAAGTTCTGTAATGCGATTAGCCATTGTGCTAAAATAATCGTTTTATGGTAGTTTCTTTTTCTATCATTCCATCTTCGGCAAGGCTGATTAAAACAATACCAGGTTTTTTCCCTTTTTCTAAACTTCCGTATTGCGAGTTTATCCCTAAAAATTCCGCTCCATTTATAGTTGCCCATTTTAAAGACTCTTCAAAAGAAATATTTTTTTGGTCTTGTAAAGTTTGCATCTCTGCCAAAATACTTAATTGATGATTACTGGCTAAACTATCTGTACCTAAAGTGATTTTTAAACCTTCATTTTTTAACAAATCTACGTCTGGCAAATTATTTTCGATGTAAATATTTGCATTCGGACATAAACACCAATATAATTTTTGATGGGTTTGTTTAGCAAAATCAACATCAGCCTTGCTACTAAATGTATTATGTACTAAAAGGGTATTTACCTTTTTAGATAGTTTTGGCAAGTGATATTTCAATGAATTTGCTCCAGAATTATGGGCATCACTTTGTGCAATTCCGAGCTCGGCAAAAAAGTCGGCAAATTTCCCTGTCCCATTTTCAAAAAGTTCGTTCTCACCAATTGTTTCTTGGTTGTGGATACTTAAAATATCATCAACGGTTGTTACTTTTTCAATTTCATTAAATAAAGATGCTGAAACAGAATAAGGTGCATGAGGCACAATCGAGGCTTTTAAAGGTTCAAAACTTTTTTTAAGCTCTACACCAGCAACAATAATTGGCTCAGATGGTCTATTGAAGCCAAATACTTCCACAAATGTGTGATAATAGATTTTACTTTTAAGCTTTACTGATTTTGAAATAAGCAGGTTTGAAATATCGCCAACTGCAACTATCCCATTATTATACATTTCTGTATCTGCATTTTGCATAGCTGAAATGATTTCTTCTTCTGGCTGTTGCCGCTGACTTAATATTTGCTTAATAAATGCTGTTAACCCTGTTTTCTCTTCGATTTTTCCTCGCAGGTGCGAAAGCTCTAAATGACAATGTGTATTGATAAATCCAGGAACTATTATGCCATCATAATGTTTAATATTTTCAATGCCTTTCGCATCTTCGGCAGAAAGGATGGCGAAAATACTTCCATCTTCATTTAGACCAATAACTCCATTCTTAATTGGAGGGCTATTTACAGGAAAAATCCAATCGGCAGTTATATGAGCTTCCATTAATACAAATTAAGCTTAATAACCGCAAAACTTGAAAATTTTATTGAATTGAAATTATGTTATCAGTGTTTATTGCAGAGAAAGTCATCACATTGTGGAGAAAGTCAACACTTTTTAATTAGGCTAATTTTCTTAAATAACTGACTATTAGCCAATTAATTTCCCGTGCCAAACTAGGCATTGTTTTGTAGCCTTAGCAATTAATATTTCACAAATAAATTTTAAAAGAATATAGTTATGAAAAAATTAATTTTATCAGCAGCATTTTTAGCATTCGCTGGATTTGCTACAGTTCAAGCAAGTGACTTAAAGAAAATCGAAACTGTTTCAGTTCAAGACAGTGTTATTAAAACTCCAATTAAATTAGAAGAATTGCCAACTGCAATTAAAACTGTTTTAGCAACAGAACCTTATAGTAAATGGACACCAACTGCAGCTTTTAGCGTTAAAGAAGGTGCAAAAGAATGGTTCCAAGTAGACGTTAAAAAAGAAGAGCAAGTAGGTTCTTTAAAATTTGATAAAGAAGGTAAACCAGTAGAATAACCCCCGAAAATTAATATTGTAATAGTAAAAAGCCGGATAATTTATCTGGCTTTTGCTATTTTTGCTATATGGCCAACGTACTAATAATTGAAGACGACACCACTTTTGCGCAAATAATTGAAGGCTTTTTATTAAAAAATGGCTTTACAGTTACGTTGGCGACCAGCTTAAACCAAGCCTATAAAATTGTAGCCCAACAAGAATTTGATTTATTGCTATTTGATTATAGATTGCCGGATGGAACTGGAATTGATGCTTTAAACCATGTAAGGCAGAAAGGGCACAAATCGCCAGTTATAATCATGACCAGTTTTAATGATGTAAGAACAGCCGTTAAATCTATTCAGCTGGGTGCTTTCGATTATATTACCAAGCCCATTAATCCTGATGAATTATTAATGGTGATTAATAATTCATTATCAAAAAAAGAGGATAAAGATTTATCGACCACTGATTTAATTAAAGGGAAAAGTGATGTTGCAGATAAACTTTACGAGCACATCAACCTTGTTGCGAGTACGGATATGTCTGTTTTGATACAAGGCGAAAGTGGAACTGGAAAAGAATTTGCCGCTAAAACCTTACACTTACAAAGTAAAAGAGCGGCTAAACCCTTTATTGCAATTGATTGCGGCGCTCTATCTAAAGATTTGGCTGCAAGTGAACTTTTTGGACACATAAAAGGTTCGTTTACTGGAGCTGTTAACGATAAAAAAGGCCAGTTTGAAGTTGCTAATGGCGGAACATTGTTTTTAGATGAAATAGGTAATTTAAGTTATGAAGTTCAAGTTAAACTACTACGAGCTTTGCAAGAACGCATTATACAACCTATCGGCAGCAACAAACAAATTAAGGTTGATGTTAGAATTATCACGGCTACAAATGATGATTTAACCAACAGCATTAAAAACGGGGATTTTAGAGAAGATTTATACCACCGTTTAAATGAATTTAAAATTCAGTTGCCTCCTTTACGTGAACGAGGAAAGGATTTAGAACTTTTCATTAATCATTTTGTGCAATTAGCTAATACCGAATTAGGAAGAAATGTGCAGGAAATTGATGCAGAAGCAAAAGACTTATTGCTAAAATACGACTGGCCAGGTAACTTAAGAGAGCTTAAAAACGTAATTAAGAGAATGGTCTTATTGAGTCCTAATTCAATTGCTACTGTAGATGCTTTGCCCGAAGAAATGATGATGGCGATTAACACTTTGCCAAAATCAAATCAGTCTGATTTAAAGGCAATAAACGAGTTGAATGAAAAAGCATTAATTGCTGATACACTACTAAAAGTAAAAGGTAATAAGTCTAAAGCGGCAAAGCTTTTAAACATAGACAGAAAAACCTTGTACAGCAAGATGGAACGTTACGGTATCGAATAAATTTTAGCACTTAAAAAACCCATAAATTCTTCGAGTTTTGAAATTAATGCTTCTGTTTCTTTCTTAATCTTTTGGTCAACTTTTCGTTTACCAGCAATTTCTTGCTCCAATAGCCTAAACGAATTACCCAATTCTCTAAAACCAATTTGTGAAACTCTTCCTGCCAAGCGATGAACAATTAGACGGGCTTTTACAACATCGTTCTCTTGAATACTTAAGGTTATTTCTGCAATATCTGTTGAGCAATCTGCTATAAATCTACTTAAAATTCGCTCCATCAACTGCTCGTCTCCCATTGTCATTTTCTCAAGAGAACTGAAATCAAAATCTAGCTTTGGCTCGAATTCTTCTATCCCAAAAACTGCCATCAAATCATATTCTTTAAATGGCTTGATGATAATTTTTTCGAAGCCTTCTCGCAAAATTTCAGCTTGTTCATCTGGCAATACTTGTGCAGTCATCGCATAAAAACTAATGCTACTGTTAAGCTTTTCTTTTAGTTTTTTGGTTAATTCCACTCCAGACATTTCAGGCAATCTCATGTCTACTAAAATATGACTGAGATTATTTTCTGCTTTCGCTGCTAACACATCATGCACATTATTAAATAAACGATGTGGTATTTGATGACGTTCTAAAATATACCCACATAAGTCTAAAATAAGCTGGTCGTCGTCAATTACCCAAACCATCTCTGCAGTATGATTTGAGTTTTTCTTTGCTTCCACTTTTTCATCAGTAACAACTGCTTTTTGGTAACTTAAATGAACGCTAAAGGTTGTTCCTTTTGCCAATTTACTTTTCACATTTATTTGCCCATGCTGACTATCAACAAGCGTTTTTACAATGGCTAATCCTAGGCCCGTTCCATTCTGGTTAATTTCATCCTTTTGGGGGATTTCTACTTGTTCAAATTCAGTAAAAATTCTTTCCAAATCTTCATCTTTAAAACCTATACCAGTATCCTCAACTATAAAATTGTAGTGTATGTTTTCTTCTTTTGATTTACAGGTAACCTGAAGACTAACCTTACCTGCTAAGGTGAATTTAATTGCATTTCCTAATAAGTTAAACAAGACCTGTTTTAACCTAAAAGCATCCCCTAAAACCATATAATGATTGCCTATATCAAAATCATAAACTAATTTGATTTCCTTTTTTTCTGCCAAGGGTTGCATAATGGCAATCACCTCATTTAGTACCGCTCCAATATCAAATGGTTTTTTTTCAAATTTAAATTCCCCTGAAATAATTCGGTTGTAATCTAAAATCTCGTTTACAATTTGAAGCAAGTGTTCTGATGATTTATAAATGGCATCAATATCACCTTTTCTGGGTTTATCTTGTTGATTAATTAATTCTGCATAACCTAAAATAGATTGTAACGGTGTTCTAATTTCATGGCTCATATTGCTTAAAAACCGCTGTTTGGCTTTCCCATGATACTCCGCCTCATCCTTCGCCAATTCTAATTCTTTTCGGTATTTATTGCTTTTTGTAATATCAGATAAAATAAGGTAAACCAACACCAGCATAATTAAGAAAAAGATGATGATGATGGTCATAATCTGACTCACACCATCATTTACCACTGTTTTCGCTTCGCTACCATTCAGCTCAATTTGGGCTAAAGTTTCTGCTTCAACTTCTTTAACAATAGACAGCATTTGTTTGGTTAACGTGTTACTAGAATTGGCTAAATCTGCTTCTCTTTTTAAAAATTTGCTGCTTTTTGCCTTTTGTTCTAGCTCAATATTTTTTAAGGAAGTTTTAATGTCATTCATCACGCTATCTTCTGCAACAGCATTAAGGGTATCTCGTTTTATTTGATATTCTTCATTAATGATTTTATAAACCTCGGCCTCCTTTTTACCAAACAACCTACTTAAAAAACCCTTAGATTTTGCCTCCTGCGGTTCTAACAAAGTTGTGGAGGTTGAGGTGGTAAAAACGGCACTATCCACTTTTCTAGATTTCTGCGACAGCAAATCATTTAAAACCTTAACCTTATCTGAAAATGATTTTGTGCTAACGAGCGTTTCCTTTACCTCCAAATAGTTTAAGAATTCTTTATTTCTTCCTATCAACAACTGTTTGATGGAATTTATTCTGGCCAATTGAAGGGAATCTTTTGCATAAAGTAAGGATAGCGAATCTAGCCTCTTCCGTATCTCTCGTGTCTCTTTTAAAAAGTTTCTGCCCTTTATGTCTTTATTTGTGCCCTTATCGCTTTGCAGTTGATCTAAACCTGCAATTTGATTTGAAATTTCATTTACTATTCTCAATTTGGTATTCGGAGTAGAAAGTTTTTCTACTTTATCCAACATTTCCGCGAAAACGAACTTGCTAATTCCCCACGCCAGCAATAACGCAAAACAAGCAAACAAAAAGCCTATTACAACCTTCCCTTTAATGGCGTTTATAAAAAAGTTTTGTTTCTTATGGGGCATAATTAAATTAAGGGCTTTTAAATACGTGTTTTAACAACAATCTTAATGCCTAAATAAGAATGTGATTAATTATTAATTGAACGAATTGTTGTTTTCATTATTTTTAGGCAATGAATCGCATCGATAGACTTTTTGGAATTTTAATACTTTTACAATCGAGGAAATATGTAACCGCGGAGAAAGTGGCTCATCAATTTGGCATCAGCGTTCGTACGGTTTACAGAGACATGAAGGCGCTTGGCGAACAAGGCATTCCCCTAAGTTTCGAACCTCATAAAGGCTATTTCATTGTTCAAGGCTATTTCCTGCCTCCAGTTTCCTTTAATTCTGATGAGGCAAATGCCTTAATTTTAATGGAACGTTTTTTAGCAGGTTTTTCAGATAAGTCAATTACCCAACACTATACAACAGCACTAAATAAAGTAAAAGCTGTGCTTCGAACCTCGCAAAAAGAAAAGTTAGAAAAATTAAACGAGCACATTAAACTTCAACTGCCAGAACGTTTAACAAATGATGTAGAGCATCTCTCTGTTTTGCAAAATGCAATTTCCGCAAAATGCATCATCGAGATAGATTACAAAAACAATAAAGATGAAGTTAGTAAACGAGAAGTAGAACCAATCGGCCTTATTTTTTATGCTTTCAGCTGGCATTTAATTGCTTGGTGCCATTTAAGAAACGAGTACCGAGATTTTAAAGTTAACAACATCATCGAAGTTAAATGCACTGATTCCCCCTTTATCAAAACCGAGCACATGGCGTTAAACGATTACATGAAATTGCTGCCAGTTAATTATTAGAAAAACAATGCCTGTGCGTTTGGCTAAGTCCTATCGTGTGGACAAATCTTTTTTGCTTCTTGCTTTTTGGGCTATTTGCCAGGTTCCTTTCATAATATTTATGTCTTTAGCCAAGAACGACCGTCAATCCCCAGTGCCAGCTTAATCAAAAAAACAGTAGCACAAAAGAAAAACCAGCACTACCAAACCTAAAACGCAGTGGTTTTGTGCTCATTCTTACACTCACTTTCATTTATCACCGACAAACAAACCCCGAAGGGCTCAATCAGACAAATAAAAACAATAATAAATCCTGATTAAACAAAGTGCCGCTGTTTTTTTGATGAGCGGGGGTCTGTGAAAAGGCACCTAGTGGATTGACAAGCATTTTTGCATACTTTTGATGCTTCAAAAGTTTGATGCCTGCCGGCAAAGAGGCAAAAAAAGAAACCAATACTTGTGTTTACACGATACGATGAAAAATCGGGACTCGTGCCATTTCAATAAGGTTTATATAACTAAGCCACTGGTTCTTTTAAAACTTCAGTCCCTTTCAAAATTGGCTATCCTATATGTTCTTTATAGCACATTTAAAATCTGCGAATCTGCGGCTTAAATAAAATGAAAATAATTAATTTTTATTTTTCTGCACTGCCATAGGGTTGTCAGTCGCTCATCTTTTCTTTGTATTATAAACTTAGAAATCATGAACATTATCAAATTATTATTATCAGAATTAGAAAGCGAAGCGCAAACAACTCGTAAATTTTTAACACTTGTTCCATTAGAAAAAGGCGATTGGGCTCCTCATGAAAAAAGCATGAAGATGAAAGCGTTAGCCTCACATATTGCCGAACTACCTGCTTGGATTAAGTTAGCATTAACAACAGAGGAATTAGATTTTGCTACGGCACCTTATGAACCAGTTCAAGTAGAAAGCAACAACGACCTATTATCCCTTCTAGAAAAAAGTTTAGAAGAAGCTAGAACAAGTTTAAATGAGGCTAAGGAAGAAGATTTTAGTAAAAGATGGCTATTAAGAACTGCTGAAACCATTCACGCAGATATGTCAGTTTATGAAATGATTCGTGTTTCATTTAGCCAAACTACGCACCACAGGGCCCAATTGGGTGTCTACTTCCGCCTGTTAGATATTCCTGTTCCTGCAAGTTATGGTCCAACTGCAGACGACCAGAATTTTTAATTAAGAATTCTCGTCATTGCGATCCCGATTTTTCATCGGGAGAAGCAATCTCCTTCTTCGCCTTGATAGCTGGAGGTTGCTTCGCTAACTTTTAACACCGACGGTATGCAAAATTCAGATTAACAACAAAGGATAGATTATAAATCACACATAATTTTTGAATGAGTTTTTAAAGCACTTTGCTAGCGTTAACGATGGAAGCGGCATCCTTTTTGGCTGTCATCCTGAGCGTAGTCGAAGGACAGCCAAAAAGATACAGCGGACAGCGTGTCAAAACGCCCAAATTAATGGCGATTTATTAACCCTTCAACTACTTAGGCTAAGCTCTATATACTTTAATCCTTCCTTTATTTATTTTCCTGATGACCATCGTATTTAAACCTTTTTCCCATCAACACCTCAAGTTTATTACGATGGGCTTATGTTTCTACTTGCTTTTAATGTATAGATGTGTTAAAATGTTAACTTTGTGAATTATTTACTAATTCTACCCAATGGCCGAGGTTACAACACGATTAAACAAATACATTAGCGAAAGTGGTTTATGCTCAAGAAGAGCCGCTGATAGATATATTGAGCAAGGTCAGGTTTTCATTAATGGACGTAAAGCTAAAATTGGCGACAAAGTCTTCTTTGGCGATTTAGTAAGTGTTAATGGAAATAACATCGAACCTCAAAAAGCAGAAAATTCTATCCTTTTAGCTTACAACAAACCAGTAGGCATTACCAGTACAACAGAAGCGAACGTAAAAGGCAATATTGTTGACCATGTTAATCATAGCGAACGTGTTTTCCCTATCGGCAGATTAGACAAAGATTCTCAGGGGTTAATTTTCTTGACCAACAACGGCGATTTAGTTAACAAGATTTTACGTGCTGGTAACAACCACGAGAAAGAATACATCGTTACGGTAAACAAACCGCTAACACCTCAATTTATTGAAGGAATGTCTAAAGGCGTTCCTGTTTTAGGTGTAATGACTAAAAAATGTAAAGTGACCCAAGAAAGTCCTTTTGTTTTTAAAATTACATTGATACAAGGCTTAAACCGTCAAATTAGGAGAATGTGTGAGCATTTTGGTTTTGAAGTGACCAAGTTGGAGAGAACCAGAATAATGAACATTACGCTAAAAGGTTTGCCAACTGGCGATTGGAGAGAATTAACTGAAGAAGAACAGGCTGAAATTTTCAAATTGGTTGCTAAATCAAGTTCTGAAAAACCAGCTACCCCAAAAAGAGTGACTAAAAAGTCAGCTCCAGAAAAAGAAGAAAAACCAGCACAACGTTTTGCAAAAGATAAAACTCGTGGCAGCAAAACAAAAGGCGACCATAAAACGGCTGGGGCTCCTTCAAGAGGTAGTGCACCAAGTTCAGATTGGTTTAAATCTGGCCCGAGCAAAAGGTCAACCCGACCATCAAACGGCAAATCAGGTGTTCCAGGTGCAAAAACTCGTAGTCCGAAAAGGAAATGATAAGTATCGAGTAGTCAGTATCGAGTATCAAGATAATTTCATCTTCTGCCTTCAACCTTCTTAGCTTCAAGCTTTTTAACTACCTTTGTATTATATTTTTGTTATTAGAGAAAACTCCTATGGAAACATTAATTATGCATCCTGAGAACAAAGAGCAATTAGCGGCCTTAAAAGCTGTTGCAAAAGCTTTAAAAGTTCCTTTCGAAAAGAAAGAACTTTCTGAAAGGGAAAAAACAATTGAGCTGTATGGCAAGGATTTGGTAGAAACTGTAGAACGTGCAGAAAAATCTATCAAAGAAGGAAATTTTAAAACAATGGACCCATCAAAATCTTTATGGGAAAATATACTATAGTTTTAGAAGCAAGAGCGGAAAAGGACCTTAAACGACATTATAAAGCTGGAGATAAGGGAACTATCAAAAGAATAAACCAAATTTATGATGAATTAAAAATTCATCCAACTACAGGAATTGGGAACCCAGAAGCTTTAAAGCATAACCTTTCAGGCATTTGGTCTAGAAAGATAAATTCAAAAGATAGATTAATTTACAAAGTTGAAGAAAATATCGTTACTGTTTTTATTATCTCGGCTTTAGGTCATTATGGCGATAAATAAATGTTAACATCAACAAAAAAAATAGACATCCGTTCCTTGGATTTGCCAAGCCTGCAACAACATTTCACTGAAATGAAAGAGCCAGCTTATCGTGCAAAACAAGTATATCAATGGCTTTGGGAAAAATCTGCTCGTAGTTTTGAGGAGATGAGTAACCTATCTAAAGACCTACGCAAAAAATTAGATGATAACTATAGCATCAACGTTGTTGAAATAAATAGTGCTCAATTTAGTAACGACCATACCATTAAAAATGCTTTCCGTTTATATGATGGCAACATTGTCGAAGGTGTTTTAATTCCAACAGAAGAAAGAATGACCGCTTGTGTAAGTTCTCAAGTTGGCTGCAGTTTAACCTGCAAGTTTTGCGCTACGGGTTATATGGACCGTAAGCGAAACCTCAACGCGGATGAAATTTACGACCAAGTAGTTTTAATTGACCAACAAGCAAAGAAAAACTATAATATCCCTTTATCGAACATTGTTTACATGGGGATGGGCGAGCCATTATTGAACTATGCTAATGTGCTTAAATCAATTGAAAGAATTACAGCTCCAGATGGTTTAAATATGTCGTATAAACGTATTACTGTTTCTACGGCTGGCATCGCAAAAATGATTAAAAAATTAGGTGACGATGGCGCTAAATTTAATTTAGCACTTTCCCTGCACGCAGCTAATGACATTAAACGCCACGAAATTATGCCAATTACTGAGCATAATTCCTTAAAAGCATTAGCCGAGGCTTTAAAATATTATTTCCAGAAAACGAAAAACCCTGTTACTTACGAATACATTGTTTTCAATAATTTCAATGATGAAATTCAAGACGCCATGGAATTGGTTAAATTCTGCAAACACGTTCCTTGTAAGGTAAACTTAATCGAATATAACCCAATTCAGTTTGCAGATTTTATTAATGCAGAAGGCGATAAAATTGATGCCTTTGCAGACTATCTACGTAAAAACGGAGTAAATACAAACATCAGGCGAAGCCGTGGCAAAGATATAGACGCCGCCTGCGGACAATTAGCAGTAAAAGAAACCGCAGGAAATTAGTTGGCAGTTATCAATTGACAATTTGCAGTTCCCTCTTCAATCTCAGATTTTCCTATTCCCTATTCCCTATTTCTCAAAATCCCAAAATCCATCTTCCATTTTACATCTTCCCCGTTCCCTATTTCTCAAATCCATCTTCCATCTTACTTCTTCCATTTTACATCAATTTCTCTTTTTCTAGAGAAATTCACTAAATTGAATTATGATTGCCGTAAAACGTTTAGCTACAGACATGATAGAATTGCTTTTTCCTGAGCTTTGTAATGCTTGTGGCACACATTTATACTACGGAGAAAAAGAAATTTGCACCAAATGTCTTTATGATTTACCTTATACAGATTATCATCTTCACGCAGACAATCGAGTAGCCAAACAACTTTGGGGAAGGCTACCTATAAATGCCGCAATGGCAATGTTGTACTTTAGAAAAGGAACAAAGGTTCAAAATCTAATGCACAGTTTAAAGTATAAAAGCCAAACTGATGTTGGAGTTAAACTTGGAAATTTATTAGGTGATAGAATAAAATTAGGAAGCCAGTACGAGGATGTAGACTTAATTATTCCTGTCCCCTTACACCCTAAAAAAGAAAGAATAAGAGGTTATAACCAAAGTGAGTTTATTGTCAATGGCATTTCCAAAGTATTAGATATTCCAGTAAGTACAAGCCATTTGCTTAGAGATAAATCTACCGAAAGCCAAACCAAAAAAGCAAGATACACTCGATATGAAAACATGCAATCTGTTTTTAAAATCAACAATAAAGAACAATTAGAAAATTTGCACGTTTTATTAATTGATGATGTAATTACAACTGGCGCAACATTAGAAGCTTGTGGAAATACATTATTGAGTGCTGGAATAAAAAAATTAAGTATAGCAGCAATTGCTTTTGCAGAATAATATATGCGATTAAAACTACTTTTCTTAGGTATAATCTTCTCTTTCCTTTTTGCAGCTTGCAATAAGGATGAAGATATTACATTTGATGTGGATGCAAAAATTGCTTTTTCAACCGATAGCGTTTTGTTCGATACAGTTTTTACAGCAATAGGTTCTAGTAGTAGGAGATTAAAAATTTATAATCCTAACTCCAAAGCTATAATCATCAACAGCATAAAGTTAAGCGGAGGAAATGCATCAGCCTACAGCTTAAATATTAATGGCATTGCAACTGCTGAAACAACCGAACTAAAAATTAATGGGAATGATTCCATCAATGTTTTTGTGAAGGTAAATATCAATCCAACCATACAAAATTTACCCTTCATCGTAGAGGATTCTATTCTATTTTCCTTCAATGGCAAAAAACAAAACATCCCTTTGGTAGCTTACGGGCAAAATGCAAACTTTGTAAATGGTAGTACCATTCAAACAAATACGGTATGGAATAGCAAATTGCCTTACATCATCTATAAATCGGTAACTGTTGGTAAAGATGCCAATTTAACCATTGCTCCAGGCACAAGAATTCTATTCCATGGAAATGCTACCATGAGCATTAAAGGAACTTTAACTGCCATAGGAACTAAAACAGATACTATTTTATTTGCTAGTGATAGATTAGAAAAACTTTACAAAGACGAAACAGGTCAGTGGAATGGTTTACATTTTTATCCCGATAGTAAGGATTCTCATATCAATTATGCTATTATTAAAAATGGAATTGCTGGTATTACGGTAGATTCTTTATCATTAAACAACAAACCAAAATTGCTACTAACTAACAGCATCATTAAAAACATGGAAGTTGTTGGTTTTTTAGGTTATCAAACAGAATTAGCAGCTTTTAATAATTTATTTTTTAACTGCGGGCAATATTTACTTTACGGAGTTGGTGGCGGTAGGTATAACTTGAAACAGAATACTTTTGCTGGGTATAACATTAATTTTGCTCGTAAAACACCAGCGGTTTATTTATCAGATTATATAAGTAGTAGCCAAGCCTCAAATCTTTCAGTAGACCTTTTAAACAATATCATCTGGGGAAACTTAAAAGATGAGTTGATGATTGACAAAAAATTGTCCAACACAATACTAACTTCGAACATAAAAAATAACCTTTTAAAAAATACGGTTACTGCCTATGACCTAAATGGGAATATCTCAAATGCTGATCCCTCATTTATTAATGTAGAGAAGGGAAACTTTAAACTAAATGCAACTAGCCCAGCTAACAATAAAGGTTATAACTTAAGTACTGATGCATATTTTGGAAGCTATTTAAACAAAGACCTAAACAATAAATCAAGAATATTTCCCTCAGAATTAGGGTGTTACGAGAATAATTAAAAATATTTAAACTTTTTAAAAACTTTATTCTGCGTTATTCGTTTATTTATTCGAGAGCGTTAATTTAGATGGTAAGGGTCGATATTTCTTCTGAAGTATCGGCCCTTTACTTTTTCGGCCATTTTGATCAATGTCCCCTAACCGCTAAACCCTAACCCTCTAAACATCCCAAACGCCACCACGCCTCTACCCCTTAAAGTAATTCGTCAATACTTCCTTAATTTCATCCGGATTAAATGGCTTTAATATGTGTCCATTCATACCTGATTCTTTAAACTTCATATTTTCATTATGGAGCGTAGATGCCGTAAGTGCTATAATTGGTACTGTTTTAAAATAATCACCTTGAATTTCTCGGATGATTCTAGTGGTATCAAAACCATCAATTCCAGGCATTCTGATATCCATAAAAATAAGGTCATAAATGTTATTCACTACCTTATTTATAGCTTCCTCGCCATTGGTGGCAAAGTCAATAATTAATCCCCATTTCGTTAAAAATCGCTTAGCAATAAGGATGTTTACCTCATTGTCATCAACAACTAAAATCTTTTTGCCTGTAAACACAGTTGTAGAGCTGGCTTGTTTGGTAGCTACATAGGAGTCTGAAAGTAGATTGAATTTAATTGCAAAAGAAAATATGGTGCCCTTACCTTCCGTACTTTCAACATTGATTTCTGAATTGTATAGCTTTAGAAGTTTTTTGGTAATGGCCAGTCCTAAGCCCGTACCACCATATTTTCTTGATATATCAGCTCTAGCTTGAGTAAAAGTCTCAAAGATGTAAGACTGTTTATCTTTCGGAATTCCAATACCAGTATCTTTTATTTCGAAATAAATGGTTACTTCGTTATCGGTTTTTCCTTTAACCGTAATAACTAAGTCTATTTTTCCATTTTCAGTAAACTTAATGGCATTGCCTATTAAATTAATAATAACTTGGTATAGTCTCGTTTTATCCCCTAATAATTGCTCTGGTATAGTATCGTCATAAAATAGGTTTAAAAGATTACCTCTTTTACCCGCACTCATTTGCAATGAATTAATTATATCAACGCTGAGCGAATGCAAATCAAAAGGTGACGACTCTAATTGAAGGTTCCCTGTCTCAATCTTGGTAAAATCTAATATATCATTGATGATGTTTAATAAGTTTTCGCCAGAAAACTTTAAGATATTCAAATCATTGATTTGAGATGCTTTTGGGTTATTATCCAACAACAAATGTGTCATGCCGATAACTGCATTTAATGGCGTTCGTATCTCGTGACTCATCACCGAAAGGAACATCTCTTTTGCTTCACTTAATTGTAAAGCTTGCTCACGAGATTCGAGCATCTCTTTTTCAATTTGTTTACGTTTGGTGATATCGTAAATAAGTTCAACCTGTCTTTCTAGCTGACCTATTGCATTTATAATAGGTGTATTGGCCACTGACAGCCAAATTGGCGTTTTGTCCTTTTTATGAGCTAGAACTTCAATGGTATAAGCTTGTTTGTTTAGGGCTTTTTCTCTAGCGTTAACAATTACTTCTTTGTCGGTTTCTGAAGAAGAAAGCAAGTCTCCCAACATGCTGCCAGAAAGTTCATCTAAGGAATAACCCACCAAGTTCTCCAAAGCTTCATTTACCCAGGTAATTTCACCTCTTTCGTTAGTAATGGCAACTCCTGTATCTGTTTTACTCGCTACAAGAGACAAAATTTGAAGTTCTTCTTCAGCCTTTTTCTTTTCGGTAATGTCAATAATAATTTCAACTTCTGTTTCTACCTTACCATCTATATCTAAAACAACCGTATTGTAAATAGACAACCATATTTTTTGTTTGTCCTTTCTGTAAGCTAAAATATCAACTGTAAATGATTGTTTTTGCCTTGTTAAAGTTCTGGCATTTTCAATCAGCGACCAATCTGTTTCTGGTCCACTAATCAAATCGCCTAGGGGTTTACCTTTTAAGTCTTCTAAATTAAATCCTGTAATTTTTTCGAATGCATCGTTAACCCACATTACATTATTCTGTGGGTCATTAATTACAACACCGTTATTTACTTTGCTAGCAACAAACGATAGTTTTGTTAATTCTTGCTCTACTTTTTTCGCTTCACTTATGTCCCTGCCATAACAATACCATCTTTGCTCTTTGGCAACCATTCCCCAACTAATCCATTTCACCTCACCAGTTTTGCTAACCAATCTAAAGTCTAACCTAAACTGTTTCTCTTTATTTCTAAGCCCTCTTTCTATGGCATAAACTATCCTGTCAATATCATCTCTATAGCAATAGTTCCATATATCTTTGCCAGTTACCTCGTTTACAGAATACTGTAGCATAGGCGTCACGGCATCATTTATAAAAAGGATAGCCCCATTTCTATCTAAAATACAATGGATTTCTGGTGAAACCGTAAAAATATCTATAAACTCATCATAGCGTTGAGTTTGAGCTATGAGTTGCGCATTTTTCCTTTTTAAAGCTAATTGCGCAACAACCTGTACCGCAAGCGTTTCTAGCGCTTCTATTTGATTTTCTGTTAGGTTCCTGGCAACATTGTCTAATAAAACCAAACAACCCAATTCAAAACCATCTGCATCTTTTAAGGGTGCGCTTGCATAAAACTGAATTCCATTGTTTAAGGACAACATCGAATTTGTAGATAGTTCGGCATCTAAGGAAACATCAGGCACCAAGAAAATTTTGTCTAACATCATCGTATGCTGACAAACAGTTACATTTCTAGGTATGATTTTGTATTCAGATCCAATCCCAAAAGCTGATTTTAGGATAATATTTTCCCTATCAACAAAGGAAATATAGGCCATTGGCACGTTAGCAATTTGAGCAGCTAACTTTACAAGATTGTCTAATTCATCCTCAAGTGCTTCTCCTAAAATATCATAAGAATACAATGCCGAAAGACGTTGTTTTTCATATTCAGGAGAAACACTAGGACTCTTAAACATTTAGTATGATCTATTTATAAAGCGGAAAACGGCTTACAAGAGCCTCAACTTTAGCTTTTACACTTTGCAAGTTACTTTCATCTTCCGGATTTGTTAAAACTTCATCAATCAAATCAACAATTTGTTGCATTTCAGTTTCTTTAAAACCTCTAGAGGTTATTGCCGCTGTTCCTACACGCATTCCCGAAGTAACAAATGGAGATTTGTCGTCAAAAGGAACCATATTTTTATTTACGGTTATTTCAGCTTTTTCTAACGCAGCCTCTGCTACTTTACCAGTTATATTTTTGTTTCTTAAATCAATTAACATCAAGTGGTTATCTGTTCCACCAGAAATAATTCCGTAACCTTTAGCAACAAATGCCTTGGCCATTGCCTGTGCATTAGCACCTACTTGTTTAATATAAGTTAAATAATCATCAGTTAAAGCTTCACCAAAAGCAATTGCTTTAGCTGCGATAATATGTTCTAATGGACCACCTTGCGTACCCGGAAATACTGCCATATCTAGCAAAGCCGACATCATTCTGATTTCGCCTTTTGGTGTTTTTAAGCCCCAAGGATTTTCAAAATCTTGTCCCATCATGATCATTCCACCACGTGGTCCACGTAAAGTTTTATGAGTTGTAGTAGTTACAATATGACAATGAGGAAGAGGATTTGCCAATAAACCTTTTGCGATGAAACCAGCTGGGTGAGAAATATCAGCTAAAACTAAAGCTCCAATTTGATCCGCTACCTTGCGGATGAAAGCATAATCCCATTCTCTAGAATAGGCCGATGCACCACAAATGATCAATTTTGGTTTTTCAGCCAATGCAACCTCTTCTAATTTAGCATAATCTATTAAACCATCTTCTTTTTTAACCCCATAAAAATGTGGTTGATATAACTTACCAGAAAAGTTTACCGGAGAGCCATGTGTTAAGTGTCCACCATGTGAAAGGTCAAAACCTAATATTTTATCTCCAGGCTGAATAACTGCTAACATCACAGCAGCATTTGCTTGTGCACCAGAATGTGGTTGAACATTTACCCATGCTGCACCAAAAAGCTTCTTCGCCCTTTCAATCGCTAAATTCTCAATCTCATCAACAACCTGACAACCGCCATAATAACGTTTCCCAGGCAAACCTTCAGCATATTTATTCGTTAATACTGAACCAGCTGCCTCCATCACTTGTTTGCTCACAAAATTTTCTGATGCAATAAGCTCTAGACCATGCTCTTGTCTGTTTAGTTCCTTGTCGATTAAATCAAAAATTAAAGTATCTCTTTTCATTATGGGAAAGTGTTTTTTTGGTAAAAATAGCTATTTTATTAATAATTCTATGAATGCAATAGACATTAGTTGTGCAGATTTTCCAATATAATGAGTTTAAACATAAATAGGCTTTGAAATAGAAATATCATACTTTGAAATTCAAAGTGTGGATTATTTGTTATAAATTTGAAATAATTCTTAATGAATTGTTAAAACAAAATACCGTAATTTGTAATTTATATTATTGCATGGAAGTTAAAACCGGACCTCTATTATCAACTATCAATTATCCTGCTGATTTAAAGCAGTATAGCGAACAAGATTTAGAGCAAATATGCCAAGAGTTACGTCAATACATTATTGATGTGGTAAGTGTAAATGGAGGGCATTTTGGTGCCAGTTTGGGCGTTGTAGAGTTAACGGTAGCTTTGCACTATGCCTTAAATACACCCTATGATAAATTGGTTTGGGATGTGGGCCACCAAGCTTATGGACATAAGATCCTAACTGGAAGAAGGGGGCAATTCCATACCAACAGAATTTTGAATGGCATAAGCGGCTTCCCTAAAATCAGCGAAAGTGAATATGATACTTTTGGTGTAGGTCACTCTTCTACCTCAATCTCTGCAGCTTTAGGTATGGCTGTAGCTTCACATTATAAGGGAGAAAAAGACAGACAACACGTAGCTGTAATAGGTGATGGCGCAATGACAGCAGGCCTTGCATTTGAAGGTTTAAACCATGCAGGGATAGAGAACTCTAACCTATTAGTGGTTTTGAATGACAACTGCATGTCAATAGACCCTAATGTTGGCGCATTAAAGGAATATCTAACCAGCATTACCACTTCCAAATCATACAATCGTTTCCGTGATGATGTATCCAATGTATTAACCAAGCTATCGGAACTTGGCCCTAATGCACATAAATACGTTAAAAAAATAGAGAAAAGCATAAAAGGCACATTGCTGAAACAAAGCAACATGTTCGAGGCGCTAAACTTTAGGTATTTTGGTCCAGTAGATGGGCATGATGTTAAACGTTTGGCTAGTATCATAAAAGATTTAAAAGACATACCTGGTCCAAAATTGTTGCATTGTGTTACGGTGAAAGGTAAAGGTTTCGCATTGGCGGAAAAAGACCAAACCAAATGGCATGCACCTGGCTTATTTGATAAAATTACTGGTGAAATTAAAAAATCAGTTCCCGATAAACCTCAACCACCAAAGTACCAAGATGTATTTGGACACACCTTAGTTGAATTGGCCGAGGCAAATGCCAAAATTGTAGGCATCACACCCGCCATGCCTTCTGGTTCCTCAATGAATATCATGATGAAAGCCATGCCAAGTCGTGCATTTGATGTTGGTATTGCCGAGCAACACGCGGTAACTTTCTCAGCTGGTCTAGCTACACAAGGCCTAGTTCCTTTTTGCAACATCTATTCAAGTTTTATGCAAAGAGCGTACGATCAAGTTATCCACGATGTGGCCATACAAAACCTGAATGTTGTTTTCTGTTTAGATAGAGCGGGTTTAGCAGGTGCTGATGGCGCAACCCACCATGGCGCTTATGATTTAGCTTACATGCGCTGTATACCTAATATGGTGATCGCATCTCCAATGAATGAAGAGGAATTGCGCAACCTGATGTTTACCGCCCAACAAGAAAATATTGGGCCATTTACTATTCGCTATCCACGTGGTAGTGGGGTAATGGCAGATTGGAAAAGACCTTTTAAAGCCCTAGAAATTGGAAAGGGGCGTAAAATTTCCGAAGGTGAAGATGTAGCTATTTTATCAATTGGCCATGTCGGTAATTTTGCTGTCGATGCTTGTAAAGAATTGAACAGTGAAGGAATTCATCCAGCACATTACGACCTAAGATTTGTTAAACCGCTCGATGCCACAATGTTGCATGAAGTTTTCAGTCGTTATAAAAATATCATTACCATAGAAGATGGTTGTTTACAAGGTGGCATGGGTAGTGCCATCATAGAATTCATGGCCGACCATAACTACCAAGCCAATGTAGTGAGATTGGGTATCCCCGATGAGTTTATTGAACATGGTGAACAGCCAGAACTTTGGGCAATTTGTGGATATGATACCAACGCGATTATCAACGCTGTAAAAAAATTAGCGGTTAGCCGCACCACTAAAACAATGGCATCTTAAATAAGATTTGTCATCGGATGAATATAGGCTACCCTACCATTTTCATCCGACGACTACTAATAAAAAAACCTGTCATCGGACGAATATAGGCTACCAAGTTTTTTTCATCCGACGACTACTAATAAAAAAACCTGTCATCGGACGAATATAGGCTACCAAGTTTTTTTCATTCGGTATTTAACTAACAAACACTAATATTAAAAAATTGGAAAAAAACTCAAAAATATACATCGCTGGACACAAGGGAATGGTAGGTTCTGCCATTTATCGCAAACTGCAAAAAGAAGGTTTCTCGAACATCATCACTAGAAATTCAAGTGAATTAGACCTAAGAAATCAACAATCTGTTGCGGATTTTTTTTCTAATGAAAAACCAGATTATGTTTTTTTAGCTGCAGCAAAAGTAGGCGGAATTGTAGCAAACAATACTTACAGAGCAGATTTTCTATATGAAAACCTAGCTATTCAGAACAATGTGATTCACCAATCTTATGTAAATCAAGTTACAAAATTGATGTTCTTGGGTTCTAGTTGTATTTATCCAAAATTAGCACCACAACCGCTAAAAGAAGAATATCTATTAACAGGTTTATTAGAAGAAACGAACGAACCTTACGCGATCGCAAAAATAGCAGGCATTAAAATGTGTGACGCCTACAGGGCTCAATACGGCTGTAATTTTATCTCAGTCATGCCGACCAACCTTTACGGCTATAACGATAATTATCATCCGCAAAACTCACACGTACTACCTGCATTGATCCGTAGATTTGATGAAGCCAAAAAAAGTGAAGCAAAAGAAGTGATCATCTGGGGATCTGGAACACCTATGCGGGAGTTTTTATTTGCAGATGATTTAGCTGATGCTTGTTATTTCCTAATGCAAAGCTACAATGAGCCTAACCTAATTAACATTGGCACGGGGGAAGATTTAACCATTAAAGACTTAGCTTTAACCATAGCTGGCATTGTCGGTTATAAAGGAGCGTTAACCTTTGATAGCACAAAACCAGATGGTACACCACGTAAATTAATGGACGTCTCTAAATTGCATGGATTAGGCTGGAAACATAAAATTGAGTTGGAGGAGGGCTTAAAGCTAGCCTATCAAGACTACTTAAGCAAAATTTAAATGTCATCGGATGAATATAAGGTACCATACTATTCTCATCCGACGACTAACGACTCATATAAACGAAGATCACCTTATCGATATATTAGGTAAATCGTTATGAAAGGATCTTTTCAACTCTTCACTAGACTATAACGCAAGGCGACATACCCAGCTGCCCAAATACCTATCTGGAGGGCATCTTAATGCGAAGCAAAGGACTTTCTACTATTGGTAGTGTTCACCAAGCTTTTCGACTACTTCTGCGGAAACCTTTTTTATTTCTTGTTCCAAGTTTTTGGGGTAAATCATTAAAACCTTTTCATCATCAACGATAATGAAGTTCGACAAACCCTTGATCACTGCAATTTTTTCCCTAGGAAGCTGAACCAAACAGTTTTTCGTTTCAGTTAAAACAACAGATTTTCCAGAAAATGAATTTCCCTCGCTATCTTTGTCCATCACTTCATGCAAGGAAGCCCAAGTACCTAAATCAGACCAACCAAAATCGCCTGGTGTAGTGAAAACATTATCGGCTTTTTCCATAATGGCATAATCAATCGAGATATCTTCACATAATGGATAATGCTCCGCAATAAAGTCCAATTCCTCAACCGTATTGTATTGGTCCTTCCCTTTTTCGAATATAGCGAATATAGAAGGCGAACTTTGCTTAAATGCATTTAATACAGCTTGAACATTCCATATAAATATTCCCGCATTCCAAACATAGTCACCACTTGCTAAGAATTGCTGTGCCTTGTCAAGGTTCGGTTTTTCAAGAAACTGCTCTACTTTTTTTATTTCCATACTGGAAGGTATATACTTAATATATCCATAACCAGTATCAGGTCTTGTTGGTTTTATCCCTAAAGTAAGCAAGGCGTCGTTTTCACTTGCAAAAACCAATGCCTCTTTTATACTCCCTACAAATACATCTTCTTTTAAAATCAAATGATCTGAAGGAGCTACAACAATATTTGCATTTGGGTTAAGTGCAGCAATCTTAAAAGCAGCATAAGCTACACAAGGTGCTGTATTTCTTCTGCACGGCTCACCAATAATATTGTTGACAGAGACACCTGCTATTTGCTCTACAATTAAGCCAATGTAACTTTCATTGGTTAGGAAATAAATATTCTCTGGCAGACAGACTTTTAAAAACCTTTCATAGGTTAGTTGCAATAAAGACTTTCCTGTGCCTAAGATATCTATAAACTGTTTAGGGAAACTATTTCTGCTTTTCGGCCAAAATCGGCTACCTACACCGCCTGCCATGATAAGGACATAATTATCCTTGTTAAATTCAGTTTGATCACTCATTAAAAATCGTAATATATAAAGTTATTGCATAAATCAATTGATCACTTTTATAATGCCAAAAACCAATGTGCTAATTGGCTCTGATTGTTGTTGTTAATCTATCTTCCAACAAATTAAAAAACAACTAGACTCGAGACTGCCGACTCAAGACTTGAGACTACACTAAAAATCCTGATAGATATTTCTAAAGCTACTTCTCAAACCAAAGGTAATCATCGTAGTTTTATCAGTAGATAAGCTATTCTTTTCTTGTCTAAATATCGCACCGGCCTCAAATCTTAAGTTGTACTTTGGATTAATGATATAGGAAACTCTTCCATCTAAATAAGCAAAATTAGTCTTTAAACCTCCCGCGGTTTTGTATCCATATTTCCTGGCACGTGTTTCGTAAGATTCATTAATGTCCTTCCCAACATTTTCACCATTATTTAAACCATAAGTGGCATAATTAGCTTGTGCAGAAAAAGCCCATTTATTAATTTGATAATTCCAAATGGTTAAAAACTCCCTAAAATTAGCTCCCATCGGATGTGCCAGCGCTTCGGCATAATGCCCATAGTTTAAGGTCGAACTTCTTTGGGTATAAGTAAATGGACGGGCGGTGTTAAATTCTGCCAAGTAATTTAAACCGGCAACTTTAAAAGCATCAAATCCCTTAACACCTAGCTGGTAGGCAAACTTATTGGCCCAATAACCCTCCCCTGAAAAAACTTCCTTCGCCGTAAACTCATCGGCTACGGCTTGTCCATATACTGTTAAGTTTTTTAGTAATTTATATTTCCCCGTAAAACCCAGCAGTGCGTTATCCGGCGATCCATTTATCCCTTCAACCGTTCTTAAAAAGACAATAGGGTTTAAATAAGTTACATCAAAACCTCTTCTGCCTGTTTCATCAGCCCCTTGCCAAATAATCGCATCAAAAAACCCTACAGAAAGCCTATTGTTAACGTTCCAATCTAAATAATGAAAAGCACCCCATTTTTTTCTGAAACCATTATCATAAGAAAGCTTTGGTGCCAAGGGATCTTGAAATTGCGACCACATGGCCATGTATTTTACATTGCCTAGCGTAGCTGTAAGCCTTAAAAAGGGATAAGGAGAAGCCACATCAGAGAATAACATTGAACGATAGCCGTCTCCAATAAAATTTTTGTCTTGACCTAGCGTAACCGTTAGGTATTTATTCACATCATAGTTTAAGACCGCAGTAGCATAAGCCCAATCTTTTGTGGTGTTGGCGGGATCAAATTTATCATTTGCCTGTCCCGGAATCACACCTTTGCTTACAATGTACTTAGTTAAATAATTGTTAAATCGAGCTTGATTCTCAAATCCACTGCTATAAAAACTGAATTTCTTTCCAACATGACCACCAACCTGATAACCCCTTGTGTTTAAAAAGGTATTGATTTTATGTTCATTATCCCTTCCTATCTGTAAATCAGTTAAAAAATCTAAGTAAAAACTATAGTCTTCCTTTTTTATTTCGACTAAGTGTTCATTAAATAATTTACGCCCAACCCAGGTGTTTTTTGCTGTTATACCAACGCTAAGCAAAGAATCTAGTTTTTTAGTAATCACACTATCATCACCAATCACTGGTTTCAACGAGGTATGAAAACGTGTATCTAAACTATATTGCGACTTATTTAGTTTTTGGTATTGGTAATAGCTATAAGGTATAATTTGTTGAGCATTTAAAGTTGAGGCGACAAAAATCAGAAGGAAACTTAGTAATCTTATTTTCATAAAGGGTGTTTATTTTAATCGCTAGCATGATGGTCAAGTTCTTCGAATACAGAGTTTTTACTCTTATACTCCTTAACTAAAGCCTTCATAGTGACAACAACATTTCTATCGTCGTTTCTCTTGGCGTAATCTAATAGTGTATATATTTGTGATTCAATCTCTGAGAATACATATTCACGCACCTTACCAATCATAATTTTTTCATGGTGAGTAGGCATTGTGTTTTCGCTGTCATTCAAAAGCTCTTCAAATAATTTCTCCCCAGGTCTTAATCCTGTGAACTGAATTTTTATCTCTTGATTAGGAATTAAACCTGCCAAACGAATCATCTTTTTGGCCAACTCTACAATTTTCACAGATTTACCCATGTCAAATATAAAGATCTCACCCCCCGTGCCCATACATCCCGCCTCTAACACCAAGCGACAAGCTTCTGGAATGGTCATGAAATATCTGGTGATTTCTGGGTGGGTAACTGTAATTGGTCCACCCTTCTCTATTTGTTGCTTAAATCTTGGTATTACAGATCCATTTGACCCCAATACATTACCAAATCTGGTCGTGATAAATTTGGTAATGGGCTTTACTTCTAGTTCATTAATATAGCTCAGCCCGTTACTAAAGATAAAATTAGGTCGATGAAGCGAGTTGTTTAAGGATTGTACATAAATCTCAGCAATCCGCTTAGAAGCACCCATCACATTGGTAGGATTAACCGCCTTATCGGTAGAGATCATCACAAATTTCTGTACACCATGCTTAACCGACAGATCTGCAATAGTCTTAGTACCTAAAACATTTGTTTTTATAGCTTCTGCTGGGTTATCTTCCATTAGCGGAACGTGCTTGTAGGCAGCAGCATGATATACGTAATGTGGTTTGTAAGTTTCAAAGAGGTGGTTCATCCTCTTTTCATCCTTTACATCACCCACAAAAGCATGAAAATTAATATTAGCATGTGCTTCCTCTAACTCTAAATAGATATGGTGTAAAGCAGTTTCAGACTGATCGCATAGAATAATCAAGCTAGTTTCAAACTTCATCAGCTGACGAACAATCTCACTTCCAATTGAGCCTGCCGCACCGGTTATCAAGATTCTCTTTCCTTTAAGTTGATTTTGTATACCTTCAATATCAATTTGGATAGCTTTTCGGTTAAGCAAATCTTCAATATTGATATTCTGTATCTGACGCGTATGCAATTTGCTTTTAGACCAAACATCGGATGGTGGTATGTTTAACACCAAAATATCATTCTCTAGGCAAATGTCAACGATCTGGTTTTTACGTTCAACAGGAATGGTATAAGAAGCAAAAATAATTTCATCTACTTCATGCTCAACAATCAAGCTTTCTAATTTCTGACCAGCTATAATTTTGACGCCATCAATGGTTTTCCCTACTTTCCGATCATCGTCATCTACAAAGGCAATGATGGTCTTGTTAACCTTGCCATCATGGTCAAAAGTACGCTTAGTAGCCAAGCCTGCCTCTCCTGCGCCGTAAATAATTACCTTCCTCTTGTCAAGGGTTAGGTTTTTAATGTACATGAAAAAGTACTTGATCAATACCCTATAAGTAATTAAAAACAGAAAACTCGTTAGCCCATTGATCACCAATACAATGTTAGAAATATATGGATCTCGGTTAAAGGCTAATACAGCCATATTAATGAAAAAGAAAGTCCCGTTGGTAGCGATAACCGCATAAAGAACCCTAAAAGTATCTTGAGCACTGGTGTACCTGATAATGCCTGAGTAGGTTTTCACATTTAGAAAAACCAAAACATTAATTACGGTGATAATAACCACATTTCTCCCAAACTCTACAGGTTGTATGCTATTAAGATCAAAGTTATATCGTAGAAAATAAGCAATAAATAAAGAAAATAGGCAGATACCTAAATCCAGTAAAAAAATAATCCACTTAGGAACGATATTAATCTGACTAAACAATTTCATTTATTTTAAACCAAATATAGTAACAAATATAATACCACTGTCAAATCTTTTTAATTGCACCAACGTTGGTCGTTGATCGTCTGTCGTTCAAAGCAAACAACGAACAACGAACAACCCTTAGACTTCTAAGCACTAACCCCTACCCTCACCAACCTTCGCCCATCGTCTGCCGTCAATTGTTTTCGTTCAAACAAACCACCTCCACAACTCATCATCTTAACAACTCACCCCTAAACCCTAAACCGGCTTCACAACTCTCCATCTCCACACCTTAACAACTTACCCCGCTCAACGCCCTAATAAGCATTATCCTCACCTCTTAACACATTTATAATGGTCATGAAAACAATCTTCACATCGAGCATGGCTGTCCAGTTTTCTAAATAATAAATATCGTATTTTACCCTACTCTCCATCGCTTTATCTTCCTTTGTCTCCCCTCTTAGCCCATTTACTTGTGCCCAACCAGTTATACCTGGCTTCACAAAATGGCGGACCATGAACTTATCTATAATCGCTTTGTATTTTTTAGTATGCGCCAACATGTGTGGTCTCGGACCGACCACACTCATTGTACCTAAAAAAACATTAAAAAATTGTGGCATTTCGTCTAAACTCGTTTTCCTTAAAAAAGCGCCAATTTTCGTAATCCGTTGATCCTGCTTAACTGCTTGTTTTTCATGGCTTTCTGCATTCACACGCATACTCCTAAATTTATAACAATAAAACGGCTCATCTTTTCTACCGCTTCTCTTTTGCTTGAATAAAACTGGGCCACTACTTTCCAATTTAATCAGAATTGCCATAATTGGATAGAGCCAACTCAAAATAAAAACAATCACAAACGAACTAAATAAAACATCAAATGCTCTTTTCTTGAACCTGCTTCCCATCTCCTCTAATGGTTCATGCCTAAGCGTAATAATGGGGAATTCGTTACCGAGATAGCTAATCCCGTAGTTGGGAGATAAGTGAAGCCCCAAATCAGGCACAAATTTTATCCTGATTCCCTGCGTGTCTGCCTCTTGTATGAGATTCTGCACCTCAGACATTTTATTCGGATCCACAGCAACATAAATATCCTTAACTCCAGCTGCCGCGGCAGTGCTTAATTTTTGCAATACAAGGGTAGCGGTTGTATGATTATTATGGTCGTAGATAAACTCATCCCCTCCTAAGGTACCATAGTAAGAAAGATTTGGTTCGCTTTCAAAATAAGTAATTAGCTTCTGCGAAGTTTCGTGCGCACCTATAAAAGCTACCTTTTTGGCCACATTAAATTTAGATAATACCGTATAGTGAAACGAGGTTCCCAAAAACCTATTGAAAATAAAACATACAGTTACTAATACATAAAAGATGCCCACGAATGTCCAGGAAAGGTGCTTCTCCATATGAAAAGCAAGATAAAACGTGTATAAAACAAAATGGGCAGCGACGCTTTTATAAGTGGATCGGTACACTCGCTCTATTTTTCTGTTCCCTAAAATACTATAAAGGCCAAAATATGCTGTACAAACCAGCCAGATCAAATTACATACAATAATGTGATTGTAATTTTTCTCTACCAATACTATATTCCTTCCTAACATCGTGGTGATGTAGTTAGCCACAAGATAAACACCATTGATCATGATCAGGTCTACCAAGGGCAAGATATACCTTAAAAGAAAACTGTAACGGTTTTGGTGAGCCATGCTAGAGTGAGAGGTTGTTGTCGATTGCTATATATAACTAACTGACTTAGGGTCTAAAGTTACAACTTTTGTTTAACAATTTTAAAATGAAGGCTCAAACCAATCTAACTTGTTGTTTTTCATTATATGTCTCCCGGTGATGACTAATAGATGGTCGAAAGAATATACGCTTTTGCAGATTTAAAACGCATTTTCTTCGCCTCTAACCGCATTGATAATGGTCATAAAGACTATTTTTACATCTAACATCCCCGTCCAATTTTCTAGGTAATGGATATCCGCTTTCACCCGATTTTCCATATCTCTTCTTTCGCGAGTTTCACCTCTAAATCCATTTACTTGTGCCCAGCCTGTTATGCCCGGTTTCATGAAATGCCTTACCATGAACTCATTGATGATCTCTTTATATTGTTCGGTATGTTTCAGCATGTGTGGTCTAGGGCCTACAACGCTCATTTCCCCTAAAAAAACATTAAAAAACTGTGGCATTTCATCCAAGCTTGTTTTTCTCAAAAAGCGTCCTATGGCAGTTACCCTAACATCGTCCTTGGTAGCTTGCTTGTCGTCACTCTCCTCGTTAACAGTCATGCTCCTAAACTTATAACACCAAAATGGTTCGTCATTTCTGCCGCTTCTCAATTGCTTAAATAATACAGGACCTCTGCTCTCCAGTTTGATTAGTAGGGCAATAATAGGATACAGCCAACTCAAAATAAAAAAGATAACCAGACTACTAAAAATTACATCAAAGGCACGTTTTTTAAAACGATTGCCCATGTCTTCCAATGGTTCGTTCCTGAGTGTGATGATGGGAAACTCACCTCCCATGTAACTAATGGTAAATGGCGAACCCATATTTGCGCCTAGATCAGGAATAAACTTTAATCTTATACATTGTTTATCTGCTTCTGCAACCAAGGCCTTTACATCAGACATGCGTTGAGGAGCAACGGCCACATAAACTTCTTTTACGCCATAATTAACGGCTTCATTTAATTTTTCAGAAACAATTTCTGATACAAATCCTTTATTCTGATCGTATATTGAATCATCATCGCCCACAAAACCATAAAACTCTACATTTCTTTGTTTTTGTAAATAGGTAGATAAGCGTAAGGCCGTGCCATTAGAACCCATTACGGCAATTTTTTTTGCTTCTTTAAATTTATTGAGTACGATGTATTGAATAGACGTCCCTATAAAACGGTTTAGAATAAAAGCTGTGGCAGTTAATAGATAAAAAATGACTAAAAATGCCCTAGAAAAATCATCTTCATTAAAAAAGATAAGGTAACTGATAAAAAGTGCAAAATGTAAAGCTATACTTCTCCAAGTTCCTCTATAAATTCTTTCCAATCTTCTGGCGCCATAAGCTGTGTATAAGCCAAATATTGCCGTGCTGATGAACCATAGCAAAGTGCTAATGACTACATGATTTTTATTAAGTTCGTCATGTAATGTTTTGCCAAAGCTTGCCGCAACAAAAGAGGCTAGATAATATATTCCAATGAGCATTAAAACGTCTGTTATAGGCAAAATAAACCTTAACAGGTAATTATAACGAGTTTGAAGAGCCATAATTTAACTAGGGATTAAGAAATTATACTTTTTACTAACTTCAATTAACAAGAAAGCAAAGTTATCATTTAAAAAGCAAAATAAAATACCTAATAACAGGTATTTTATACTAAAACTACCATTTCATCGACTATTTCCACAAAGTTAAACTTCGATAAACATTATTTTAACAATTTGTTGATCATTAAATCCGCAAAATTCAGCCGAACTTCATTCACTACGGAACAAAAACACCTATCTACTTCATCTCGCTCGAGTTTCGTCATCTCGACAGTCGGAGAGATCTGCAAGCAAAACTCCCGTCATCTCCACCCAGCCAGTCATCTCGCCGAATCCGTCATCTCCCGCGTCGCGTCATCTCGACCTCGGGAGAGATCTGTTAATTAACTCCTTTTGCATATCTCTCTTCGCAAGAGCTCCGTCGAGATGACCAATACTTATTATGTCATCTCCCAGCGTCACCTCATCCCCTCCCAGTCCGTCATCTCGACGATAGGAGAGATCTGTGAATTAATCCCTCTCGAAGATCTCTCGTCGCAGCCTGTGATAGGCAGGCGCTCCGTCGAGATGACGAACACTTATTACGTCATCTCGACATTAGGAGAGATCCATAAGTCAACTATTTTAACTAATTTAATCCTATGGAAAGAGGCGGCTGCGTATACATCATGACAAACTATAACAAAACAGTTTTGTATATCGGCGTAACATCTGATCTATTCAGCAGAATCCTAGAACATAAGTCTGCCAAATACCCAAACTCCTTTTCTGCTAGATATCAATTAAAATACTGCGTTTATTATGAGTCACTCTTTACCATAGAAGAGGCAATTGGCAGAGAAAAGCAAATCAAGAAATGGCGCAGGGAAAAGAAAGATGATTTGATAAATAGCATCAACCCTGATTGGAAAGATTTATGGGAAGTTATAAAAGAGTGGTAATAAATATTCGCCATCTTCCCGCGTCGCGTCATCTCCCAGTGTTATCGTCATCTCGACGATAGGAGAGATCTGTGAGTCACATTCAAGCGTCACGTCATCTCAATCAAGTCCGTCATCTCGACCTTGGGAGAGATCTGTAAGACAAATCCCTCTCGAAGATCTCTCGTCGCAGCCTGTGATAGGCAGGCGCTCTGTCGAGATGACGCTTACGTGAGATCATCTCCCAGTGTTATCGTCATCTCCCTGCGTTATCGTCATCTCGACCTTGGGAGAGATCTATGAGTCACATTCAAGCAGATATCTTCCCGATATAAATCCGATAGCTATCGGATCGGGACAGGCTCTCGCTGCGCTGCGTTCGAAATGACGAACACTTATTACGTCATCTCTACCTTGGGAGAGATCTGTGAGTCACATTCAAGCGTCACGTCATCTCAATCAAGTCCGTCATCTCGACGATAGGAGAGATCTGTGAATTAATCCCTCTCGAAGATCTCTCGTCGCAGCCTGTGATAGGCAGGCGCTCCGTCGAGATGACGAATACTTATATGTCATCCCCCGCGTTATCGTCATCTCCCAGTGTTACCGTCATCTCGACCTTGGGAGAGATCTATGAGTCACATTCAAGCGTCACGTCATCTCAATCAAGTCCGTCATCTCGACCTTGGGAGAGATCTATGAGTCACATTCAAGCATATATCTTCCCGATATAAATCCGATAGCTATCGGATCGGGACAAGCTGTCGCAAGAGCTCGTTCGATAGGACGACTGGTTTCCAAAAAAAAACACCCTAACACTAATGCGCTAGGGTATTTATCAATAAAATCCTTGAATAAGCTGGCAATAACTACTTCGTAAAACCTTTAAAATCTTTATGGTCCTTACTATAAAGCACATCCTCCGGAAGAGACTTAAAATACTCATAAGTAATCTTTAAACCATCTGCCCTATTCACTTTCGGCTCCCAGCCTAAAATTGCTTTTGCTTTGGTAATATCTGGTCTGCGTTGTTTAGGATCATCAACCGGCAAATCCTTCAAAATCAGTTTCTGGTCACTACCTGTTAACTTGATAATCTCCTCCCCAAATTGTTTAATGGTGATTTCATCCGGATTACCAATATTCATCGGCTGCGCATAATCACTTAATAACAATCGGTAAATACCTTCCACTAAATCGCTCACATAACAAAACGAACGGGTTTGTGAACCATCGCCAAAAACAGTTAAATCTTCTCCACGTAGCGCCTGACCAATAAAAGCAGGCAAAACCCTTCCGTCGTTCAAACGCATCCTTGGCCCATAAGTATTAAAAATCCTTACAATTCTGGTTTCTACACCATGAAAAGTATGGTAAGCCATGGTAATTGCCTCCTGAAAACGTTTAGCCTCATCATAAACGCCTCTTGGGCCTACCGGGTTAACATTACCCCAGTATTCTTCAGGCTGTGGGTTCACATTAGGATCGCCATATACCTCAGAAGTTGAAGCAATTAACATTCTAGCCCCTTTGTTTTTTGCCAAACCTAACAAGTTGTGCGTTCCCAAAGAACCTACCTTTAAAGTTTGTATCGGTATCTTTAAATAATCTATCGGACTAGCTGGCGAAGCAAAGTGCAAGATATAGTCTAATTTACCCGGCACATAAACAAAGTTAGAAACATCATGATGAGCAAACTCGAAGTTCTCCAATTTAAACAAATGCTCAATATTTTGTAAATCGCCAGTGATTAAATTATCCATGGCAATTACATGGTAATCTTCTGCAATAAACCTGTCGCACAAGTGTGAGCCTAAAAAGCCTGCCGCTCCTGTGATTAATACTCTTTTACGTTCCATTACCTTACACCAATTGAAGTGACCTTAAAACCTATTTTCCTTAATTTCTCTGTATCTAGTATATTCCTACCGTCGTAAATCTTGGCAGGTTTTAACATGCTATCATAAATTCTTTGCCAATCATAAGTTGTGAACTCGTCCCATTCAGTTAAAACAGCAATAGCATGTGTATTTTCACAGGCACGGTAAGGATCTTCATAAACTTTCACCGAAGCTGCATTTTCTTCAGGCTTGCGGGTAGCTAAATAGTCCAAATCGCCTAAAATCTGACTTTGCCCTACCTTAGGATCGTATACGCGAATATTCGCTTGTTCATTTAACAACTCATCTGCCACATAAATCGCTGCAGATTCCCTTGTATCATTGGTATCCTTTTTAAAGGCCCAACCTAAAAAAGTAATCTTTTTGCCAGATACGGTATTGTATAAATCCCTTACCATATTTAAGGCAAAACGCTTTTTCTGGTGATCATTCATGATAATTACTTGTTCCCAGTAATCGGCAACCTCACGCAAACCGAATGACCTAGATATATAAACCAAGTTTAAAATATCCTTCTGAAAACATGAACCTCCAAAACCAACGGAAGCCTTTAGAAACTTCGGACCAATACGGCTATCTGTACCGATTGCCCTAGCCACCTCATTGATATTAGCCTCTGTTTTTTCGCACAACTCAGAGATAGAGTTGATAGATGAAATACGTTGCGCCAAATAAGCGTTAGCTACCAATTTAGAAAGCTCAGAAGACCAAACATTGGTGGTCAAAATTCTTTCGCGAGGAATCCAATTGGCATATACATCTACTAAGGCCACAACTGCTTCTTGACCTGTTGGAGTTGAATCACCACCAATCAAAACGCGATCAGGCGCCATCAAATCCTCTACAGCTGTACCTTCCGCTAAAAATTCTGGATTAGATAAGACTTCAAATTTTACCCCATTTCCAGCATTGTGTAAAATATCGCGAACCGCCTCAGCCGTACGTACAGGTAAAGTAGATTTTTCTACGATAATTTTATCGGTTTTAGAAACACGTGCAATTTGGCGAGCACATAACTCAATCCATTTTAAATCGGCGCCCATACCCTTACCAGCCCCATAAGTTTTGGTAGGCGTATTTACCGAAATAAAAATCATCTCCGCTTCTGCAATAGCTGCATCTACATCAGTAGAGAAAAACAAGTTTCTGCCCCTAGCTTCTGCCACCACCTCACTTAAACCCGGTTCGTATACCGGAATGTTGTTTACATCTTCATCATTCCATGCCGCAATTCTTGCTTCATTTAAATCTACGATAGTAACCTTAATGTGAGGACATTGTTTGGCAACCACTGCCATAGTAGGACCGCCGACATATCCTGCACCAATACAGCAAATGTTAGTAATTTTTTTCATTTAATAATTTTGTGATGTAGTGCGCTAATAAACATAAATTTATGACATTATAAGGCTTCAGATCCTTTTATAGAGGCTTAGTGTGAAAACCACACAAATATAATGTTTTACTTGAGAAACAACCTGTTCCATTGGGCAAACTTCAATTTCTGTTAGCATCGATAAACATAAATAGGTTTTTTTAAAGTATTTATTAAAATTTTGTTTTAAAAGCTAAAAGCAATAAAAAACTATTTTCGAGACAAAATCATTTCTTTAATTTTAGTTTCATCACCCTAAAATACGATCTTCTGATTTTCCAAGCTCTTTTCAAATCTCCAAGAGACAGTTTACTATAGTGCTTAGCCCAATACGGATTTAAATAGCTCTTCCAAGTTAAATGTCCATTGTGAACCAAAAAGCCCAAAATATCCCAGGGCTTAGGCGACCCAACAAAATGAAATATCATCTTTTTACCAGTGGCTGGTTGTTGATGATAAGGCAGCCACTCACAGTTAAAATGAGCAGGGAGCGAAGAAAACTTCAAGAACAAGGCATTCAAGATCGTTTGATCGCAAGAAAGCAGTTCCATTGGGTATCTAGAGGCAAAAGCTAAACATTTTTCTTTAAGTTTATCCTCTCTCCAGCGATCTAAATTAAACAGCAGTACACCTGCATTAAATGTTGGCGTACTTGGAGAGATCCCTAACACTTCTACAAAAAACTTACGCTCCAGTGTATATTTGATGAGGCCGCTATTTACAACAGCCAATGCCATATCTTGAAAATCAAAGCCCTCAACTTCCAGCACATCAGCTTCAACAACTAGATCGGCATCTAAATAGAGTACACTTTTCTCTTTAATCAATTCGGGCAATAACAACCTTCCATAAGTAGTCCAATCTCCATGCAAGGACTTGAACGACCCAAACGCCTTAGATGCTTCGAAGTCCATAAATGCTACGGAACCCTTATAATTTTCTAATTTTAACAATTCATTAATATTGTTCTTGTCATCATCAGTTAGCCCAGCGCATAAAAAATTTAGCTTCAACTTGCTGGTCTGCGCACAATTCCTTACTAACGAAGAGATGGTGACCCCTAGGCCTATTAAAGCAAGTCTATTGATGCAAAATGCGATATTTACAGTAGAACTATTCATATTTTATCTTTTAACATTAATTTTTAAGGGGCAGGATTGAGAACAGCATTCAATTCTGTTTTCTTTAAACTTTCCTTTCGTTTATTTAAAAATGGCTTTTCAAAAGCTAAAAAGAAAAGATAAGCCAGACCTACCACTATTGAAGTTCCTAATATGATTAAAACAAGTGTCGCATAATACGCCGAACTTATGTTAAACAAAGGAATTAGATAAACCGAAATTAGTTCTAAAATAGGTGCATGAACTAAATAAACGCTATAGGCAAACATACCTAAGAAAACCAAAGGTTGCCAAGAAAAAATCTGCTTAAAGAATCTTAGGAAAGACTTTTCATATTTCGGCCTGCCACAAATCACAAGCAAACAAAAGCAAACAGCGCCAAAAATCAAATCTGCAATTGCTGTTTCATCATCCAAATCTAGCTGGACGTTGAGAGTGAACAACATCTTTTTAAACAGCACAAAAACGGCAATTAAGAAGATCATCACTGTGCCCAAATGTAGACGGTCAATGAATCTTGACAATCTTGAGTCCGAAAAAGACATATCCGCAGCAAACATTCCTAAAACAAAAAGAACAATATATGGATTCACACCTGAAGCAAGATTGATATCCTCGTATCTGTTACTAAAGTGGGTAAGAATGATGTAAAGGAAAGCGGAAAAGAGTATCGTAACTACCAATGTAACCACTGGACCAAGCCTCTTCCAAAAGAAAACGATAAGGGGAAAAAAAAGGTAGATCCTACATTCTACAGAAATTGACCATAATGAATGGTTGATTTTATAGACATGGGACAGAAATAAATCATGTATCAAAAATAAATGGGCAAGCACTGTATTAAAAGTCACTGGAATACTCATGTGCCAATGAGTCAAAGTTTTTTGCGTTCCAATAAAAAAGTATATTAGTAAAAGAGATAAAAGTAGGGAAATGTAATAGGGTGGCAGAATCCTCTTTACCCGCCTCCAATAAAAGTCTGAAACATTCGGCACCACATAACCCCTTTTTATTGCAGGAAGCATTAGAGAATATCCAGAGATCACTATAAAAAGGCCTACAGCATAGTGGCCAAAAGACAAGCCACTTAAAGTTAGCTTCTGAATGGGCGAAAGCTTAGTTGTATCCAAGATGTAATGCAACTTAGCATGATGCATAACTACATAAATGGCTGCTAAAGCTCTAAGACCGTCAATAAAGAGTAATTTATCGGGCGACTCTAAAGGATTTTTCATAAGGAGCGTTCTGTTATACAGTGTGTCAATTATCTATTATTAAATTAGCAATAAGAAGACTGCGTATGGCAATTTCAATGTATCTTAATTATATGCTCACTCTAAAAATTGGCTAAAAATGCATTCAAAATATTGTATTTATTAAGATATTTTGAAGCATATTCCCTGGCCCTTAAACGTTGCTCGGTATAAGTTGCTAAGGAAAACTGTTCAATTGCTTGTTTAAGTGAAACATCATTTTCAGGCTGAATTACAATTCCCATCTTATTTTGAGTTATTACATCAAATAAGGTTGTACTTTCATGCGCTGTTACTAAAGCTAAGCCTCCCACAGCTAAAATGGTAGTCAGTTTAGAAGGCATAACCAAATCACTTGCATCTCCTTTTTGTAAAACTAAATGGAGGTCTGCCATGTTTAAAAAACGATTGAAAACCTCACTTTGCTGTAAGGGAGAAAAAAAAACATTACTAAGGTTTGCCGTCACAGCCATAGCGATTAATCTTTCCTTATAAGGCCCTGTCCCGCAAATTATAAATTTAAGATGTGGGAGGTGTCTTAGCCCATCTGCTATACGAACAATGACGTCTAGACCTTGTTTCTCCCCAATACTGCCAGAATACAAGATAATTTGCTCTTCAATTTTATAACCCCATTCTAATTTCAGTTCCTCCCGATTCATAAGAGGGTAAAAACTATCAGTATTCACCCAGTTCGGAAAAAAAACTACCTCCCTGTATACTTTTGCCTTTACCCGCTTAATCATCCCTTCAGAAATGGTGCTCACCATATTCACCTTTTTAAGAATTAATCGCTCGAGCCAAAATAAAACAGAAAATAGACCATTTGGTAGCATCTTTAATTCTCTAGCCGCATCGACTTGCAAATCTTGGATATGATACACAATTTTACCACCCTTAAAAAAGCGATAAAACAAAGCTAAAAATCCTAAATGAAATGGTGGTGCAACTGCGAGGATCAATTCATTTTTCTTTTTAAATAGCAATAGAAAGACAACAAAAAACGAACTGATTAAAAAGCTTGCTTCATGCAATAACCGCCTTATCCCAGTTGGCTTTTTTGGTATGTACATGGGACAACGATAAACCTTTAACTTACCGCCCTTTAAAACTTCTTTTTTATAAAAACTACCTGTATAAGGTTGCTGCACCGTCCAATAGGGATAGTAGGGAAAACTAGTTACCATGGTGGTCTCATATCCCTTCTCCGCTAACCAGTGAACCATCTCGCCCGTATATTTTCCAATGCCAGTTAATTCGGGAAAAAAATTGATACCAATTACCAGTATTTTTTTAGACATATACTATGATTTATTCTTCAGTTTTATTTCCCGCATTTTTATTTGTATCAAAAACTCATAGTAAGCCATATTTACACAATAGATAAATCCTGGCTTACCTTCCATAAAGCCAAAACTTAAGATGTAAGCTTGCGTAAACCTTAATAATGGCCAACCTGGTAAGTGACTTAACCATGATTTTAATGCTGGATTTCTAACGCTGGTATTTTTACTAAATACGCTTGCAAAAGGCGGCCTGCTTTCTAGTCTCGCAATTGCTTCCTGACTTGAGTATTTGTTATGTCTTTCGATCCATTGACTCCATCCTTTAGAAAAGCCGAAATGCAAATAAGGCTCTTTGATATATTTTATCACACCGTTCACTTCACCTTCCTTCTGTCCGTGGCCAAAGTCAGTAAAGTGGGCCCTTCCCTTTTTCAAAAGGCGAAATTGCCATTTAGGAAAATTATCACAGTGCTTTAACCATTTTCCATCTAACATCATCTTCCAACAACAATAAAAGCCAGCAACTTCCGAATTAGAGGCTTGGATGTTTCGTATCATGGCAGCATGAAACTTGGCCGTAACTACCTCATCTGCATCTAGGAACAAAATCCATTCGTATCTAATATCTAAATGATCTAATGCAAAATTTCTTTGGTCACCAAAGCTTTTAAATGAGTTTACGCTAATCGAAGTTTTAAAGCTTTTCGCTATTTCAATCGTCCTATCTTCACTTCCAGAATCTAAGATATGTATATCATCACACCAAGTTATGGAAGCTAAACAGCTAGGCAAATCTTTTTCTTCATTTTTAGTTAGAATTATTACAGAGATCATTTATCTTATGCAAACTATAAATTCATATTGGCAAATCTGTTATCACTCTATCTTTAATTGGTCTTGCCGGATTGCCCGCAAAGACCATCCACGCTGGCAAATCCTTCACCACTACGGCTCTCGCTCCAACCACAGTACCCTCGCCAATGGCTACTCCTGGGTGCACAAAAGCCTCTGCAGCAACCCACACATTTTTACCAATATAAATTGGTGCCGTTATTAATGGGAAACCAGCTTTGGTATAATCATGCGTACCTGCACATAAGTAGGCCCCTTGAGAAATGACTGCTTTTTCACCAATAGTTATCTTGCCTTGCGAATACAAATTTGCACCACTGCCCACACCACATTGATCATGGAGCTCTAAATTCCAGGGCGCCCAAATTCTTACTCCAGGATAAATATGTACACCCTTACCAACCTTGGCACCAAATAGCTTCAACAAAAACGATCGCCATCCGTGTAAGGGTTTAGGTGAAAACCTAAATAAAATTTGATAAACCACACTCCAAATTACCCTTGCAAAACGATTCTTAAAGGAAAAAGACGCTCCAGTATGGGTATCTACATTAATTAATTCAGATTTCATAACTATTTAATAGCTCCAAGCAGACATTTAGCCGCATTTTCTACCGAAAAGCGACTATTAAAGGTATCTAAAGCAAAAATACACATATCTTTCTTTTCTTTATCCTTTTTTTCGAACCAATCTCGCAATAAATTGTAGGTCCCTAATTCTGTATCATTAGCTACCAATCCAGCTAGTCCTGCAACAATTTCATTCCAGATATTTACTTGATCAGAAATTAAAACAGGTTTACCACAAGCCAATGCCTCTACCACTGCAATACCAAAATTTTCTTGATGACTGGGTAATATAAAGGTTGATGCACCATAAAAAGCTCCCCATTTTGCATCCCCACTCAGCATCCCTGGAAATAGCACATTTTTATTACCATTAACCAATTGCAAAATTGCCGCCCCGAATGGTGTGTCTAAACCTGGCCCAGCAATAACTAGGGGAGGCAAATTTTCTTTTTCTGAGACTAATCTTAAGTAGGCTTTTACCAATAAGTCTACCCCCTTTTTTTGATCGATTCTCCCTAAATAAATTAAGTACTCCTTTAGCGATTTGCCTATTTTTTCATTAAAAGCAGCCTCCATCCTTGGTGTAAACATAGGTGGTGCCTCTACTCCCAACCCAACAACAACTGTTGCTCGGGGTTGATACGGACTAAAAGTTGTAGCAGCTAAATTCCTTTCAGCTTCACATGTAAACAGAAGGCCAGTTGCATTATTTACTAACTGTTTTTCTATTAGTTTCCAAAAAGCCCAATTTCTTATGGCTTTAATTTTACGTCCCTTAGCTTTTTGAAAATAAGGGTCTAGCATACCATGGGGCATCACATACAATTTTGGCTTGATACCTTTTAAAGTTTTAATTGCTTTAATCGTGGCATAGGTGTGGTATTGCCAAAGTCCATGTACAATAACAACATCATAACCATCCATATTTATCTTTAACCAATTTAAGAGCGCTGGAGCAAACTTCCAGGGTGTTTTATTAGGTCCAAAAGCGTAGATCTTAAAAGGTAAATTACTTAAGAAAGAGTTCCTAGGATCGTCTAAACAAGCCACTTGATTGTTTACTTCCAACTCATTTAAACCATTAATCATAGTTTTCACAGCTTGAGTTACCCCTCCCGCCGCCGGATCTAAACTAGACATTACATGAAGTATCTTCATTTTTTCAATCGTTAATATACAAAACCGCTTGTTCTCGTAAAATACTTCGCATCCATGGATAGAGCGGCGATTGGTTTCGCTGGCACCCCGCCATAAATCTTCCACTCTTCATGAAAGCTTTTATTTAACATGGACTTTGCCGCTAGCAAACAATGAGAGGGAAGAATTGCCCCCCCTAAAACAACACAATTTGTTCCAATAAACGTATAATCACCAATAATGATAGGCTTACTGTCTTGCCTATTTTCATACACGTCGATCGAATGGGTTAACAACTGTGTTTGATAGCCGGCAACAGTAGAGAAGTTACCAATCTGAATAAGATTTGTGCAATCTATGTGATGGTTTTTTGTAATTGCACTTTCTTTTCCAATCAATAGTATTGACCTTCTTTCAATTTGGTGAGCGAAATGTTTGCTAGTTCCAAAACTAGAGAAACCTGTAATCCAATTATTTCTACCAATAGAGGATTGCTCACCAATTTCAACCCTATCTAAATGCAGTGCAACCGTGAAATGATCAATTCTAGCATGGGCATGCATAATCAATTCCGTAGGGAAAACCCACGCCAAACCAATTTTTGCGGTAGGATGTATGGAATAACCAAACCATTTATTTAAAGCCCTCCTCCTCAGCCCCCATGGAAGCAACGTACTGATTATTTTTTTTATCATTTATATCCTGGCTTATATAAATTAATGAACTGTGTGGTTAAAGTTTCAGGATCAAACCGCTTACAATTTTCATATCCTCTTTCTATTAAAGAATCTTTTTCTGTTAGCAACCGCGAAAATGCTTTCGCAAAACTTGCAGCATCATATGGATTTGCATGCAAAGCGCTCCCATTACTTATCTCTGGCATTGGTGCAGCATTGCTGGCTAAAACTGGTGCACCACATGCTTGTGCTTCAATTAAAGGCCATCCGAAACCCTCAGAAAAAGACGGAAAAACAAAAGCGGTACAGCTACTATATAAAGCCACTAACACTTCATGACTAGGCGTTTCTATGCCAATTAGCCGGTGTTCAAGACCTAAATCCCTGGCATGGTTTACAAGGGCCTCATCTATGCTTTGACCAGCGTAACAAATTACGCCATTCCAGTGTTCTCCTAGTTCATGAACCATATCCAACAACATCTTCCGGTTTTTTCGAGCCAAACTTGAGCCGACATGTAAAATAAAATCACGGTTTTCTGGAATCTTTGCAGCTAAAAGTTTCTTCGCCTTAGCGCTAGCCATTGGTTTAAATTCTGCATTAAAGGTATTATAAATAACTTTCCATTGCGCATGTAATTTAACTGGCTCAAATTCACACAACTCCACAAGCTGCTTCATAGTAAGATGCGATACAGCAGTAAGTATCGTTGTTTTTTTTAAATGGCTTAAAATCCACCTTTGCAAAATTTTCCCTGTTCGAGAAGCCTCACAATGAGCATCTTTATCGCCAAATGCGCCTCTTATCGCCAATACATCATGGCAAGTAATCCCGCTCCTCACTGCAGGCAAATAGTTAAGGTAAGGTGAGTTAGAATGGTCGCAAACATGAAAAGAAATATCCCTAAAATGCTTTTTCCTCATGAACAATCTAGCGCTAATAACAATTGGAAAAATTAGCCACTTGTCGATATAATTTAGCCATTTTCCTAAACCATGATGAGGTGATTTAACCAACCTACCAAAAAAAACTGTGGGTAACCAAATTTCAACACTCACTTTTTTTTGTTTTAGATTATACGCAAGACCATTGGTATACCTCTGCATACTTTCTTGTTGATCGGGAGGATAATTGCCAATTAATATAAACTTCATTTAAGCTTGGGTTTGGTTAATTAAATTTGGGTTGGAACTAGGAATTGGCCTAAATTTCAACGAAGCGATAAGAATTCCTGTAGCAAAAACCCCAAAACCTAACGAGGTTGGTTGTGCCCATTGACCTTGAGGAAGGTTTAAGAGTACAAAACTCAATAAAATCCAAGGCAAGGTATCATTTATCCTCAACCTACTATATGCTTTACGGGCTAGATCCCAACTTAATCCAAGCCTAAAAGAAATGGCTAAGAGGCCTAAAACTGGGCCCATTTCACCTATCAGCCTTCCCCATTCACCTTCTGAAACTAAAAAGGTTGTGCCTTTCCCAGTAATCAGGGCAGCACCTGCGTTAGTACCCATCCCAATGCCTTGTCCAAAAAAGGGTTGTTCAGCAGACGACTTGATAGCAGCAATGAGCCCCCCTAGATAACGGTCAGCAAATACGCCATTTAAGCCGCCCTCTACGGTATTTGCGGTCTCAAAACGCGAAGTAAAGGCCTCTGTAGCGGTTTGAAAAAAACTCATTTGATTTAAACCAACCAAGCCTAACATCACAACTATAGTAACCACAATGATCTGCCCAAAATATTTACCACCTTTTAGGGCAGGAAGCAGTGAAAACATCACAGAAACACCAATGCCGAATAGCAATGATCTACTAATAGAGAGAGGGATAGCGACCATCACCGCAATCGAAGCCCCAAGCAGTAACCAGCGGCTAACAATGTTAGGGTTAAGCCAAAAGTAAATGACATACACCGCTACAAAACTAAAAAAGAGGGTCGTTCCGTTGGTAAACGAAAAAGTACCAGGCGGTCTAAAAAAGCCCAAGGCACCACTAAAACCAGCCCCAGCCATATCACCCCCAACGCCTCTATTTACCCAGGCGCTTTGAGGACTATAAAACTGCATGGCCACCAATAATGCCATAGGGATAGAAACATAGAGCAATACTTTGCCCACCTGTAGTACATCCTCTCTATCAAAAACCCTACCCATTGCAAAAATAAATGGGAAATGAATCAGTAAAATCCTTGCACCATATAAGGATACACTTAAACTGCCATGCCCAAACAGCATGCCCGTAAAAACAGCAATAACCGTAATCACAACCATACCCGTTAAATAATTTGACTTTGGCATATTACCAGTTTGCCAAACCATAAAAATCACATATAACGCAACTGGATCTCTGGCAACGAGCAGTGGTGTAGCCAGTCCTGGAAGAAACCATTTCCTCAGTGCTCCTTCAAAAACTAACAACAAAAAATAAAGCCAAACAGCCTTTTTAATATTATTTAATTTTTCTCCTCCAGAATTTTTCATTCAATGATCTTTAATACGGCTTCGCTCAGCTCTTTTTCATATTTAGCCCAAGGCCTTTGTTTGGCGGTTTCCATAGCTAAAAAGCCGTTCTGCTCAATAACTGCAGGATCGGCTAAAATCACCTCGATTTGTTTGGTTAAAGCATTGGTGTTGCCAGCTTCAATCAACCATCCATTCTTTCCATGTTCAATTAAATCCGGCCCGCAGGTTCTTTCTGTCGTGATAACAGGCGTTCCTTGAGACATTGCCTCGGTAATAACTAATCCAAAACCTTCGAATAACGAAGGGAAGACAAAGATATCATTTTCACGCATTAGTTGTAAAATCTCATGGTGTGGTAAACTAGGGATCCAATGATGTTGCTCAAGATACTCATCTAAAGGGCGGCAATCTAATGAAGGTTTTCTGCCAACTACCGTTAGGGTCACCTTATCACCAAAATTTGCCACTGCCTCAAACAAATTAGCAATCCCTTTTCTTTGCGATAGGCCACCAACGAACAACAATCTCAAAGGTCTATTTATCAAAGGTTCATATGTTTTCGGAAATCCAACTTCTGGAAAACCATATGGGATAACGGTAATGGGTGCCAATTTATACGGATAGGCTTGTAATGTTTTTTTAGTAAAATCACTCGCAACAAATATATGATCACTCATCCCCAATTCCTGATCCTTGCGCTCTAATTTCTGTAACGAGTCATTCACCCCACCCATGCTTGCTGCCCAGGCTGGCCTGCTCTTTATCTCCACATTTAACAATTCATGCATACTTCGCCAATATCCAATAGGTAAATCGTAAAGACAAATCAGGCTTTTTTTCTTTGCTGCGCTAAAGCTAGCTAAAGCCGCATCTTCGTAAGCGTACACTGCATCTATTTCCCCTTCTTTTGTTATTAGTGCCGCTACCTTACCATCCAAATGCCTGCAAATCGAATCAATGCTGAACTTGCCTACTTCGTGATTTACCAAAGCCCTTAATTTCAATTTTAAGGCCATCATCCTTGCCAATTCGTTCCAAGGGTATTTTGTGGTGATCTTTTTCAAAGAATCCGGGAAAGTTCTTCGCCGAAACTCTTTCAATGGTCCGATACCAAATATACTAAAAGCAAATGTTCCTTTAAAAACCGCAATGGCAGTTACAAACTTAGCTAGTAGATTTGCTTTGGCAAAACCATTGGCAGCAGCCTTTACATTTGCGTTTCCGGTAGGATGACTTAAAATTACTTTTTTCATATAAACTATCCAATAAGCCAAGCTCTATTACCAGCCAAAAATTCACATGGATTATAATTCAAATCCAGTGCTCTTTTTTTATTTATAGGTTTTGCTGGATTTCCTGCGACAATCTCACCTGCGCCAACATTTTTTGAAACTACTGCACCAGCACCAACTACGGCACCCCGTCCAATATGAACACCTGGTAAAACTATTGCATTTGTACAGATCCACGCATAATCATCTATCACTATTGCTCCTTTTTTGAGTTTCCATTCCGGATCTGTAAGATCATGAGAGGCCGAAAGAAGATTTACGCCATCGTTTATACAAACACGCTCACCTATGCTAATTTCTGTATGCAGTGCTAAAATGGCATTACCAATAAAAGAGTACGCACCTATCTTTAGATTTCTCTTATCTCCATCAATCTTAGGACTACCAATCTCTGCTATTTCACTGATTATGGCGCCAGCTCTAATCAACTTGCGGCGCATATGATTTCTGCGAACCACTTCTGAAAGGGTTAGCGCTCTTTTGGCCCACGATTTCCAAAACTTAAGTGACCCAATGCCAAATTTTGCTCGGTTAGTAATTAGGTAACTTAAGCTGGCCATATTTCTATTAGACTTTTGGTAAACATCTCCGTACTCATTTTTAATTTAGTTTGTAAGACCTTGGTTATGTCTCTTTTCATCGTCGCTAGTGCCAATCGACTAAAATCAAACTCATCATCTACAGCTTGTTCCTTACCCCTATAACCACTCGGAGTCCATTTATTGGCAACATTGATAATAAATAAACCGTGTTCCTCCATCGCAGCTACTGATCCGCTCTTTTCATCCAATACTAGTGGCGTTGTCGACAATCCAATGTCACATTGCTGTAGCAGAGTCGATATCTCCACCTGGTTTCGAACACCGTGCACAAGATTCGCTATCCCATATTGAGAAAAAACATCCACCCATTCAGTCAAGTTCGAACCATTTTTGCCCACAAAATGAACTTCAAAAGAAGCCTCCTCTTTGTCCTGTAATTTAGCAATCATTCTTGCAAACGGCAACAGCTTAGTATTAGAATGAATGTTACCAAACACCACTATTCGTATGGATGAGGTGTAATCATCTTTTTGTTTTAACTGTGTTATGGGTATATTCCCAAATAAAGGCAAACGTTTCACATCCATACCCATTTTAGTTAAATAATATTGATAAAGTTGAGTTTGGGTATGCATCAAGCTTGGGCGCAAATCTTTAATCATCCGTTTAATAATATGGTATTGTACTTTGCCCCACCATTTCAATTTATAAGAAGAATTAATATCCATTCCAACCCAAAGTTCATGAAACATGACATGCCATTTCCTGACTCTTCCTAATTTCTTCAATTTCCCTGATAGCGAAAAGGGTAAACCTTTAGGATGATACGAAAATGGTACATATTGTAAGCTTAGCCATTCAGGATCAAATTTTTCTATAAAATTGCTGATTGTATCTGTTTTCTCACTCCATTTGTAGCAATTGGGCATTCTCAACACACTTATTTTTTTATCACTTGCATACTGATGCTCATTTACGGGTATTTTAATATAATTATCGTTTATGGAAACAAGTTGCACAGTGAAGCCATCTTCTATCAATGCGCCAGCTAGCCTTCGGGTATAATCACCTACACCATCTGCACCTGGCTCTAAACATCCACAAAAAAACATTATTTTCTTTTTCATCAACAGTTTAAAATAGCTTTCTTGACTTATGGATCACTCAACACCAATAGCCTAAAATATTTTATCTCTTTATAGGTTTAAAACAGCTCGCCCATTTTTCTTTTCACTTTATCAAAGAAAGTAATGAACGGATAAAAGCTTGGATATTGATTTCTAACATTGTACTGGAATTTTTCGTAATTAGTTTTCTCCTTCCAACTTCCATTACATAAATGAATGGCATAAGATTCTTTTGTCAAAAACACAGAGTTGCCAACAAAGATTTCAGGTTTAAATATCTTCATGTTGTTATCCAGCATTTGTTCCTTTTCATGGTAAAGATACCCATAGTTTTCAGCTATTTTTGACATGTAGGGACCTATAATAAACTGTACACTCAGACTTTTGCCCTCCGCATCTAAAAAATGTTTGTCATGATAAAATTCCATGCATTCTTTTATATAGGGATTACCCTTTGTTCCTCCCATTATTGCTGCTTGTACATTTAATCCAAACACATAGTCATCCTTTGCAATAGGTCTTCCGCTTTTGTCTAATTTATTTCGTTCAGCATTTGTAAAATTACCGGGATGTATCTCATGAGAAGTGAAAAAATCATACCTTAAAAACTCATCGAAAGGCTTAAATACCATTACATCCGAATCAAAATAAATACCCCCCTCTGTATAAAGCGCATACAATCTGATATAATCAGCTACAAATGCCCATTTCTTTACAGAAAAAGCTTCCTTTACAAAGGGTACGGTGTCAAAATCAAAGCTATTTGCATCCCATAATCGGATCTTATAGTCTGGCATAACCCGTTTCCAACTATCTATGCAGTCTTTAAGAAATATTGGCAACTCTTCTCCACTAAACCAACAGTAATGAATAATCTTTGGTATTTTATCGTGCGTATTTGTTCCTTCCATTATAATGAATTTAGTGTTGATTTGAATATTTGCTATCCTTGCGCTCGCCAATTTTAACTGCTGGTACTCCCGCCCATATTTCATAAGCAGGGACACGTTTATTTACAACCGCACCAGCCCCAATAATACAACCTTGACACAAATGTACACCTTGCAAAATTTTCGCCCCTGTACCAATCCACACATCTTCCTCTACAACTATTCCCTTTAACTTTGTAGGCTGCTTACTAATTATCCCCTCCTTAGCAAAAGTATGGGCCGAATCAACAAACACCACAGCACTTGCAATTAAACAATTGTCACCTATTTTTATAAAATCACAACAATTAAACTCCGTATTTCTACCAATAAAAACATTATCTCCTATCGTAATTCTATTTGAAGCATTAAAGGGACTTTGTACCCAGAAGGCGATGTTATTTTGGACGGTACAGTTTTTTCCAAACGCTACGCTTCCCGGCCATTCAATGTCAATTTTTCCCAAAAATGTTCCTTCTCCCGTAGTGAGGCCTTGTAACCGAAGGTAAAATCTACGGAAACCGTTTCTTAGGGTTCGAAATCTGTAAATAATCTTCGCGGCGAAGTTTTGTGTGCTTTTCATTCAAATTTAAGTAGTAATGTTAACCTACCCGATGTATTTTCTTATTACAAAAAGAAATGATCGGCTTCTCAATAAAAAAAGTAAAAATATAAGAAAAAATCACTGATAGCGCTAAAAAAAGCAACATTAAAATCAGATAGAAATTGTTATATCCATAAAAGATACTTAATAAGGTTTTAAGGTAATCTAAATAATAAAGTAATATTGCATGGATTAGATACAGCGGATAAGATATTAACCCCAATATATAAATTGGCTTTGTGCTCATTAGTTTTGATACAACATTATTATCGTTGGTTAAACTTAGGATTAAGGCGACAAATAAAATAACGATTAATAGATCTGCCTTAGCGAAAGATAATAAGCAGATCAAAATAAAAATTATTACAATGGAAGTTATTCCCGCTATCTCTTTTGATTTTGGATAGTGACTAAATATTTTAAAAGCAAATACACCTAAAAAATAATCGCCAAAGCACCTGAATAACCCATAGTAGCCACCATTTATTACAAAGCTAAATGGTTGTATAGCATATTCTTTGTAGTAAAGTACACAAGTAGAATATAGTATTAAAATTCCAATTAATATTAAAAGTTGCCACTTTAAAAGCCTTGCAGCAGAAAAAAGTCTATAGAGAATCGGGTAGGTCATATAAGTAACCCATTCTGTGCTCAACGACCAAAAATGACCAACCAGATAGGGCAAGCCAAATAAAGAATTTAAAAGGCTAAAGCTTAATAAGAAATTACCCACCCTATGTGTCTGTCCAGAATAAAAAAAAGTAACTATAAGAATTATTGCATAAGTTGGATAGATTCTTATCCATCTTTTTATCATAAAATTCTTGTAATCTTTAAACTCAAATTTATCCTCAAAATATTTACTAGAGGTAAGGGTGATTACAAACGCACTCAATATAAAAAACAAATCAACTCCGAGATAACCATGGTATAATAAAGAATGTAAATAACTGTTTTTTGACAAGAAATTATTACTATTAGATTGAGTATAATGAAGATAAAAATGAAAAACTGCTACATAAATTGCTGCAATACCTCTAATACCTGTCAAAGATTTAATTTCCTTTTTTATCATCTGAGAAAGTGTTATAAACATCAATAAATTCAGCAGCAATACTACTGAGCTTATAATTCAAAGAGATCGCCTTACAGTTTGCCGACAACAATAAATAATCTTCATTTTTCATCTCCAATAATCTTTTAGCCTTATATACAAACTCTTCTATGTTGCCAGGTTCGACTAGAAGTTCATTGTCAAGTTCAGCTAAAATATCTTTGGGACCTGGCACCCTGTATGCTACTATCGGTATGCCACATGCCAATTGTTCGATAATTGCAAGTGGGAAGCCCTCTACATAGCTAGGAAAAACACCTATGTATGCCCTATTTAAAATGCTAATCAAACTTTTTGAGTCATAAGTAGGTATTACTTCTAACTTCTGCTTTTGCTCATCCGAAAAGTCTCTTAAAATCTCTTCCTCTAATGTAAAACCGCCTACTAACATGAGCTTGCTAACGCCTCCTTTTTGATCAAGTTTGTTTAAGATCTCACTTAAATCCTTAACTCCCTTCCTCAAAGTCCAAGAACCCACAAATGACAATACGTTTTCTTTCTTTGTTACTATTCTATCATTACATTCCTCAATAAATTTATCTCCTATTCCATTAGGTATAACAAATAGTTTTCTCTTAGCTACCCCAGCATTCAAGTAGTACTTATATTCATCATAGTTAAGACAATGGACAATGTCTGCATGTTGGATAGATAGATTAAAGTCATTTTCATTAACTTTCTTTTGCAACTTTCTGTACAAATTCCCTATTCGAGTTTTAAGCTTTGGTTTCTTATCAAAAGCTTTCAAGGTATGTCTATACCGCTCTATATGCTGTTCTGCATGTCTGTAAATTGGTCCTATGCCATGAGACCGAACTAAAACTATGCCTTTAAAATCGTACTTATTTTTAGGGTGTATGATACAATGAATATTGGCATCGATAATGTCGTAATGACGAGCATTCTTTTTCAAAAATTTATGAATTTTACTGATGTAAAACTCACCAAAGATCTTATCGAAGGCACTCTGTCCGTTAGGATACAAATCCTCAAAAGACAATTTGTCTACATGATAACCAATCTTTTCATATTCTTGTTTTAGCTCTATATGAACTTTGGCTGCACCTAGTTTTTCGGTCCAATCCGTTTGGGTAATCAGTAAAATTGCTTTTTTTTTCATTTTTTATTAGAAAATATTTGCCATTTGTTTTCTAAACAAGCCAACCTTCAACCGCAGTAAATAGGTGAACATTTGAAACAAGTGAAGCGGATTGATTTTCAATTTTAAAGTTTCATTAATCATGATTCTCATCTCCATACCCAATTGTTTGTAAACTTTATTTTTGGTAGCAACTGTTAGCTCATTTAACTCATCCCAAAGGAAATAGCGGACCATTGAACGTTCTCTAAGATAATTTAATGTAGACTTCGTGCCTTTTTTAAAATTATTGGTACCATATTTAAAATAGTTAAGTGGTTTTGCACAATAGGCAATTTTCGTTTGTAGCGCCATTGACATCAGAAAATACCAATCACCACAATATTTAAACTTGAAAAGCTGGTCAAAGTCCAAGCTATTCACCAAATCTTTCTTGAAAATAGTAGCACTCATGTTATTTATAGTGCACTCAAAAACAAGATTAGCTTCTATTTCCTCAATACCTGTTATTACATAATCGCTGTTCCATTTACTAGTATTAAAATTTTTATTCCTAAAATTCTTATAATAGTCGTTATGGATAATTCCATTGTGATCTACCACATTCGAATCAGAGAAAACAATTCCTACATCATCTGAAATCCTATCAACCAAGCTTGTCAAAAAATTTAAGTCAGCATAGTCATCACTTTCCGCTATCCAAATAAGCTCACCACTTGTAAATCCCAGCGCTTTTTTCCATTGGTAAAAGGGAACACCGCCATTCACCTCATTATATATAATACAGCTAATTTTTGTATGGCCACGGTAATTTTCAATTACGTCTCTACTATTGTCCGTAGAGCAATCATCCAAAATAATCACTTCAAAGTTTTGGTAACTCTGGTCAAGCACAGAGTCTAACCGTTTCTTTAAATAGACCCCGTGATTATAGTTGGGTATGATTACCGATACTAGAGGTGCCTTATTGCTCATCTATTTTGCTCTTGGTCATTTCTAAATAGCGTTTGCCCCATTTCTGGCAGGGTTCCAAGTGATTACCCTCTGCCCACTCATTCCAAGCATTAATGAATAGATATTTATTTGGGGCATTAGCCAATTTATATTTTGAAACGATATGCTGTAACCACTTCCCATACAATTCTGGGGTAGATCCCTTGAATATTGTTGCATTCGCTTTCCTTCTCGCCGCGTTATCCCACATAGGTGTAATCCCTGGATAAATGTCTTTATTAACAATAAATCTGTTCATTGCATTTTCAACAAGCTTTGCGTAAGAGTATATGCCATTTGCAAAATCATACCTTTTTATACCCACCTTATTGTATAACTTACTTAAAAGTGAGAATTCTGGATAGGGTTTGTTAGCGTAACTTGGCTCAAAGTTAATGGCCATGTCAAAGCCTAAGGTGCCCGGAGGGGTGTTATTATTAAAGCTCTGAAAGTAGGCAATATGCAACCCTTCAAGACCTAACTTTAAGGCTTCTTGCCTCCATACAGCCAGTGTTCTTGAAATATCCGGAAAAAGATCAGGCCTATAGATGGCCACAAAGGGTTTACCATCTACCTTAATATATCTAACATCACTAAAAAAATGATTTATCAAAAAGTGAATGTGTGCGATATCATCTGCTTCACTGTAATTCTGTTTCATTAAAACTTCTTGTTCCTGCCCATCCCAGCGTCTAGTCCAATTTTCATTAGCCCAACAAAGCATAAATGGGAAATCTTCTTCTTTATTTAATAACATTCGGTCCAAAGGTTCCTGCATTAAACGTTTTCCATTAAACCAGTAGTGATAGTAACAAAAACCATAAATGCCATATTCTTTAGCTAGGTTAATTTGGGCAAGCCGAGCCTCCGCTAAACGCAGATCGTAAAACCCTAAATCGGCAGGCAAATGAGGTTGGTAATGCCCTTCAAATAAAGGCTTCCCCTTAACCACATTAGTCCACTCTGTAAAACCTTTCCCCCACCATTCATCATTTTCAGGAAATGGATGAAATTGAGGTAAGTGAATAGCTATTGGTTTAATCATATACTTAAAATTCTAATATTTTTAATCCTAGACAACAGTTCGATACAGATAATTCGTAGCCCCTTGAATAATTGCTTATTTCTAATTTTCTTCTCTCCCTGAGCAAAGTACTGATAATCATATATCCTTAAATGATGTCTCATTAAGCTGTTGTCAAAATACTCAAATACGTTGTCATAAAAATCCTCAACAAATGGCTCATCTTTTTGACTGGTACTGGCGCCACCTGCATTAAATTTAGCTACAATTATATCCACATAATATAATTGATGTTTTGCTGCAACACGTAAGTTAAAATCGTAGTCAGCACAAATCTTATACTTCAAATTATAAGGGCCACATTCTTCAAAGATACTCCTTTGGTAAAATATTGCTTGATGAGATATATTGGTAACTAAAAGCTTCCCAGTGCTAAACTCACCATCAAAAACTTGCCCATCTTCACCCCATATTGTTTTACCAACCAACACTACATTCCCATAAATTAACTTCTTAGTCCCGTCAAGTGCAATTGGGGATATTTCGCTCAGCACCTGCTCATCATGCAGTTCATCATCGCTGCCTAAAAAAAGCAGCCATTTACCTGTAGCATAGCTCACTCCCTTATTCATGGCGTCATAGATCCCATTGTCCTTTTCTGAAAACACTTTTATTCTATCATCATTATATGAATTTGCTATGTCTACTGTGGTGTCATTTGATTTTCCGTCAATAATCAGAACTTCATATTCGCTAAAGCTTTGCTTCAAAATACTTTCTATTGCTCCTGCCACAACTGCTGCGGAGTTAAAAGTTGGAATAATAATCGAGAAAAGACATCCATTGTCCATATCCTATATCTTATTTCTTTTCGTAAAATATTTTCGTAGCATACTTAATTTTCAACTGGTCCTAACAATTCTTTATATAAAGCATAATGAGCGGCTAGCTGCTTCTCCTTGTGGAAATGCTCTCCCGCAAAGCTTGAGATTTTCTCTCTATCAAATGAGCTGTAATTGTCAATCAAACTCTTTATTGCTCCAGCAAGAGAAGCAGGAGAACCTTCTTCAGCTAAAACTCCGGTATCTAATGGCAAAATGTAATCTTTTTGCCCACCAATGGTAAAGCCTACTACTGGAGTACCACAAGCAAGCGCTTCTAACATTACATTTGGCAAATTATCCTCCCTTGATGGCATTACGAAAACGTCAGCACTTGAATAAATAATGGCCAGTTTTTTTTCATCTAATACTTTACCGAAAGACTTGTATTTAAAACCACTTACACTTAGTTCCCCGCCACCGACAGATATGACTTGTATTTTTGTTGGCGTTGTTGTTTTAAGTAAGGGCAAGGCATCAATTAAAATATCTAAACCTTTCCTATAGTTTTTTAGGTTTTCAGAAACAACCAACATCACGAAAGAATCCTTTTCAAGATTCAATTGATTTCTTGCGTCTTCTTTCACTGTTGGTTTAAATACATTGACATCAACGCCATTGGGAATCTTTTTATAATTAAATTTCGCAAAAACTTCATTTTTCTTGGCCTCTTTTTGAATCCATTCACTTAATGACACAACACATATGTTATTGGATTTTTTTAGACTGTCTTTTTTTATTCTGAAGGCCTTTTCATCCAAATCTCTTAACGCCAAATTGCTAGCCTTATCACCGAGATAATGAAAAATCCCCATAAAAGGATTCATGTCATGTAGCGTCCAAACTATCTTTTTCTTTTTTAGCTTACTAAAAAATGTTGGAAAATTTATAAATTCCGCTACCCAATGGAGGTGTATAATGTCAGCTTCTTTAATTACTTGCTCAAGTTCAACGTTAAAATGGGTTTCTGGCCAACTAACTAATTCATAATTACCCTCTTGAGCTGATATCTCGAGGCCGAAGTTAGTACTATTACCAAGCAGGTGATCTATTCTATTGAGCACTCTTTTTTTTAGTGTAACAGGTTTTGGTCCAACTTCAATTACATTCTTTTCTCCCTTGTGTATACCTGCATCTCTACATACCAAAATTGATTCACAATCGGCACGCTGCATTAAACTTTGATGCAACCTGTATGCAGCAATACCAGCCCCTCCTGTTGTGAATGTACTTATTTGGACAACTTTAATCATTGTAATTTGCTATTAAGTCGTCAACATTTACCAATTTCTCAATGCAGTTGTTGTCAGATAGGTAATTGTTAATTTTACCCCCCATTGTGTAATCTACTGCAGTGAAACTAGTCTTCAGTGTGTGTGCAAAAACAACCGAATGAAATCTCATGCAAATATTATGTGATGAATTTTGCATCGATTTTACAATCGAATCAACCGTAGCAAGATATTTATCGTAGCTAACTAAAGTATCTTCCCAGTCCTTAAAATATTGGTCAAGAAAATATCTCGAAAAATCTCTGTCATCGTTTCCGATCACGAAGTTATGCATATTCTCAAAGCGGATCTCTCTAGCACCAATCTCTAAAGCCTTACGTTTTATGAACGCTGCCAATGCTCCTTCGAAGCTTAGCTTTTTCAAATAAAAATCATCTTGGGTCATTTCAGCTGCATATTCGTGAGTCCATTCCCTCACGTAACACCTTAGTATTTTTGGGTCTGACTGCTTATCTGGATATCTGCTTAAGTAGATTTTAGCTGGATCACCAGAAAGTGTAATCTCTTTCTCAATTCTAAAGCTTGACTTGGCAAGTTTAATACTTTTATTGTCGCGCAACCTAATGTCATCTGCCAACTTTAATATTTCGGATACAACATTTATGTATCTCGTTTTAGTCAATGGCCCTAAGCCACATCCGTAAATGATAGTTGAATTACCTTCTAATTTGGCATACTGAAATGCTCTTAAAGGTATTGCTAAATCTTCAAGATCCATCAAAGGGCCACCTCCCATAATTACAACATCCGATCCCTTCGAAAAAGCAATTAGCTCCTTTGAATAGGCGTCTATTACGTTTGCATTAAGATTTAATTCCTTACATGTACGCTCGGTGATAAATGGAAAGATACTTGCTATAACTAGTTGATAATTATTTTGATACAGGCTATCAAGTTGATCTACTATACCTCCAAGAATTGCCTTGTCACCAACTGTTTCGGTACCATACCAACCAACTATCAATACCTGTTTAATGCCTTTTTTTACTAACCTTCTTGGTTTGATGAATCTATCGGAGAACAAAGGCCCCTCGGAATCAATGTTTAATCTGTTTCTCCAAAAATGGGCGGATAAACTCTCCTTATAGGCCGCGCCAGTAAGCGGGGCATGATAATCATGAATACACGCATCACATTCCTGATCTAATATTCGGCGCCGCTCATCAGTGTTGGTATCATAAATTAAATTCGAACTTTCATTGAGCCCATTACCGATAATTGATGATTTAGGCGCACAATAAGCTAGTTCACCACGTGAGTTGAGAACTACTCCATCACCTTGGTAGGGGCAACCCACCAACCGCTTACCCCCGTTCAATATATTAATAATGCTTCTATATGTATTTATATAGGTTTCATTGGTCTCGTAAGTATAAATGAGTTTGTAGAAAAACAACATGAGTTGATAAATTTCATCCTCATCAAAGTTCCGAATTACATTTGCCTTGTTGTCATTATAGAGCCTTTTGATAAACTCAGCAACCCGAAATCTACCATAAATTTTGTTATTCTTCATAAAGAACAGTAATTCCTCAACATCCCATACATTCACCTTTGAAATTGTACACCCAATTGCCAATGGAATCTTTTTTGCCTGAAAGTGATTGATAACGTTTACAGCAGTAACAAAATTTCCTGGTCTACCGCGAACCTTATCGTGCATATCTCCATACCCATCAAGCGAAACCATCATATTAAAATCCTTATTATAATGGTGCACTTTCTCAATTACTTTCTCAATTCTTGATATAACATCTTTCTCTTTAATAGCATTAGTTATAATACTAAGCCCTTTAAGGCCAGGTATCGCGTGGATAACAGCCTCATAAAGTTCAGGTAAATCTTCCCTGAGGGTCGGTTCCCCCCCCGTTATGCCCACATGTTTCACTTCACTATAAAGTGGGTCTTGTAAAATAAATTTTAATTGTTCGGGTGTAACTTCAAAATCTTGCTTCTGCTCCCAAATATTACACATTGCACACTTAGAGTTGCATATATCATTGGCATTTAAATTCACCACTGTGGGTTTTCGCTGTTCAACAATGCGCCCAGACAACGGTGGCTTCGCATCATCATACAGTTGCTTAAGGAGATGAAGATTACTTAGTTGAGCATTTGTGATAATCTTTCTCGTCAAGGTCTTAGTAATCGTTTTTAGAACGCCGATCATTTCTTTTTTTTTAATCTTTATATAATTTTCTTTACAACCGTTTTACCAACTAAAAACGCAATAAAAAACTCCAATCAACATATTCGACCCAGCTAAATAAATTAGACGTTTCTTTGTATGGCCTTTTATCAGCCGTCTTGTGCCACATTCACTTTTTTTTATGTAAACACCTGAATTTTCCTGATTTTGCACAATAATTAACACTTCAAATTTAGAACTAGGAAAATCATTCCCCACTGTTGTAATGCCAAGTATTAAACTAGTTGAGCAAACTTTAGAAGATAACGTTTGTTATCACAACAAAAAACTTACATAAAAGACTAGACTTTAATTGTATTATTTATATAGTTAGCATTTGGCCTCAATATTCCTTCCCTAGTATCAACAGACTGAGAATTCATATCTTCTTCAATTTCAAAGGAAAGTAGATCTTCATAAAAATCAAACCTTTCACTTTTCATATCTGAAAATGAAAACGTGCATCGATAGATATTGGGTGAAAGTAGACTAATTGGTATTGAAAACTTAACACTGTATTCCCCAAGAGTTTTGCTAAATAACTCCGGTTTTATGTCATTATCCCGTAAAGTGATAATGGCCGTACCTGTGCCATTTGTTAGCTTAACTGCTACCACTGCTCCTACATTCCGTCTGACAACATACGTCAATGAAACATCGAGAGTAACTTTATTTTGGGCATCAATTTTCGCAGTTAACAATTCAATTGGTTTGTCAAGTTTGGGATAATTATTAAAATAGGTTAAATTTGAACCGGTATTAATTTGATTGGAATTTTGGTAAAGTTCAGCAACCTCCGAGGTTGGGCCCATTTTCACAAGTGTCCCTTGGCTCATAAAAATACATGAATTTGTAAGCGCATAAATTGAACTGATATTGTGGCTAACAAACAAAACAGTTCTTCCCTGCCCCTTGCTAACATCATTCATCTTGCCCAAACATTTTTTCTGGAATTCTGCGTCTCCAACAGCTAAAACTTCATCTACTATTAATATTTCTGATTCTAGATGCGCAGCAACAGCAAAAGCCAAGCGTACATACATACCCGATGAATATCTTTTAACAGGGGTATCGATGTAACGCTCGATGCCTGCAAAATCGACAATAGCATCAAAATGTTTTTTGATCTCATGCTTGCGCATTCCCAGAATCGCACCATTGAGAAAAATATTCTCTCGTCCAGTCAGTTCCGGATGGAAGCCAGTTCCCACCTCTAATAGGCTGGCAATCCTTCCCTTCACTTTTACTGAACCAGTAGTAGGCGCAGTTACTCGGCTTAACACTTTTAACAAGGTACTTTTTCCTGCTCCATTACGCCCAATAACTCCGACAGCATCGCCTTGCCTGATTTCGAAATCAATGTCCTTCAAACTCCAAACGAAATTGCTATCTGCCTTAGTGGTTCTATCATTGGTAGCCCCAACTGTTAAAAACTTATCCTCCTTACCCCTGAGATTAGCAAACCAACGTTCAACATCCTGACTAATCGTACCGGTAGAAAATTCGCCGATCTGGTACATTTTGCTTACATTTTCAGCTTTGATTACTATGTTTGACATTTAAAATTTTTATTTTATCATTTATTTAAGAGAGGAACTCAATCCCTTAGATTGTATCAACAAAATTTTTCTCTACTCTATTGAAAACGATTAAACCACAGAAAAATATAATTACAGCAAAAATTGCACTGTAGGCGAAAGCCCCAGGATAGAAGTGACCAGCTCCTGTAAAACCATAGCGGAAAGTCTCAATAAGACCACTCAAAGGGTTTAAGGATATCAAGTCTCTGTATTTTTCAGGAGCAGCTGACAATGGATAGATTACAGGGGTCGCATACATTAACAATTGAACACCAAATGTGATTAAAAATATTAAATCCCTGTACTTAGTTGTTAACGCTGTGATTACCAATCCTAAACCTAATCCTAACAAAGCCATTAGCAGCATAATTACAGGAAATAACAAAATGTATAAGTTGGGGCTGATACTATCTCCTTTAAAAAGATAATAGGTTAGCACCAATAAAAAAAGCGCAAATTGCACACCAAATTTAACCAAATTGCTAATAATGATACTAAGGGGCATAATCAATCTGGGAAAATATACCTTTCCAAAAATGCTCGCATTATCTTTAAAAACAGATGCAGTTTTAGTAAGCCCATCAGAAAAATAACTCCATGCAATATTACCAGCCATGTAAAATAAGATAGGTGGTATCCCGTCTGTACTAATCCCTGCAAGTCCACTAAAGATGATAATAAATGTTACCGTTGTGAAAATTGGCTGAATAAAAAACCATAATGGGCCAAAAATGGTTTGTTTGTAAAAAGCTACAAAATCCCTTCTTACCAGTAACCAAAGTAAATCCCTATAATGCCAAACATCCTTTAAATGAAGATTAAACACGCTGTCTCGCGGTTTAATCTCTAAGTCCCAATATTCTGTATTGTTATTCTCTGTCATATTTTACTTTATTTTTTTATTTGGAATTACCTAGTTTTTAGCCAAGTCCAGAAGCCTTTTTTGCCTTTCTTCGTAGTTACACTTCCATATTCGCCATAACCGTAACCATAGCCGTAACCATAGCCATAACCATAGCCGTAACCTGCCGTATTTTTAACGTCATTCACCAAAATAGCCACCTGTTTCATTTTCTGATTACTGTAAATATCTTGAGGAATCCCCAATTGGTCCTTAAGGGTATAACCTTGTCTTACCACATAAAGAGTTAAATCGGCGTATCTACTTAATAATTGAGCATCCGTTACTAGGCCTACTGGAGGCGCGTCAACAATGATATAGTCAAATGTAGCAACAAGTTCTTTCATCAATAGCTCTGTACGCTCATTCAAGATAATCTCTGAAGGGTTGGGCGGTATATTACCGGAACTAATGATGAATAAATTAGCATGTACGCCTGAGGGTTTGATAATTGCTGTGGGTACAACACTAGTGTTAACGATGTAATTGGTGAAGCCAAAATCATTTTTAATATTCAATTTGTTAGACAAATTGGGTTTACGCAAATCCATTTCCATCACCACTACCTTTTTGCCAGAGATGGCCAAAGCACTCGCTAAATTTAAGGATATAAAGGACTTCCCTTCTCCAGACATGCTCGAGGTAGTTAAAACCGTTTTACTGTTGTCCTTTAAGAAAAAGGATAGATTGGTACGCAATGCCCTAAACTGTTCGGAGATAGGCGTCCTAGATCCTTGCAGTACGGCAATTGCTCCTTCTTGGGTGGCGCTATTACCAATTTCGCCAATAATAGGTGCTTGGGTAAGGTTTTGAATTTGATCTCTAGACAGGATTCTTGTATTAAGTTGATCCCTTAAAAGGATGATGCCAAATGGGATTAAAATGCCAACCAGAAAACCATAACCATAAATGGTGTTTCTGACTGGGCTAATTGGCCCCGCAGAAATTGCGGGCTCAATGGTTTTACAATTGGCAATATTAGCTGTTTTAGAGATGGCCGTTTCTTCCCTTTTTTGCATTAAGAATAAATACAGTTCCTGTTTAATTTTTTGTTGCCTGGCTAAATCCAAATAATTTCTTTCTACCACCGGTACTTCATTCACTTGCCCCGCAATTTCAGCTGCCCGCACCCTTATTCTACTTCGAGAAATATTTAATGCACTGCGTAAACCACTTAGGCTACTTAACATGTCTCCTCTTGCGCCTGCAATCTGCACATTAAGGTTTTGCATGTAAGGATTATCTTCGGTTTGACTGGCACTGGCTTTTTCTTTTTCTAGCACAAGGGCATTGTAACGATTAACCAGCGTAGTAAAATTCGGATCTTCTATTAATGCTCCATTGGGAATAATTCGCTGGTTTGTTTTTGTATTGGTGAGAAAAGCCTCTAATGCCCCCAATAAAGCTAGTTGCGTTTCTACCTTGGTTAATTCTGTAGTACTTGCATTGGTTAAACCACTTAGTATACCAGACTGGTCACCGATATCCATAATTTTGTTTTTTTGCTTGAAGGTTTGTACGGTGCCTTCTATATCCCCCAATTCTCGCCCAACATAAAGCAAACGATTTTCGATAAAAGCTATGGTACTGTCAGCTATCCTGTTTTTATCGGCCAAATTTTCTTTCACATAAACTTCAATCAGTTTGCCCAAGATATCTTCAGATTTTTTGGGAACTGTATTTGTAAAATCCAAGGCAAGGATGCTTACATCCTTGTTGGGCATTGATACACTCAAATTGCCCATAGACACGCCAACGGTTTGACCAATGGTGGCCACATTAACTACATAGGTTGCATCCAATGCGGGTTTACTGCGGCCAGGTTCAACTTGTACAAAACCCAAACCTGGCACCTTAAATGGTTGGTAAAAAGCCACGGATTGATTAAAGTATTCATTGGAAAGCGTAACACCGGCTTTTGTGAATTTTACATCTAAACTGACGTTGCTAATGCTGTCTGGTGAATTAAACAAAGTTATTTTAAATGGCGAATCCTTATAAAGATCCACCGTAAGCACTTGTCCTTTGTGATAATAGCTAATATAGGTTTTTAAATCTCGCACGACTTTTTCCATGAGAGACCTAGTTTTTAAAATTTCTATTTCTCCATCTACGCCATTTGAGGTATTCATTTGCCCACTCAATGCTTTAGCCAATGCAGCATCACGGCCCGAGCCTGCAACTTGATTACTGGTGATTAGGATTTTTGCCGTAGTAAAATAAACTGGTGCAGTGTACCTTAAATAAATGTAAGAGATAGCTAGTGTTATTATTAACGACAAAACAAACCAGAACCAATTACGTACCAGCTTTGCGACCAAGTATTTAAAATTAATCTGACTTTTTTCACCAAAGGTACTGTCCGGAGTCGTGCTCATATTAATATTACTCATATACTGATAAAACCTTAAAATAGTCTAAAAATGGTGATAGCGAAGGCGGCCAAAGAAACACCTATAGAAATCAATTGATTCCTTGGCGCATCATTTGCGGAGAATTTGGCCTTGGTGGCTTCCACATAGAGCACATCATTCTGTTTAAGGTAAAAATAGGGTGAAGTTAACACCTTCGACGAACTTAAATCTAACCTAATCATTTCCCTCCTACCATCAATTTCTCGCATCAACAACACATTTTCTCGCTTTCCAAACACCGTTAAGTCGCCCGCCATTGAAATCGCATCTAAAACACTCACCTTTTCATTTGGCAGGTTATAAGCAGCGGGTCTAGCTACCTCTCCTATAATGGTAATTTTATAATTCGCAAAACGAACTTGAACGGTAGGATCCTTGTAATATTTGGCTGCTCGTTCGCGAACAACCTCTTTGGCTTGAGCGGTGCTTAAACCTTTCAATTTCAAGACGCCCAAAATAGGCATCTCAACATTTCCAGCCTTATCTACTAAAAAGCCACCAATTGAACCAGCAGTGCCAGCGGCCGCAGCAGTAAGAACTGGAGCCTGATTTAAGGCCGCAGAGCTAGCAACATCAACTGTTTGTACCGAAATACTTATAATGTCATCTACTTGGATCAAAGGTTCCTTAAACTCGGCAAGAGGTAATTGTGCTATCTTTGAAGTGTCAAGATCTCCGAAATAGGTTTTATGTTTAGTTGTACCACAGGATGACAAAAAAATTGTACAAGTGATTACTAGCAATAAAGAGATCGTAGTTGTAGTCGAAGTTTTATTCATAGTTAAATAATAATACAGCAAATTTAACTTTTTAATTATAAATTAATGCTAAAAGGATAGGTATTTACTAATTCTGTCTTTTAATGCAAGCGAACTAGAAAATTTCCTTGTTTTTAAAGGGATAGTCCCCTAATTTTTCGTAGAGCTTACCCGATACTACAACTGAGGTTAACGCTTTTAAGTGATTTTCATGGTGCAGATCTGTGGCAGCTAAATCGTAATAGTGCTTTTCTAGTAAAAACTCTGCTGTTCTTTTAACTTCCTTGCCATAATACCCAGTTACCGATAATAAATTCAACTGAAACAAAACTCCCATGTCTTTATAACGCTCAAACTGGTGGTAGTTTTTATAGTAAAAGGTATACCGTTCTGGGTGAGCTAAAACAACCTGGTAACCAGCTATCTGTAAATCAAAAATTACCTGTTCAATCCGAGGCGACTCATAAAGGTAAGACATCTCAATTAAAATGTACTTGTCTTTTAAACAGAGTAAATCATCGTTAACCACAAAATTATCATCAATCATGTGCTCGCCAGCCGCAGCAATGCTTACAGGTAAATTAGTGGTTTTAATTTTTGTTTTCACCAAAGCTAGGGCAGGCATAATGGTTGCCGCCGTGTTTGGATAAAGTTCTTTAAAAATATGTGGTGTGCAAATGAGTCTTTCAAAGCCCAACTCATACAGGCTTTTGATCAAATGCATAGAAGTCTCTACATCGGGAGAGCCATCATCTAGGCCAGGTAATAAATGCGAATGAAGATCGACCCCAAGCCAGCCAATGTCCGTAACAAGGCTTTTTTTCTTTTTAAAAAATGAGAGCATAGGCTAATTTCTCAGAATAGTTAGTGTAATATATACAATATCTTACTTACGCCTCTAAATTAGAAATAATTATTTAATAAAAAGGAACTATCAAAGTTATATCTTAATTAAATTTAACAAATACACAAACCGACTAGCCCTTAACACACAATCTTAAGATAGATTACTTACAAATAATAATAAAAAATATTAAGAATGGCATTTTTTCAGCGGCAAAGCACATCCAAAGAGCAAAATTATAAATACAGGCTAAAAAAAGCTATCCAAACCGCAATATCTCTAAAAATATTCTTGAAATTATCTTTTAATACCCCCTTATACATAAAATTATGTATTTTTGATTAAATACTTACCGTTCATCACTACGCATTCAATTATTCATTCGCTTTCCAATAACCGATGCCAAGGTCGAAAAATTTAGCAGTACCACATCAAAAATCCGATTTTAGATTTGATATTAACGCACTTAGGGCAGTCGCAGTTGTTGTGGTAGTTTTTTTTCATTTTAAAATTCCATATTTTGATGGAGGCTTTGCAGGAGTAGATATATTTTTTGTGATTTCAGGCTATTTGATGACTAAAATAGTTATAAATGGGATGAATGCGCATAAGTTTTCTGTTGCAGGTTTTTATGGTAGAAGAGCACAACGAATCGTCCCAGCACTATTAATGTCGGTGACAGCAATGCTGCTTGCCGGCTTTTTCATTTATTTCCCTGATGAATTTCATTCACTTACAAAAAATGCATTAGGTAGTTTATTGTTCTATTCAAACTTCAATTATTATAATACTAATTACTTTGATGCCTCGTCAGAGACCAACCCTTTTTTACATACTTGGTCACTTTCGGTAGAATGGCAATTTTATTTATTACTACCTATTATTTTAGTTTTAGTTAATAAAATCTTTAAAAATGATAAAAGAAAATTTTTAATTTTTTTCAGCACAACTACCTTTCTTCTATTTCTATTATCGATTTACGTGACCAAAGATCATTATTCTGCTGGTTTCTACTTATTGCCATTTAGGGCTTGGGAGATGCTTGCAGGGGGCACTGCTTTTTTATTGAGTGGGGTCTACAAACTAAAGCATAACATACTGATCTCTATTTTAGGATATGTGGTGTTATTTACTAGCCTTTATTTTCTAGATAACCAAGAAATATGGCCCAGCCTATTTACCTTGCTACCCGTGTTAAGTACAGTCGTAATTATTCTAGCCAACAGTAATGATTACAAATTTTTAAAACTACGGGGCATTCAAATAATTGGCAAAATTTCTTATTCTTTATACCTATGGCATTGGCCGCTATATGTGGTAGCAAACTATTTTGGGTTTCAAATGTCACCATCAGTAACATTGTTACTTATTGCGATATCTTTTGCTTTAGCTGCATTTTCTTATAAATATATTGAAAATTCTAGTTACAATACCACAAGAAATATTTCTATAGCTACAGCTGTTATTGCTTCAATATCCATCGTTTTGTTTTTCAATGACTTCAACAAGCTGAGACTTAAAAAGGAAACGCTATATATTGCGAACTATAAGGAGGATCATATGGATCAGATAAAGAAGCAATTTAGCAGAGGAATATGTTTTAAACAAGATAATAAAGATATTTTCAACTATGGCGAATGTTTGACATTGAGCAAAAACGAAAAAAACATTTTGTTAATTGGTGACAGTCATGCTGCCCACCTTTCAGAATCTTTAAGAGAAATTTTCGAAAAGAGAAATATACATTTGTTGCAAGCCTCGGGAGGAAGTTGCCTACCAACGATAAAGAAGAGAAAATCTCAGTGCAATGAAATATTCAATGAAATATTTTATAAATATATCCCATCAAATGCCACTGAAATAGACGGCATTATCCTTTCTGGGAATTGGATAGCTGAAAATCATAAAACTATGGTGGTTGACCTTAAACAAACAATAAGTTACTTAAAAAATTTCGGCATTCCTGTAGTGATTGTGGGACAAAATGAAAATTATAAAATAGCTTACCCAACACTCGCCGCAAGAGAGCATGAACTGTCAGCTAATATCAGTTCTGAATATATCACACCTCAATCAATCACCACAAATGACATACTAAAAAATAATTTCTCTAATGTTTACATAGATATTTTTAGTATTAATAATGACCATAAACTATCCGTTGATTATATTCCCTACATCATTGATGAAAATCATTTTTCAAAATATGGAGCCGATATTGTTGTAAACACAATTGTGAAAAACAAAATTTTCTCTAATTTCTTGCAATAATCGCTTGCTGGTGCAATCGTGGCGCTTGATTGTCTTCCAATCTCTTGTCTAAAAATTAGCAAATTTTGATAGACGAATGTTGAATGTCAGCGCTAGTTAAATGGGATGAAAGTTCACTTCGGGAAGCTGAGCATGACGCTTGCCTTTATAGCCGCTAAGACAAATTACCCAGACCTTACCCACCTACACCTAACCTAGTTTCAATCTTTTCCAAACTAACCAAAAACCAACTGCAACAGCCAGAACTAAAACCCAAGCTCTATAACCCTTTCCTTCCCATTCTACTTCTTTTTCCTTCAGCTTTACCACAATTTCTTTTTGCGACTGCTGTTTAGTGCTTTTGGCCCCTTGGTCCAATGTGACATCCCTCTGCTGCATTAAATGAGCGTGTTTGCCTTGAACTTCCATTTTAAAGGCCTCACCAACAAACCCCATGGATGGCGAAAAGGTAAAAGGCCCCTTTGGCCAAATGGTAAGCTGCATCATATTGTCGATGCTGTCACGACTATTAATTGACCGTTGCACTCTATGGGTCTCCTCAATTTCTGAAGCAAGCGTTTCCTTAGTTATGTTCTTGCTGAATAATTTGTCCTTTTTCAAAGTGCCGCAGCCTATCGACCAGAAGGCTAGGACGATAACTATTAATTTTTTCATTTGATTCCCTCCTTTCTTGGCTCGTTTAACCAATCAGCAAAATGTTTAATGGCTTTAATGTGCCTTCGTTTTCTATAAACCCCATCTCCCTCCCTATTGCCCCCAACATTTGTGTTACCTTCTATGCCGATGATATAATTTCCACAACGCTTTTCAACTAACCCACAATGCGCTATCCTTTTTAAGGAAGGAAAATAAATACCAAAAACAGCGGCTTGTTGTGGCTGCAAGGTTTGCCTTGCCAAGGGAAATAAATCTGGAGACCAAGCTGTTTTGGGCTGTGCAAACCCAGCCTTTCCGAAAACCCAAGACACAAATGAGCCACACCAAGCATCTCCTTTTTTGTTGCCAGTGTAACGCAGGTACGATTCTACTGCGAAACCATCGTTTTTGCCTTTAGCTTCACGGATACCTAATTGCGATTGGGCAATGGCGGTGATGAGTTTGGAGTTGGGAGCTGTTAAGTTTTCAGTTGGGAGTTTTCGGTTTTCAGCTAAAAACCCACTAACCCTAACCCCTTCCCTAGGCTTTAAACCGCTAACCTTTTCTCTAAACCCTAACCCTCTAAACTCAGCCTTCCTAATCTTTTCTAAAGTACTGCTACCAAACAGCCCATTGCCGTAACTAATAACAAGGCAAAGGATGCCCAGTAAAAACTTATTTGTTGCCATGACGTTAATGTTTTAAATTGTAAAACCAAATTGTTTAGTTGAGGTAGGCCTAGGTTTTGCCAATAATGATGCAGCAACCACCAGCAAAGTGCAACTATACCCATAAATGATATAATGGAGAGTAAAATCAATTGCCAAATCCCTTCATCAAGCAGTCCCACGGTGGGTTGCCAAATTGATAACAGCTTAGGAAGCGTAAACCACAGTAGCAGCAGGACAAAAACCATCGCCGAATTAGTTATCGTCTTGTTTGATAACTGATAGCCAGGTATATTATAATCTAATGTTTTCATAATTGTATCGTTAGTTGTTAAATTTTATGAAACTTGCAAGGTTTCATTTTTTGTTTAAAGAATGCCAGCGCTAGATCAATGAGATCAATTTTATCGTTTCCATACGTGGAGGCGTTTCCCTGGGTCTTGGCTGGCATTCTAATTAATTAAATTCCAGTTATGGCGTATCCACCGCAACTGTACAAAGTGGATTGAAGGCCCCATTGTTCATTGGGTACATCAAGGTATTTACCTCTTGGTAAAAGCTAATACCGAATACCAACAGAATAGCACCCAATGCATTTGGCGGTAATGTACTGGTTAGCACCGAGGCCACCAAGACTTCGCCCACAGCTTGGTAATTGGAAGATTCCATCAGCATAACACTCGGCTCAATCTCTTCATCTAAGCTTATTAAGGCTGCGCCAGCGGTAAGGCGAAAGTGCGTAGATCCTTTTGGCTGCGCCAGATGAATCTCTGGCATAATCTCAGGAATGGTCAGTTCTACCACACCACTTACACGGTCTATGCTCGCCACCGCAGTAACAAATAAGGTATTGTTCAGTGGCGCTGCCTCATTGAAGTTGAAATCCTTCAATAACCCGAAATTTTCAGGGAGTACCTTTCTCGCACCACGCACATTTACAAGGTCGGCCTTGATCATCTTAAATACTCTAGATGTTAAGCGGGTGGCCATCTTAGGATCATGTGTTAACAAGATCATGCTACGAAGCACGTCTCTAATAATCTTTGATGAGCCAGTTACTTCCGTGAACTCCGCATTGTTTTCTCGGGTACGCTTGTAGTTAGGATCGTTCTTGATGCGATCGGCACTTACGCCTCCCTTTGTTCTGGCTTGGTAGCCGTCTTTTGTTTTGAAAAAGGATAAGTCCCCGACTTTTCCGTTTAGCTTGATAAAGCTGTCTTGTCTTGCCATGTTATTTATGTTTCTAATGAGCTCCAAAGGTGCAGGAGATAAAAAAATAGGCAGTCGCTTATGTACCACTTTATCCCATTGGCACGCATCAATACCTTTTTGTACGCATTAGGTATATGGTTTAAGGGAAGCTGAAGCAAGGTTAAAGTGGTGGGTCCGTTAGTCTCCCGTCAATAACCGGTGCATTGTCCTTGCACAACCCTTGCTTGCCTTCCCTATGATACTTCAGTAAAACATCGTTTCAGGAGAACTATACCGAGACCGCAGGGTTATGCAAGCGCTGTTATGGGATTGAAGAAGGAAGGCGGGCTATGGACTAAGACAAAGAAGGAAATGGTTGGAGAAGACAAACAATAGGGATAATTCATCTTATTTACAGACCGCGGTGATCAGCTGGAGCTCGATGCCCATGTATTCTGAAAACTCATTGATGGTAACGAACTGATGCTCGTCTTTGTTCAGTGCAAATTTGATGTTTTTAAGTAACCGCTGCGACCAACGTTGGCCTTTGCCCGTGATGAGACTTACGTCTTTGGCATAGATACATAACCTGTTCATTTGAATTTTGCTTAATTAAAGAAAACATTAATTATGGCATGCAGATCCGATATACTGCCAGGTATTTTTGCTGCCCACCTTAACCGAGGTGTTGCTTTATGGGATTGAAGCCCCATCACCTTAGCCTGTCCTTTTGGTGGCATTAATCAAATATAATTAATTGGATAGGCACATACAAGGCACTTTAAGGTACAATTTGGTTTTTTTACGACAGGTTAGGAGTTAAATCTCATCCACTTCTTGAAATTACTGGATGCGCCTTGGCTTACATAACGCTGGCTGTCATGAACAAGATGGTTAAAGGGATGCCGCAACCGTAGGTATAACCTACGGGAAGGACTGATCTCCTCATAAGAAAAAACCAACAATCGATGATAGAAACAATAAGGATTAATTCTCGCATAATCAGTTGCTTTCAAAGGCAAAAGTAACTTAGAGATAGAGTCCTTTACAATTTCGGTTGTTTGGTCAAAATAATGGATCGTGATTACGTCATCTAATTTATAGGCACAGGCAATCTCAGCCTTTGTGATATTTAGGCAGTTTAAGTTGAAGTCTATCAATGAAACAGGTGCATTTTTTATTACCTCATATCGATGCAGTTCTTTTAGCACACTTAAATCCTTTAAGGCCGGAATAATTTTATTTTTATAGGTAGCCCTAATTTTCAGATTTGCCCTTAGTTGGTGGTTCGCATAGGCATAAAAGGCATTCACCAATAAGATGTAAATAGTAACCAGTATAAAATCTGCATCGAAAAAGGTATTGGTTAAGATGCTTTCGCCTTTTTGATTAAAGAATAACTCCACTGCAATCAGTTCAAATGCTAAAGGGACAAATATGCCAATGGCAAAATGTAATGTCCAGCGTCTTGGACTCTCGTCCTCATGGTATTTATTATTGAGCCAACCATTAACCTCATGGATATAAACAGTAAACAAGAATGCAAGTGAGAAAGTAAACAAGTAGGCAGAAATGAAATTGGGTGCTCGCAACGAGCCAAAAAAGCCCCAACCAGAATTGAAGGCAATTAGCGTATAGGAGACCAACGACAAAACCAAAAAGACTTGACTTTTGGAATGGAATGGACTTTTGAAAAAACGCTCCAAGATTGATTTTAAATTCATAAAAATTGTGAAATAAGTCAAACAGGGAGGATATTTCAAGTTTAAGAAAACAAATTCAAAAACAAGGAAAAATTTTAGGCAAATAAAATGCATAGATTGGAAACTAAACTCATACATCCCGTATGAGTTTCTAATTTTTACGGTTTAAATGTTCAAAATATTTACTTATGACAGCTTAAAGGATGTTTTTAACTTGAATCACTATTGCGGCAGATTGATGTCTAGCATAATTTTACTGCCGAATTAACCAAGTAGTAAACTTAAATCTAAGCTATGATTAAATTTCCTTTAACCCCTGAAGGGGTTGCTGCCATGTGCCAGCATTTTTTTAAACTACCAGCTGCTACACTTGAAGCTGCAGCTGAAGAACTTGCAACCGACTTACCTCGATGGGTCCAAAACACTTTCCATTTAGAAGAAAGTCAAGTTAATTATCTCAATGACATTTCGCCAAACGTTATTTCATTTATGGCCGCTAATGCCAGTTTTGCTTTAGTTAATAAGTGTATGATTGTGCTTGAAAAGGAAGCTCACCAAGATGAACAGCTTCCTGAAAGTAAGTTAACCAAGCCCAAAAGTAAGCTAGCTGCCGTTATTCTACCCAAGGGAGGATTTACTGTTGAGGGTGAGTTTGTAATTGCAATAACTTACTAAAAAGTCTGGAGATCCGAAACAGACAAATCAAACAACCATTTGCTTAGTGCTTGAGCAAATGGTTGTTTTTAATAGCTTCTACCAACAACTAGTTGCCCCATTCCAAATCATTCTCATGTGGGACAAATTATCACCAAATAAGATTTTTGCTTAAAAGCCGCTACAAGACCTCGCTAACTCTTTCTAGGTAGCACCTATTTTTACAATGGTTAGTTTATTTAATATCTTTTCTGATCAGCTAGTGTAGTTCATACGTGTCCAGGCATATTTTCAGAAATATTTGGCAAAAGCGGACGGCTTGAATTAACCAACATTAACTTAAATTATTGCTTAACCGCCCGCTTTAGTATTTTGCTATACTCGAATTAATACCTTCTTATTGAAATAAATATAACAAAACATTAGCCACTAAACAAATACGTTTAGTTAATAATTTCAAAATCTGCGGAGTTTGCAGTATGTCTGATGATTTGGAATTTTTCAAAAAAGCTTTAGGTAAAAGAATAGCAGCTTTACGTGAAGAGAAAGGTTTTTCACAGGCATACTTAGCCTCGCTTATCAATAAGGATTTTCAAAGTTTAAGCAGAATAGAAAATGGCAGAATAAATGCTTCAGGTTATATCCTAAAGCAAATTGCAGACGCTTTAGAAACTGATATGAACAACTTATTCAAAGTATAAGTATTCAGAAGTTCGGAAATATTTAAAATTCTTCTTCGGTTGGTGTTATCACCAAGCACCATTCTTTTGTAAGTTAATAACAACTACACTGGCCGCCTTGTAGGGTAATAGAGACAAGTGATGAGGCTGTGTCGTTAGGTATGACGTGCAGACCTATTAATAAGTTTTTATTATTTTAATGGTATTAATGATTCATCTGGTTTCTCCCAAGATCGAGATGACGGCAACGCGGAGATTACCTGAGTGAAGGAGAGATGGCGGGTTCGTAATATCGTAATCTCGACAGAGCGAAGCGACGAGAGATCTATAACAGGAGTTAACTCGAAGATCTCTCCTATCGTCGAGATGACGCAAATATTAGAGATGAGGGGCAAGAGGAGATGACATAATAAGTATACGTCATCTCGACAGAGCGAAGCGACGAGAGATCTATAAAAGGAGTTAACTCGAAGATCTCTCCCAAGGTCGAGATGACGGTAACGCGGAGATGACGGATTGGGCGAGATGGCGGACTTGTAATATCGTCATCTCGACAGAGCGCAGCGACGAGAGATCTACTAGTTGAGTTAGCCGTATAGATCTCTCCCAAGGTCGAGATGACGGACTTGGTCGTGATGACGAAATAAGTAATCAGAACTTAGAAACTGCCGAAGCTGCCAAAGCTGTTAATCACCAAAATTATACATCACTCCCACTTTTAACTGTACGTTATTAACTCCTGTTTTTCCAAAATCCAAAAGTTTTTGGCTTTCTGTGGGCACATACAAATAGTTAATCGTTCTGATGTAATTGAGTTGCGAACTGAAGATTAAGTTTTTATAAGACCAATCGAATTTACCTGTCATGGTTAAATCCGTCCAAGGTACCACCTTTGCAAAGCCCTTTATATCATTATTATTCTCTGTTTTTTCTATTTGAAGGCCAATTTTTTTAAAGCCTTTTACCCAGCTCACCTCTAGGGTTTGCATGTTACTGCCTGAACCGATACCAGCTCCTAGGTATTGTCCTCTGTTAGTATAGCCATTCGGCACCAGACCATGTACATACCAACTAGGTTGCGCCCTTATACCTCCTGTATGGGAGCCTTCAATTTTTGTGAGTTCCAAGCCAACTTGCAGGTATTCATCGACTTTGCCTAAACTGACTAATTTCCGAAAACCTGCGATATATGCACTACTATGTTCTGGCTGCACCAATAAGTCACGAACATCATAAGGATGATCATTTCGGCCAAATTGAAAATAGATTTCTGCCTTTGTTTCTGGCAAAACCCATCTGATATATGCTGATGCATATTGATCACGATCTCTAGTATCTTCTAAGAACGTATTTGGATCATTTTGATCTACGAGTGCTGTTTTCCTTAAAGAAGAAAAAAGTGGGAAATAATCGGAAAAACCATTACCCAAGTTCGCCTTACTCACGATAAACGATCGATCGAAACCCAAAAATAAATTTGGTACCCATTTCGGCTGATAAGTAAGCGCAATGCCCGCAAAATAGGTCCAGTCTTGCGATTTTGGTTTGAAACCATAACCGGCAGGTGGTTGAATACCTGACGCCTCTAAATGCCCTCCTACTATTTGCGTCTCAAAAGAACCTATATAAGTTTTGATGGGCCTAGTGGTATTTAAGGTCAGGTGTTTAAAACCCTCCGCATTATTACTCATCAGCAAGGAATTCCTTACGCCAGGCCCCCACCAAAGATTTTCAGTAGAGAGGCCGATAGACACAGGATTGAAAGTTAACCTGATATTACTTTGTCCCCAATTTATTCGAGAATAGTAACCATTGTCAAATTTCTGAGGTAAATCTATTCTGAAAATATCAAGTGCAACGGGATTGCCAACAAGGCCGCCGGTGGGTGAACGAAGATCAGACCATTTAAAAAAATCTCTATTTTCTGCGAACACGAATTCCGGCCGCAATTGCACACTTAGTGGGCCAACTTTGGCAAAAATTCCTGTCGAAATTTGGCTCTGGTAACCCCTAGCCAGGATCATTGCCCCATCGTTAATACCGTAAGGTCGATTGGTAGTATATTGTTGTTGCAAAACAATTGGTAACAAGAATACCTCTGCCCTTAGTTTGGCATTGGTGTACAGCGATTTTTTGAACTGATTACCAATGGCATTTAATGGCCGGATCATATAAGAATTACCTATACTATCTTCACCCAATAGTTGCTTGCGGCGAAATCCGTCATCTAAACTTTCTAGCATACCGACAGGTAATGTTTGTGCAAAAGACTTTAAACCTAACAAGCTAACAATGAAGAGCAGTTGCAACAAGGTTTTTAATTTAAATATCTTCATCTGGTGTTTAAGCTCAAATATAAATGATTGTTAGAAGCGATACATTATGCCAAGTTTAACATGCAAGTTGTTAACATCTTGTTTGTCCCATTGCCAATAGGCCTTGGTGGCGCTTGGCTTAAATTCATATTGGTAATTTAAAGAATGTACATAACTAACTTGATTGCTGAAAATTAGGTTTTTATATGTCCAGTCAAACTTACCCCCCATTGCAAGGTCTACCCAATTTAACCTGATCTCTCTCACGGCTTCATAAAATAAATCATTGTTGTGTACTACTCGTTCTAATTGTAAACCAATCTTTTTAAGCCCCTTAACCCAACTTACTTCTAATGATTGTTGGCTACTTCCCGTGCCTATCCCCGCTCCTAAAATTTCTCCTCTATTGGTATAACCGGCTCTAACACGACTATGTACGTACCACGAGGGCTGTTCTAAAACCAAGCCACTTCTGGCCGATTCTAAACTGCTCATTTCAATACCAACTTGGATATATTCATCAACTGCTTTTAAAGCTAAAAGCTTCCTAAAACCAACAACATAGGCGGTAGCACTTTTATTAACAGACTTCGTGGCACTTTCATAAGGGTGGCGATCGCTGCCCAATTGGGCATATATCTCTGCACGGCTCTCTGGCATGACCCATCTGGCAAAAAAGGAAGCGTATTTACCTTTTCCGTTCGGAACATCTTCTCCTCTATCGGCATTGTAAACTGTAGTGGTTTGATCAAAACCCAAATATAGATTAGGAACCCATTTAGGCTGATAGGTGAATGCGATTCCCGTAATTAGCCTCCAATCATCGGGTTTAGCGGTAACTAAGGGATTATTTATTACAGTGACACCAGACTGCTCCAGCCTGCCGGCAATAACCTGTGCCTCAAAAGAGCCAACAGGGGTATTAACTGGCCTACTGGTATTTAAGGTAAGGTGTTTAAACCCAGGCGCATTATTACTCATCAATAGGGAGCTGCGTACACCTGGGCCCCACCACAGGTTTTCATTAGATAAACCTATCGATACTGGATCAAAGGTTAACCTGATGCTACTTTGCCCCCAATTCATTTTAGCATAGGCTTGCTCACCAAAACGTTCAGGCAAGTCAATTTTATTATAATAATTGCTGAGGTATAAATTCGTGTTAAAGTAAGGGATGTTAGGCACATCCTGCAATTCCCGAAATGCCTTGTTTTGCGCATAAACGTATTCTGGTCGCAATTGAATGCTCAATGGCCCAGCTTTGGCATATAGCCCCGCCGCTATTTGGGCTTGATAACCTCTTGATGGGATCATAGAGCCATCATTGCTACCATAGGGATGATGACTATTGAACTGTTGCTGTACCGTAATGGGTAACAGATAAACAGCATAGGCGTTATTATTGGTAGAAAAAATCTTTTTGCTAAAGTTGGCCAGGTTAATATTTGAAGAGGCATCTAAAACTAAATTATTTCGATTAGCTATATTTATTGGCCGTATCAAAAATGAACTTTTAGACGTATCATTACCCAATAACTGCTGTCTTCTGAAACTATCATCTGTATTTTCCAACAATCCTACCGGCAATGTTTGACAAAAAGTCTCGACATGCATTAAAAGCAGAAAAAAGGTAATGAAAACAAAAATTTTCTTCATGGATGATGGGTAAGTACAACAAATATACGTTGTTAGCCGTTATGAAGACCTCTTTTTTAGCAATTTAATAATCACAGGAGGAATATAGTCCAAAAGAACTGTTTTAATCGGCCGTTTCAATGGCCTTACATCATCCTCTACTGCTTTTCTACTCACAAAGGCAGTTGTATTCTCGGCCAAATCGGAATTTATTTCAGTGATTGGCCTTCCATGGGTATAATAATAGAGTGCAAGCGATTTACGGCTCCTATCTGGTGGGCAGTTAAGCGGATCCGGATGCCCATGGTAGGAGAAGTCTGTGGTTGAAAAAATAGCGACAGTGTTAAATAGTGGCAATACCTTTTTTACTGCACTTTCCATATCCTTATCCCACAGCTCGAAATGTCCCCCAAAATCTGCTTCCCAATCTTTATTTAAATAGACCAATAAATTTATCCTTCTATCCAGCCCGGTGAGACGATGTTTGTTAAAATCAGCATGCACCTTTAGTAACCCCCCTTGTTTAATTTCATGACAACCACCACCAATAAAATAAGGGTCGGGCACTAATGTTTCTTTAATACCGGTAAGCTCCTGCAGAAACTTTAGTATTGGGCCCGAATTTAGATAATGGAGTAATAAACGCGTGGCATCTCCAAAAAATGCTTCATTACTGGTTCCAAATTTCTTTTCGTTATGGTTATTAAAGGATTCTGCACCTTGCAATTTTTCAAGGTCAGGGAATTCTGCCAAGACCTTATCTAGCATTTCGGCATCGAAGAAATTCTCAAACACAATACTTGGGAACGGGTCTGCTGTTTGATATCTTTTTTTGTTCAAGCTGGCAAGGTTCTCAAGCTGAGTATCGGGATGTAGAAACTTCATGCGCTGTTGGTTTAGGCGAAAATGATACCACAAATATAAACAACAAAGTACTAGAATTTAGACTGATTTTTAAAGTTCGCCGCTCACATATTTGTTAAAAACATACAAAATACCCGAACCTGCCAGCTAAGCAATTGTTAGTTTAAGCTAACTCTTTTGTATAAGGCGATGTATCTTGCTCCCATTTTACTGAGGGTGTAGTTTTGAATATAATAGTTATAGGCTGAGTCACTAAAGAACTTACCACTAGCTAAGGCTTTATCACAAGCTACACCCAATCCATCAATGTCATCCAGCTGAAAAAAAACAATGCCTGAGGAGCTAAATTCTCCGGTTAAAGAAGGAATGGCGGATGCCACAATTGGAACCTTTAACGCCATGGCTTCTAACAAGGCTAAGGGCATGCCCTCTGATCTGGACGGCAAAAGATACAAGTCAAAAAGAGGAATATATCGATAGCCCTCTTCCCTGAACCCTATTACCTTAAATCTTTCGGCTACGCTATTAGCTTGTGCCAATTCTATTAGGCTTTCCTTTAATGCGCCATCACCAACAACAACAACAGCGAAATTTTTACGTATGACTAATAACTCAATCAGTTGGGTTAGACCCTTGCGTTCGTCGATGCTGCAAACTGTACCTAATACTACATACTGCTCTCTTAAGCTGCTAATGGCGGCTAAATCTTGGGGCAATAGAGCTGGCCAATGTTCTGGGAGGTCCCTCCCATTATTAATCACGCTTATCTCTTTTGCCTTTAGCCCATTATAATAACCCTTCGCTAGGTCAGTTAGTACCACCAAATGGTGTATTCTTTTCCATGCCGCTTCCCAGAAAAAAATAAGTATCTGGCTTTTTAGGTTGCCATAGGTAAAAGCTAGGTCATCATAAATGGCAGTATGTATAGTGCTCATCAATTTTGCCCCAGAGCGCTTGATCTTCTTTTGATGAATGGCACAGTAAACATCAGGCCTAAAAAGGTGTGAATGAATGACTTGATAATTATTGAAGTTAATGGCTTCTAGGAATTTGATTTGCTGGGTAGGACACGCAAAGGACAGTTCATTGATAGCGTCAAAATAGTAGACCTGGCAGCTGTAACCTTCCAATACCAAATGCTGCACGAGTGATTGAACCATGATAATCGGACCTTTGTTTGCAAGAGAGGGAATAATAAATGCAATTTTCATGGACAATTAAAGATAAATATTCGTCAATTCTTTCCCTAGCGTTTCCGCCTTGAAAAACGGCAATGCAGTTGCCATATAATTTTTTATTTGCTGTGTGAGTCCCTCATCCGTCTGCAACCTTATAATGGCATTTGCTAACACCTCTGGTTTATTAACCTCATAAAGCAAGCCCGTTTTTTCATGTATTACCGTATCGTTTAATCCATCTATCGCATGGGCAATTGTTGGTACTCCAAAATAATACCCCAAGGAAGTTACTGCGGTTTGGGTTGCAGAGTGATAAGGCAAGACCACACAAAGCGCTTTTTTAAAGAGGCATGCCATCTCTTCATCTGCGATGTACCTATTTAAGAACGTGATATTCCCTTCTTTATCCTCCTTTTCCCGCTTAAAATAAATCTCACCTTTACCAGCGATAACCAAATTCAGATTAGCCAAAATAGGAAGATCGGTAAATGCCTGATATAAAACTTCAATGCCTTTATACAATTCTATGCGGCCAAAAAAAAGCACATATTGATCAACATCCTTAAGTTCTTCAATGCGCTTGTCGCCATTTTTTACAGCGGGAACAACCAGGCTAGGCATTGAATGCCAAAATATACGTTTTTTCGGGTAAAGTTGTTCTAAAGCCTTTTTTTGGTGTATACTATTAGTGACTAGATTTTCTACTGCTCTTGTTAAAAGCTCATCTTTTCTTATTCTAAAATAATAATGTTTTAACCTCTGAAACGCACTTAATTTTGCAGGATGTGGAGTAAGGTCGTGAACCGTATAATAAAGTTTAAAGTTGTTAAACATCGATAAATGCCCACACAATATGACGTCTTGGGAGATGAAATGAATTTTAGTGATTTGATGTATTTCGGCAAAACGCTTTACCTGATTAAGGTATTTTAACGTTGCCAAATTTCTGACAACTTTATTGGCAGCAAGCATGTTAACTCCAATTCTAGCCTTTTTTTCTAATGGAAGCCCCAACGATGCGAGTATTTTTTCATCAATTTCACCCTCTTTCCCACTTATAAAAATATAAGCATAACAATCCAATCCTGTATGGTTAAGGGCGGCATTAATCACACCAACGCTATAGCTGATTAGCGCAGGCACGGTACAGACCATTAATGTTTTTTCGTTTTGCCTAATCATAAGGGAAAAACCAAGTTGCTGAATAAGTTAAATCCCTGTTGCGTTCACCAATTTTTACTGCAGGTATGCCAGCTACTATTGTAAAAGGCGGTACATTCTTAGTCACTACGGCACCCGCTCCCACCACCGCTCCCTTGCCGATGTGCACTCCAGGTAACACCGTTACTCTACTTCCTAACCAAACATAATCATCGATGGTAACTGCTGCACATATGTATCCAAAATTAGGACTTTGAACATCATGGCTACCCGTAATCAGCATACACTCGCTAGAAATAGATACATTGGCACCTATATGAAGTGGTGCCCTACAATCTAAATGACATTTTCTATTAATTGTACTGTTAGGTCCTATTGCCAATTGTTTGTCATAAATAAAAGCACCTTTATGTATACTACTCCCTTTTCCAATTTTAATACCTAAAATAAATTTATAATAACCATGCCTAATCAAATAACTTGGCACATGCGCTATGATGCTATTTGGTATAAAATGTAAGTAAAATTGCTTAACATACATATATATATTAAAAACAACAAGCCATACCTTATGCTTTTGGTTCATATTAGTTGTTTAACAAAATATAAGCAGATTGAAGATAATTTCTTTTTAATCTCAAGCAAAAAAAGAGCATTGCCTGTAGCGCATAAACTTTATTGATACCAAAAGCCGTAAACTTTTGATTTGTCATTATAAAATATAGCCTTCTACTTTTTGCCATATACTGTATCTTGCTTAGATTGTATTGCTGTTGCTTAAAAGAAGCACTTTCTAAGTGTATAATTTTAACAGTAGGGATAATTACCGAACGGTAACCCGCAGTCGTGATTCTTTTTGCAAGTTCTACCTCTTCAAAGTAAAGAAAAAAATCTGGGTTAAAGCCTCCTAAATCATCTAATATTGACTTTCTGATAAACAAGTCTGCACCAGAAATAAAATCTACCTCCCTTATATCTTCAAAATGGATAATCACTCCGCTATTGAGATGGGCTTCAAAAATTTTTTTAAAAACCAGATGTAAACCCAACATAAAAATTGCTTCTGTTAAGCTCGGAAAATTACCGTAAGACACCTGTTTAAATCCGTTCTTGTTAACAAGTTCTGCACCACAGCAAGCTACTTTTTTATTTTCAAACGCCTCCATATAGTTAAAAAATGTGTGTGCGGCATCACTGGTCAATTCGGTATCGGAATTTAACAAAAACACATACTTACCCTTTGCAATTTCAATACCTTGGTTATTTGCTCGTCCAAAGCCAACATTAGTTTTATTGGTGATCAGGATTACTTTTGGATAGGACAATAGTACCTCATGAATGGAAGGAGTGGAGGAAGCGTTATCTATAAGAATAACTTCAAATGAATTTATCTTGGTATGTGCATAAATTGATTGTATACAGGCGATGGTGAGCGCTGTGGTATTGTAGTTTACAATAATAAATGACAAATCCATAAATTGGTTTTGAATTTTTGCTAGGCAAATAACTTTTTAAAATATTTTTGAATGATCTTGCGCTCCTCAAACTTCGCGATAAATATAGCCGTTACTAATATAAGGCTTATTATCACGATATTTAAGATGATGGTAAAAATCGCCGCCTCAGGGAAGACCATATATTTATTGAAAAAGTACATGAGAAGGGCCAGCATAAAAATCAAGGTACTATACTTGATGCTAACCATCAGCAATAGCCTATTTTTTAGCGGAAAATGAAAAGCCATGATTGCCGCGGCAATAAAATGTGAAGCGCCCAAAGACAAGGGAAAAACATACACCCCGTAATCTTTAAAAAGATATAGATTCAACCCAATCATTAACAGTTGAGCCACTGTACCATATAATGCAAATAGTTTGCCTTTTTTCACGGTTAACAATGACAAACCGTAAATATGATACAAAAAGACGCCGAATGCAGACCAGCTGTAAAACATGGTCAGCTTACTGATTTGCTGTAGGTGTGTTGTCTCAACGTTTCCCTTATGGTATAAAAAATCGACAATGGCACCAGCACACCCAGTGAATACCCCTATCACGATGGCGATGATTAATAATCCAAATTGATAGATCTTCAGGAAATCAGTTAAAAAACCTGCCTTAATTTTTTGCGTAAAATGAGCACTGAGCACTGGAACAAGCATGGTAGTTAAAATACCGATCAATACATCTAATGGGATGTCTATAAACTTTCTAGCATAATCTAAAACAGACACCATTCCTTCCGCAGATGATGAAGCTAATGATTTCTCTACAACCAGGTTAACCTGTGACACAAAATGCGGTATAAAAAAGGGAAGGGAAAAGGCAAAAAATGGTAGGGCAGCCTTGAGCTGTGCCTCGAAAAGACGGTCAAATAAATTGATTTTATGTTTTATCATCTGTAAGATTAGCAGGACTAACAATAAGCCGAAACCTAAATAATAAGCTATTGCTAACGACAAGATCCCCATTTTTGGTGCAAAAATGATGATCACCACTAACGTGCACATTTGGCTAATGAGCCCTGCTACCTCGGGCACAATAAATGATTGATAGGTGTTTAGAATACTGGTGAAGATTTTAGTTACTTGATTTAATAAAAATGTTGGTGCGAGTAGGCGGATCATAAATATTAAGGGCGCTAGCTTTTTTGCTTCGAAGCTTGGCGCCAATATTTTAGCCAATAATTCAGGAAAAAGCATAATTAAAATGACCACCAATAGTGTCACTAAATTGACCAGTAACAGCAATGATTTGGTCTGCTCTAAGGCAACTTGTATCCCTTTTTCTTCTTTTGTAAAGAGGAACTTTGCTCTAAATGTATCATTTAAGGGCGCCCAAATCGCTACATCTAATATGATAATGGCATTCATTGCCAACAACCAAATATCGCGATCTAAGCTTACACCAAAATACTTTGCAGCAACGGAAAGATTTAGAATGGCAAAACCCAATCTAACAACACGCATAAAAAATATGATGCTGGCCTTTTTTCTCAAGGTGATTGCTGAATAGTCTCTAAAACTTCTTGGTTCAACCTATTTCTTTCCCTATCTACTAACCAACCCCACTTGTTAAAATATTTAATAGCAGAGTGGATGTGCAGTCCCAACAAATTCAACTCTTTATAGGAACCTTGTACGTACCCGTGTAAAATGCTCACCTCAGGAAAGAATAAGGTTTTAGCATGTTGGTTGATCCGTCTACTTAGGTCGTAGTCTTCTAGGTAAACAAAAAATCGCTCGTCGAATAATCCTATTTCCTTTAAAACATCAGTTCTCATGAACATGAAACAGCCAGACAAACAAGGAGTGTTTAAAATGGTATTATAATCAAAATCATGCAACTCATATCGCTTATTTTGTTTCGATGCCCATTCGGTTTTGCTTAAAAATCTTCTCCCAATCAAATCAAATGGAGTGGGTAACAATCTACATAACCGTTGGATGCTTCCATCACGATAATGTATTTTTGGCATTAGAGAGCCTACATCTGGATTTTGTTCTAAGTAAGCTACCATCTTTTCGAGGGTTCCTTTCTTAAAACTAATATCGGGGTTCATCACGATGTGATAGTTGATATTATCTTTTATAGATTGTTGCAACGCCATATTATGCGCTGTACCATAGCCTAAATTTTTATTATTAAATGTATAGCTGATCCGGGAGTCGTTAGCCAGTTTCTTGAGTTTGTCTGTCTTAGAATTATCGATCAGGTAGAGTTTGAGTTCAATTTCGGAATTTAAGACCGATTGAATTGCTTCGAGAAGCTCTTCACCATTATGAAAAAGGACTATGGATACGGCTAACTTCATTGGGAGCTTAAAATTCTGACAAAAGGGACTTCATTTAATATACTTGTCAATAGTAAAGGGATGTTTACTGATCTTCTCATTAAAATAGCTAATTTATTGAAGAGTGACCTCCAAATTTATTTTTACCATCGTAATTCTCGCCTGTATAAGTTAAAAATTAGGCTGGTATGACGCGTTAAGCCAGATAAAAGTCTTATTAATCAAAATTTTAGGAGCTTTTTTCTAATACGACCTGATAAATGTAAAAAAAGAGCATTGCTGTAAAGATAAGCATTAATTTTCTATTACAGATTAGAGTTACTGGCTTTTAGTAGCGTATCCTTTCCTTCTACCAAAAACCTCAATCCTATAAACAAGGCAGCCGCTATCAGTATTATACCAATTATTTGGGAAAAACTGCTAGGTAATGCGATGATTAAAAGAGAGTTTACAGATAATTGTAACAGACCATACACTGCTGCTACAAATAAATGGGACAACTTTTTTTCATTTACTAAATATTGGTAAAAATGACTTCTGTGGGCTTCGAAGATATTTTCCTTTCTGAAAAGCCTAAAGGCAATGGTAACAGCCGTATCTAATCCATAAATCAGTAATAGAAGGATGTAAGCCAAATTTCCCGTTTTAAAAATAAGTTGCCCAAGCAGAAAGACAACAATAAAAGCGATGGAAACACTACCTACATCCCCTGCAAAACATTTAGCTTTTTTTCTGAAATTAAAGAAGTTAAAAACCAAGAGAGAAAGCCCTATTATGATCAATAAATCATTAGCGGTAAAACTCACAACTTCGTTATTGATATAATAAAGGCTAACGAGCGCAATAAGACTGTAACACCCCGTCATCCCATTAATACCATCCATAAAATTGTAGGCATTGATTATCCCAATAATTATAATACCGGCCAAGATAAGCCAGTACCATTCAGTTTGAAGTAAATCCCATTGACAAAAAAGAAGGGTCACAGCAAATAAATGGACAGCGAGCCTAATTTTATTATTTAAAGTCAGAATGTCGTCTAAAAAACTAATAGTCGAGATTGAAAATAATCCTACGATGAAAAAAGAATACTGGAAACCTGAGAGCGCATAAAACAACAGGCCAGCTAGGCAAAAGACAACACCCCCGCCTCTTAATGTAATAGACGTATGGGAGCTACGGGCATTCGGCTTGTCGGTAATGTTATAACGTTCTGCTACCTTAAAATAGATAAGCGTTAACAGAAACAAGACGATCAATGTAATTAATGAAGGTAGAAGCGACATCATAGCATAAAAGAGTGTGAACGGGTAATCATATATTATTAAATCCAACCGGCACTGGAGGATGGTTTTATTTGACTTTAAAGTTGGTAGCTACTGAATGAGGTTTCCAGTTTACAACACTTCTGATTTTTCTATCATCAAAGGTTAATTCAGATGTGATTTTGTTTAACTTATGGCTATTTATAGGTGCTTTATTCCCGATTAGATTGCCAAAGATTGCAACAGTTCTTGCTAGCCACAAAGGAATGTTAAGCGGCTTTTTTTTATCTAATTGCTTTGCTATAACTTCGGCGATCTCAAAGAATGATGGGTGATATCCATCAGTAACGTTATACACCCCACCTATTTCAGCCACCATTGGAATCAGTTTGGCAACATCTGAAGCAAATACCATACTCTTTTTTGCTTTGCCACCAGCAATATTAAAATAATAACCGTGCTTAATCCCATTTATCATCGCACCTAAATTACCCGGCGGATTTTCACCTACTAAAAGAGGTAGCCTTAATATACTAACTATAACATTATTCGCCTTACACCAATCTAATACCAATTGCTCTGCTTGTATCTTACTTTGTCCATACGGATCCTTAGCTTCCAGCTTAGCACTTTCATCTACCAAATGTCCAGTATCAAGCCCATAAACGGCTACGGTACTTATCAATACAAATGTATGCGGCAAGAAGCCAGACCTTTCTAATCCTTTTAACAAATTATTAGTGCCAGTTAGGTTAACATCAAAAAATTGCTTTTTCTCGACAGCATTTTTTGGCATAACGTGTGCTTTGCCTGCAGCGTGTATTACTAAATCAAGCTCGGGCAAGTCAGGTACTTTCTTCGTCAAATCTGTATTTATAACTGATCCGTTTCTAGAAAGTGTAATGACCTCGCTAAAGCTAGAAAGTTCAGCAAAGATATATTTTCCTAGAAACCCAGAAGCGCCTGTTAATAGTGTTGTCATCGTGTAACAAGATTTTTCAATGCATCCTTATTAATCTCTTTCCTACGTTTGTCAAAAAACCAGCCCCATTTGTTAAAATAATAAATAGCCGATTGCATACCTATCTTCGTTAGGCGCCAAGATTTATGTGAACCTTTTTCAAAATGATGATAGATATTTACCATTGGGTAGAATACTGTTTTATACCCCCCATCTATTAATCTTCTGCATAAATCCGTTTCCTCTCCATACATAAAAATT